>NC_013939.1:587500-907500 GCF_000010985.1 Deferribacter desulfuricans SSM1
TTATGCTTTAACACTTGATGATGCAGTTAAGAATGCATTACAGAATAATTTGGGTCTTCAATATGAGTCTAAAGTAATTGAGAGTAAAAAATTTGAATATGAATCAGTTAAAGCAAATAGATTTCCTACATTTATTTTAGATGGTAAATATACAATTTTAGATGAAAAGAAGACTGAGCCTTTTTCGACCCCTTTTGGTACTAATGATGTTACAATCTTAGAAAAAGATTATTACGAGCTTTTCGCAGGGTTAAGATTTAATATATATACAGGTGGTCTGATTAGTTCATCAATAAAAGCAAAATTACATGAGAAAAAAATAGAAGATTATAAATTTGAGGAAGAAAAAAATGGTTTAATCTATAAAGCGAAGAGTGCTTATATAAACATCTTAAAATTGATTGCTAATAAGAAAGTTGTAGAAGAGTATATTAGGAGTCTTAATAAGCATTTAAACGATGTGAAAGTTATGTATGAGCAAGGTGTTGTTCCTTATATTGATATTTTGCAGACTGAAGTGAAGGTAGAGGATGCAAAACAAAAACTTATTGATATAGAGAATAAAATAGAAATTGCGAAATTTAATCTAGCCACTTTGATGGGGAAAAGTAAAAGCACATTTGATGTGGAAGATATAGATATTAATGTTTCTTTAGAAAGAAAACTTGATGAACTTTTAACTTTAGCCACTAAAAATAGATCTATACTAAAAACTTTTGATGAAAATATAAAAGTAATAGATTTATTAAAAAGTGTTTCAAAATCGAATCTCTTGCCAAAACTGTATGTGCAAGGTGGTTATCAGTATTCAAATAGCGTTGATGAGGTAGAGCCTAAAGGGAATTTTATGGTTCAATTTGGTATAAGCTACAATTTGACTTGGGATAAACCAATTAAAGAGGTTAAAGCTAAAGATTCTATGAAATATGCACTTATAAAATATAAAAATGATATGAAACTGAAAATTATGTTGGAAGTTCAAAATGCTTATAAGTCGTATGAAACAGCTAAAAAAAATTTAGAAGTTGCAAAGGTTCAGGAAGAAAAAGCTGCTGAGTATTTTAGGATAGTTGATCTTAAATATAAAGAAGGGTTAGCAAGTAACACTGATTTGTTGGACGCCAACGCTATGCTGGTTGAGGCTAAGATGAATGTAAAAAATGCATATTATGAAATGATAGATAAGTATTTTGCATTGGAAAAATCTATTGGTAAAGAGTTGAGGTGAGGATATGGGAAATAAGAAAAAGATTGCATTAATTTTACTTGTTATTGGCTTAATGGTTTTCGTTTATTTCGCTTATAATTATTTAGTCTTTATTAAAGAGTATGCCACATCTGATGCAGTTTTTATTAGAAGTGATAAAATAACAAATGTGAGCTTCAAAAGAGTTGGTGGTAAAATAATAAAAATGTATAAAAAAGAAGGGGATATAGTTAAAAAAGGTGAAGTTATAGCTGAAATTGATCCTATTGATTATAAAATAAAATATGATCAAGTGGCCAAAAAAATTGAATCTTTGAATAAGAAAAGAGAACAGCTAAATATACAAATAATAAAGGTTAAAGATGAACTTGATTTAAAGAAGAATATAGGAGAGAAAAAGATAACTTACTTAGACGATGAGATAAAATCCCTAAAATATTCTATTGCTGAATTAAATCAAAATATTAAACAGTTAAAAAGAGATTATAAAAGATTTAAAAGTCTCTATGAAGCAAAAGCAGTATCGAAAAGGAAATTTGAAGATATTGAGACAAATCTTTTAGCACTTCAGAAAAAGAAGAAGTCTTTATTAAGCAAATTGGAAGGGCTTAAAAAACAAAAAAGTGTAGCAGAAGATGAGTTGAAAATGGTGTATGTGGAATATAAAAATGTTGATGAACTTAAAAAAAGTTTAGAATCGTTGGATAGTGAAATTGCTGCCACTAAAAAACAACTTCAAGATTTAGAAAATTTAATCGAATATTGTAAACTTAAAGCTCCTTTTGATGGGAAAATAGGTAAAAAGTTTGTTGAAGAAGGTGCGATTATCAATTCTGGCTTCCCTGTATATTCTGTAGTGGATACTGATAGTCTTTATGTAGAAGTATTGTTGGAGGAAACAAAATTAAAAGGTGTAAAGCCTGGGTGTGAAGCTGAATTTTCTGTGGATTCATATCCTGACATAACATTTAAAGGGGAAGTAAAGGAAATATATCCTGCATCAGCAGCTACTTATGCCTTGGTGCCAAGAGATATTTCTGCGGGTGAATTTACAAAAGTTGCGCAGCGTATCCCAGTTAGAGTATCTATTGATGAGGGCGATAAATCAATTTTGAAGGTAGGTATGGGAGGAGAGATTAAAATTAAAAGAGCAAACTGATGATGGTGGGAAAAGAACCTTTATATAAAAAAATAGATAATACATCAAGATTTTTGATTACATTTATTGTAATGACAGGTACCTTTATGGCGATACTTGACACTACAATTGTAGACGTAGTTGTGCCTAAAATGATGTCGCCATTGAAAACTGACTTGTATGGTGTACAGTGGGTTATTACTTCTTACATGGCTGCTGCAGCAACAGGGTTGTTGTTAATAGAATCCCTTGTAAAGGTGTTTGGACTAAGAAATTTATTTCTAATTGGTGTTGGTTTGTTTACTACTGCAAGTGCTACTTGTGGTTCTGCTACTGATTTACCTCAAATGATTGTATCAAGGTCTTTTCAAGGGTTAGGTGAAGCTTTCATTGTTGCGACTGCTCAAACCATAATGTTTTCAATATTCCCACCAGAAAAAAAAGGGATTGCTATGGGGATATTTGGTACTGGGGTAAGTTTTGCACCGGCTCTTGGACCAACAGCTGGAGGCTATTTAACAGAACATTTTAATTGGAGATATGTTTTTTATGTAAATCTTCCAGTTGGATTAATGGTTGTAGTTCTGGGATTGTTTATTTTACCTAAAATTTTGGAGAAGAAAGAGAAGCTTCACTTTAATTTTATAAGTTACGGTTTTTTTGCCATGTTCACAATACCGTTACTTATTATGCTTTCAAAAGGGCAGCAAAAAGGGTGGTTTCAATCCCCTTTTATTACTAAACTGCTATTTTTGTCTATATTAGGTTTGTTTTTATTTGCGATATCAGAAATTGTAAGTAAAAAAAAGCTGATAGATTATGAGATATTTAAGATAAAAGAGTATAGAGTTGCAATACTTATATACGCTTTAACACTTGGTTTGTCCATCTATCAACTGTTTTATCTTTTGCCTCTGTATTACGAAAATTTAAAGGGTTATACTACTTTGCAGACCGGTTTACATATGTTAGGTTTTGCTATTTTTATAGGTTTTACATCCTTTTTTGCTGGAGCACTTTCTGACAAATATGGTGAGAAAAACATTTTAGTAATAAATGCCGTTTTGTATATTACCACATCGATATTTTTAATGCCTAAATTAAATTATTATACTCCGTCTGTGAAAACAATACTTTTAACAATTCCTCTTGGCTTTTCACTTGGAACATTTTTTGCACCTATATCTACTTTAGCTATGAGAAAACTTGGTCCTAAGACTCAGATGGGGGTGAGTTTTTTACATTACATTCGTTTTATGGGAGGTTCTTTTGGGACTGCAATTGCGACAAATACGTTGCAGTCTAAAATTAGTTTTCATTATGATGAGATTTCAGCGATACAAAATTATGGCTATGTAAACAATTATCTCAATACAGCAAAATTATTTTTATCTCAGACTATGAATGAACAGTTGGCTGCGATTAAATCCTATGCCCTTTTGGGTAAAGTTCAATATTTGATGAGTGCTTCTCATGCTTTTCAAGATACTTTTAGACATGCTGGTTATTTTGGTATTGTTGGACTTTCTTTTCTCATATTTCTCTTTATAAACAAGAAAAAAGAGAATCAATAAATGAGGTTGAGGTTGTTGCACGAAAAAAAGTAATACTTTTTGAGATTGCTTCGCTACGCTCGCAATGACCAATTTCCCAGTCATTGCGAGGAGCAAATGCGACGAAGCAATCTTATGATTATGATAATTATCAAATTGTATTGTATTTTTTTATTTTTTTGTAGTTATGTTTAGTAAAATTCCTGAGAAGACTAATACTATTGCAATTATATGATAGGTATAAAAGTGCTCACCAAGTAAAAAGACAGACATAATAGTGCCAAAAACTGGCATTAGGTGAACAAAGTTTCCACCTTTATTTGCTCCAACTTCTCTGATGCCTCTATTCCAACATATAAAAGCTAAAACTGATGCAAATAAGCCTACATATAATATAACAATTATATTTTTATAATTTAATTCGAAATATTTATTTGAAGCTAAATAAATAGGTAGTAAAAAGATAAGTCCGATAAAAATAATAGTTTCTAAAAAAACGAGAGGATTTAATCTATTATCTAAATTTTTAAGTAAAACAGAATATAATGCCCAGCTTAGAGCAGCAAGTAACACAAGAAGATCACCAGGGTTTATTTTTAATTTAAGTATAGATGTAAGATCTCCATGTGTAATTATAATAGCTACACCAATAAGTGATATTATAGCACCTAAAATCTGGAGTTTTTTAGCTTTTAATTTATGGAGGAAAAATGAAATAATAAAAATTAGTATTGGTACAAAGGAATTGATTAGTAATGCATTTATCGCTGTGGTATAGTGCATTGCTTTATAAATCAATGTATTAAATAAAGTTACACCTAAAAATCCAAAGACAGTCAATAGCTTTAAATTATCTTTAATTATATCTTTTTGATGAATTAATTTTTTTAAAGTGAAAGGAAGTAGTATTAAAAAGGCTACTACCCACCTCCAGAATACAAGAGCAACAGGGGGTATAGAGGTGGATACCCATTTACCGATAACAAAGTTTCCAGCCCAAAAAAGGGCACTTAGACTTAATAAAATATAAGCCATTTATTTGGAAGATTCTACATATTCAACAATTTTTTCTGCTAATGTTTTTACTGTGTGTTCAAATTTGTCTACGTCTTTTTCAAGTAATGTCATCCTGAATCCTGGCAAAGGTGTAAAAAAAGATGTTAATGGAACAACACAGATTCCAGTGGATGCAAGAAGGTAATAAACGAATCTTTTATCGTTTTCTATTGGCTCATTGGTTATTTTTTCCACATAATCCTTAACAGAAGGGTTTGATATGGGAAGAGTTTGTTTATTATTTAATACCGCCTCTATAAATACCACAGACATATAAAATGCACCATTGGTTCTGTTTACAACAATATATGGAACATCTTTTAAAATGTTGTATGCAATATTTGAAAGTTTTTCATAATGTCTCAATCTTTCGTTTAAATATTCTTGATACTTAGGATTGCTTAAAATTTTTGGTATAGCCATTTGAGGAAATGTGGTAGAACAAACTTCAGCCATTTTTTGCTGCAAAATAGCGTTTATATACCTTTCAAATGCTTCATCATTTTTAATATTATAAACTTCAATCCATCCACATCTAGCTCCAGGCCAAGGAACTTCTTTGGAAATCCCTTTCATACTCATACCAGGCACATCACCAATGATTTCAGCCAATGAAACAGTTTCTTTACCATTGTAAACCATATTGTTGTATATTTCATCAAAAACCAAAAACAGGTCGTATTTTTTAGCTATTTCAACAATTTTTAAAAGGGTTTCTTTATCATAGACATAACCTGTGGGGTTGTCAGGATTTATTACCAATATTCCAACTATCGATCTATGGCTTTTTACCTTTCTTTCAAGTTCGTTGAGGTCTGGTGCCCAATTGTTGTAAGGATTCATTCTGTATGTATTTGGAGGAAATGATGCATGCAAAACTTCTGCTAAAAGGTGAGTAGAGTAAGTTGGTTCTGGCATAATAATTCTAGCATCTACACGGATTGCACTGTAACTTCTTGCTATTGCGTCACCTAATCCATTGAAAAATATTATATCTTCTTTAGTGATTTGAGCTCCTTCCTTTTGGTTATTTAGTTCAGCTAAAAACTCTCTTGTTTCATCGACCCCTTTTGTAGGACTGTATCCGAAAGTAGCATCATCTTCTATTATCTCTTTTAGTGTTTCTTTTATCCAATCTGGCAATTTCTCCCCTTTTAAAATTGGATCTCCTATATTTTCCCAATAAATTTCCATGCCGCTTTCTTGTAGTTTATTAGCAATATTTACTATATTTCTGATTTCGTAAGTTAGTCCATTACCACTTTTTGCGATATCAAATCTCATGTTAACCCCTCAGCTGTTTATTTAAATTTTAAAATATTTAATCATTTTTAAAAATTTTACAAGAATAAATTTTTTCTTTGTATTCATAATAAGCTAACGAGCGCCCCCTTTTTTCCATTAAAATGTTAAATCTTAAACTTTTTTCTGTTAATTTCTTTGTAAGTCGCTGTTTTTCCTCATCATCAAAGCAGTGCTCTAAAAGATCTTCAATGGTTTTTATTTCTCTTTGTAGATGTAGCTCTTCTGGTAAGACATTTGCATTTTTTAAAACTTTGTATGCGGCTCTGAGTTCTTCAGGTATCATACTTAAGTCTTCGATTTCTAGTTTTTTACCTTTACAGTTCAAATTATCCAATTCCCCTTTTTCTATGGCTTCTTTTATTTTTAGTTCTGCCAAAAAAGTTATTGCATCCAATTAATTTAACTCCCTAATTTCTTTTATTATAAAACTTTTTTTACCGTATTTTAATGAAATCTCTTTTGTATTAACTTTTATAATATAAGGTTTATTTTGCATATCAAACAATTTTTTTAAAATGAAGTATAAGAATCTTTTATTATCATATCTTAAATAATTGTTTGCCACTTTTAAGAAATTTTCAGTTATATAAAAGTAATTTAATATAAAGAGTAATATATTAAATACAAACCATAAGTACATTATTGATAAAATGATTGTTGAGAGTGAGCCATATAAAAGATTATAAACCGATTTATTAACTACTATAAAATAGATTTTGCTTATTAGGTATATGAGCACTAATGAAAAAAAAGAAGCATGTATTAAATTTTTTAATTTAATGTTTTTCCCCAATATAGAATAATAGGTTAAGGCCAAGATAAGCCAGCTGAAAAGAAAATATATAATTTTAAAATAGAAATAAGCAATTTTATTGAAATAGAAATTTGTCCCAAAGTAATCAAAAATTAATATAGATACTCCTTTTATAAGGATTAAAATGATTAATAATAAAACTGTGATTGATGATGAAAAAATGGGCAATAATAATCTTGTTTTAGATTTTTTGGGATTGATATTAAAAATAAAATTTACTGAATCAAATAAACCTTTTATGAAAATACTTGAAAATAGCAGTACTATCAAAAAACTTATACTACCATAACTAATAGCTATTGTTTTAAAGTTAGATAGGGTTAATCCTAAAAGTTCTATTATTTTATTGTTGTTTATTAAGTTGTTCAATTCATTAATTATTATTGTGTAATATTTTGATTTTATAAATAGTGCATTTAATATTAATAAAGTTATCATAATAGTTGGGAATATTGAAAGTATAAAATATAAAGCTAAAGATGATGAATGTATTGATAGCTTTTTCTGTTTAAATCTCTGAAAGGCAAAGGCTAAGGCAAACAAGTATTTCAATTTAACCTCTCACTTAATTAGCACATCGTTTTAATTGATTTTTAGCACAAATCAATATAAAATAAAAGTCAACAGGTGGGGGATGATAAAAAAATTTTTTAAAAGTTTCAAATATAATAAAAAAAGTTCAAAAACAGATCCTTTATCTTCATATATTAAGAGTCTTATTGATAGTGTTAACAATGATAAAATATTCAATCAAAAAATAGAACATGCAAAGTTTTGCGTTATTGATACCGAAACTACAGGTCTTGATTTTGAAACAGCTAAGCTTATCAATATTGCAGCTGTAAAGGTTGTTAATTTTAAGATTTTAGATATTTATGATGTTTTTATCAATCCAGAAATTCCTATCCCAGAAGAATCAATAAAATGGCATGGTATCACTGATGATATGGTCAAAGATAAGCCAACTGTAGCCGAAATTTTGCCTGATTTTTTAAAGTTTATTAGAGATTCTGTGATTGTAGGTCATCATGTTAATTTTGATTTAAAAATGATAAACAAAGATTTGAAATTATATTATGGCTCTGAGATTAAGAATATATGGATAGATACTATGTTTTTATATTCAAAGAATATTTTGTGTAGAGATGATCATATAAGTTTGGATTTTTTGCTTGAAAAATTCAATGTGAAATGTATCGGTAGGCATACAGCTCTTGGCGATGCTTTAGCTACTGCTGAGGTTTTTAATAAAATTGTCGTTAAAATGAAGAACGGTTTTAAAACAGTAAGTGATTTATATAGATCTCAGTTTAAAGAGTTTCATTCTTAGTTTTTAATTTTTCTAACTCTTTTTCGGTAAAAGGTGAAACAGTAATAGTTTTATAGTTGTTGTATATTACAAAACCTTCTGGCGTGTTCTTAGGTTTTTTTACATATTTTCTTTTTGTATAGTCAACCGGTACTTTATTTTCATCTTTATATTTTGAGAAATGAGCTACAATCCTTGCAGCAGTAATAATCTCGTTTTCGGTAAGCTCACCGTTTTTCTTTGCTATGAGATGAGCTGATGGTATTTCGTGGGCATGAAACCAGTAATCTTCTGGGTTTGCTATTTTGGTTATGATATATTGATTTGATTTGCTATTTCTACCTACATAATATTGTGTGTCATCAAGTTGAAAAAGCAAATAAGATGGTGTACTTTTTTTTGATATTTTATTTTTACTTTTTGTGTAGATTTGCTGGTATAATTCTTCTATTTCGTTTTTATCTAAATACTCAATACTATATAAAGTGTCTTGATAATAGAGTATCATATTTTTAATCTCTTGTATTCTATTTTCCAGTTTTGGTATCGATCTTTTTAGCTTTTCACTTTTTTCAAAAAGTTTGTTAATTTTTTCTGGTATGTTTTCATTTTCATCAAGATAGTATGAAACTTGTTCGATTCCATTTTCTGTATATTTATTTAATGTAACAAGCCCTCTATTATTTTTTATGATGTGCAGATTATTTTTTAAGAGCTCAGCTTCCTCCTGATATTTTATAAAATTTTTTGCTTCAGATAGTTCTTCCTTAAGCTTTTCTAATAGTTTAATGTTCTTATCAATTAATTTTGAAAAATATTTTTTTAAACGATTTATTTTTATACTTTGATTTTCGTTTTTTTCAGTTTTTGAATTTAAAGAGTTTAGCTGATCTATATTGATTTTATCTAAAAAGTCTGGGATATGAAAAGGGATGATTTTCTTATTTAAATCAATATAGAAAGTATCAGTTTTTAGTGAGTTCAATATCATTTCTTTTGTTTTTTCGCAGTCATAATTATTTTGTTCTAAAATTTTATATGCATGTTTTGATGTTACGTTGTAAAAACCCTCAAATTCCTCAAACTTGCAGTTTTGAGAAGATAATAGATTATATCTTTTATTACTTTTAAATGGTACATAATATTTTCCGGTTTTTAATTCTCTGTCCATATCTATGTTGTTGTTATTCCAACAAAAGATTATTTTTTCTGTTTCATCTACAATTATTACATTTGATAATTTTCCCACAAGCTCGAAGATTATTTTGTATTTTATCAATTTACCGCTCGGTTTGCGTTTTGCAATCATGATGTAAAAAGCTCTATCAAACCCCTTTTGTTTTATATCTTCTATCAATGAGTTCGAAAGATAGGGAATTTTATTAGATAAACTGATTTTTTCATCGCTAAATTGTAAAGGGAATTTATTATTTAAGTTAACAACTAAATTTTTATGTGCTCTATTGAAAATACTCAAAACAAATATTTCATTATTATATTCACAGTAGTTTATACGTGCTTTTAGGAGGAAATCTTTATAATTGTATAAGATTTTAAAAAGAGAGAGACCATCCATATTTATTTATTCAAAAAACGCTCAAAAGTTTTTTTATCGTTTGCTTTTATATAAGCTTCCTCTGGTGAAACAATTTTTTGCATAAGTAAATCCATTATAGCTTGATCCATGAGTTGCATCCCTTCATTTTTTCCTGTTTGAATTACAGAAGGGATCTGAAACGTTTTACCTTCTCTAATTAAATTAGCTACAGCACTATTGACAAAAAGTATTTCTAATGCAGCTACTCTACCAGGCTTATCACATCTTTTTAAAAGCTGTTGTGCAACGACACCCTTTAAAGATTCTGAAAGCATCGTTCTAATTTGAGCTTGTTGCCCTGCTGGGAAGGCGTCTATAATCCTATCTATAGTTTTTGCTGCAGAGTTTGTGTGAAGCGTACCAAAAACAAGATGACCTGTTTCCGCTGCTGTGATAGCCAGTTCTATTGTTTCAAGATCTCTCATCTCACCAACTAATATTACATCTGGGTCTTCTCTTAACGCAGCCCTTAGGGCTGAGGCAAAGGATGCAGTATGATTTCCAACTTCTCTTTGATTAACTAAACACCCCTTATTTACATGTACAAACTCTATTGGATCTTCAATTGTTAAAATGTGGTCATGTCTTTTTCTGTTTATATAATCAATGATTGCAGCTAGTGTAGTTGATTTACCACTTCCTGTGGGACCAGTGACCAGTACTAAACCCCTTGATAAGTCTGCAAATTTCAAAATCTGAGGAGGCAACCCTAACTCTTCTACAGATAAAATCTTAGCCGGTATTTGTCTAAAAACGGCTCCTATCCCTCTCTTTTGAAAAAAGTAGTTTGCCCTAAATCTAGCTAACCCTTTTATCTCATATGCAAAATCTAAATCTCTTTTTTCTAAAAACTCTTTTTTTGATTTTTCGTCTATTATTTCAAAGAGAAGAGTTCGTAAAAGCTCATCAGTCAAAGTTTGATACTTTATTTCTACAAGCTCGCCGTGAACTCTCATTAGAGGTTTGCAACCAGCGCTTAAATGAAGGTCGCTTCCACCTTGTTCAATTAAAAATTTGAAAAAAGCATCAATCTTTGCCATATGTTTCTTCCATAATCTTTTTTAACTCGTTTTTATTCGTTTCTTTTATAAGTTCTTTTGATAAATAACCAAGATTATTGCATAAATTACAGCCTGTTCCTTTGCATTCACATTCAATCGGTATGTATCCTTCAAAGTAAAAGTTTTTACTTTCTGGTAAAAAATCTGGAGTAGTGATTATATTTATATTGTTTAAATAATCTGTCTGTTCAAATATGTAATGAGTGTAACCAGGAATAACAGTATTAGTATGGAGTATATCTGAATTTTCACTGTATACATTTGTTTTAAAGGAGAATGAGTTAGTTTGAAATACTAAGCCGAATTTAGAAGTAACAAAAACATTATTTTTAAAATTTTTGTAAAAACTACTCTTTTTTACAGGATAAATCGAGATGAATAAATCCTCTTTTTCGGTTGTTTTAAGATAAAAAAAGTCAAAATCCAGTTTAGATAAAACTTTAGTTAGCTCATTAAAAAAATCACTATTATATTCTATTTCAGAGTATTTTTTCAATATCCCACAACCATATATGTTGGTGATTAAAAGATTAGAATTTTTTATAAAGTCAACTCTATAGAAAAATGAGTTGTCTAATTTTTCAAACAAATCACTTATATAGGTTAAAAGATCCATAGAGTAGTTGAATATTTCATTTAGAAATTTTTCAATTTTTTTCCCACTTGTTACAGAAAGTGAAACTTTTTTACCTGTCAGCTTAGTAAGATCTTTGATTAAATCTTCTCTAAAAGGGTCATCTGTTACAATTTTAATTTCGCTTTCAGTTTCATATAAAGGCAAGAAGTTATATTTTTTTAGGAGATGAGATGGGAAAGATTTTATGTAGTTAATATCTAAATCTTTTTCATTGAGGATAACAAAAGGGATATCAAGTTGCTTACTTAAAACATATTCTATATCATCATTTGATATTTTCCCAAGCTCAATTAAGGCTTCTCCTAATCTTAACCCTCGTTTTTTTTGATACTCCAAACCTTCTTGCAAATCTTTTTCAGTAATCATTTTGTATTCTAACAAAAGTTCGCCAATATTTTTTCTACTCATCAAAACCATCCAACTCTTCTGAAATTTTATCCAGCTCAATATTGTAAAAAAGATTTAGCTCAGATAGGAAAGTTTCTACTGTTTCTGAGAACTCTGTTTCGATGTTTAAAACATGTTTTTTTAGTCTTGACTTATTAAGGTTATAAAAATTTGCAATTGTATTTAATGTAAATTCTGCATCTGAAATACTCAAAGTAGTGAAATATTCGCATATTGCAGCAAGCAATACACTATCTTTTATATTTAAATTGTTATCATGGAATATTTTTATTAAATCTAAACCTTTTTCGATTTCAAAATTGAAGTAACCTCTTATACACATATTTTCTGTAAGCAAAGTAGCAGCTTTTACAAAAACTAGTTTGTTTAGGTTTTTTAGAAAGGGGATAAGTACCTCTTTTTTTATATTTTTCATATTTACTTCAATTTCAGTAAATTCTTCATATGCATCAAAAAGGATAAAGCTATCAGGATATTTGCTTAACCCTGTAAGTAATATTTTTTTTGCTTCTTCAAAATTTTTATTTAAAACGTAACCGTAGGAATAATCTACGTATGTTTGCTCATCCACGTTATCTTTTGTGGTAATTTTATCAAAAATGATTTTTGAGTGTGTGATATCACCTATAAAAGAATAGCATGAAACTAAAGTTTTAAGAATCTCTTTCCTCCCTTTTAAAAAGGGGATGTATTTTTTTAGCAAGTTTATTGCATCATAAAATTTATTTTCAATAATTAAGATATTACTGAGATTTAGAAGGGAATTTATATTTTGTATGTTATACTTTAGGGAAAGGTTGTAATATTTTTTTGCTAAAGAGTAGTTTCCTGTTTGAAATTTTAAAACTCCCAAAAGTTCATACACTTTAGATTTTTCTTTGTGTGGAAGGTATTCATCTTTTAAATGATTTTTTAAAATTTTTTCTGCTACTTGATAATTTTCTTCTTGTAAAAGGTTGTTAAATTTTTGAGTATAAAAATACTTAACTTTTGTGTTCATTTTCTTCCTTTAAATATTTTTAAATTAGATTTTATTATAAACTAACTTGTAATAAAGTCCACATTTTCTTTTATCGATATAATCTGAGGTTTTTGCACAATGGATCAATTTTTTGATATCAACATAGTTTTGAAATTGCTTTACACGCCCTTGCGAACGCAATGAAGCAATCTCCTACTTCAAAGTGTTATTTGAGATTACTTCATCAGCTTGCGCTTCCTAGCGATAACTGATTAGCTGTCATAGCAGGTGTCTACTAATCAATCTGAGGTGCTTAAGCAATTATTTATTGTGCAACACCATTTATGAAATAGAAGTTATCGATACTGATGTTATAATAAGAGTGATTGCTTATTCAATATGAATCAAATGTTTGTTAATATTTATCTAAATAAAATAGAGCTTAATTATCATTATGTTGTAAGATTAATTTTTTCTTGACAGAGTCTGTTTTTTATATATATTGAATATTGATATTTTAAGGACCCTCCTCCCCCCTCCTTAAAATATATAATTTGCCAGCCTCAAAGGCTGGCTTTTTTAATATCTTTTATTTGCTATTTATAAAAATTTATTTATATTATATTGCATGTACAAAAGTAATTTTTTTATTTATAGGATATGTGTGAATACTATAGCTTTAGGTTTTGCTGCTTTATTGTTTAAACATATCGTTGTAAATTCATTTTTGTCTTTATTTTTGGGAGCGATTTTACTCACATTGTTGAACTTTGTTTTGAAGCCAATTTTACTTATTTTAACATTGCCTATACAGATTTTATCTTTGGGATTTTTTTATATAATTACAAATGCTTTTATTTTAAAACTTACTTCAGTTATAACAGATGGTTTCTATATTGATGGATTTTGGGCAGCAGTTGGAGGAAGTATTGTTATAGGTATAGTAAATTTTATTTTTGATTTATTTGCTACAAATGCAGAAATAAGGTTTTTCGAATGGAAATAAGGGAGATTCAAGAAGATTTAGAAAAGTTTGAAAATTTGATTAAAATGTATAATTTTGAGTTTAACAACTATTTTCTTGGTAATATGAAGTTCCCTCCTGTAGTTAGAGAAAGAGAAATTAATAAGATAATAAAAAAATACAATATTAATCAAATTACCAATCCAACTTTAAGGTTTAAGTTTAACAATTTAGTGGCAAGGTTTTTAACATATAGAGAGCGTTGGAATAAAAAAATGATGGAGTTGGAGGGGGTCAAAAAATCTCCAGTAAAAACCTTGGGTTATCTGAATATTGAATCAGATAATGGTTATAATGTTGATATTGATAATAGAATTGAAAAAGAGCTTGAAAAACTTCCAGATTCTTATAATAAAGAAGGGATTCGTAAGATGATTATGAAAAAAATAGAGACGATGAAAAAGAACGGTGTGAAAGATATAGATTTAAAGATTGAACATGTAAATGGTAAACCAAAATTATTAATAAGGCAGAAGAAATGAAAAAAAAATTATATAGGATTATGTTTTTAAATGAAAAGAAAGAGCTACTTACAATACATGCAAGTAGTGTAAACACATCTTCTTTTTTAGGGTTAATAGAAATCTCTGATATCGTGTTTTTAGATACTTCTGAGATACTTTTTACACCAAATGATGATAAAATAAAGAGTGAATTTAAGGATGTAGAAAGAACATTTATTCCCATAAATTATATTGTTAGAATTGATGAAGTTATATTAGAAAAAGAAACTCCCGTTATTAGACTTTATAAAAATAATTCATGAGAATAACTGAAAAGTATGTATTAAAAGAACTGGTTCCAGTTTTTTTAGTCGGTAATCTTTTTTTTATTTTTATTTTATTGATAGATAAAATTGTTGATTTATCTGAACTTATCTTAGCTAAAAATGTTCCCTTCTTTTTCGTGGCTGAACTCATTATAGCTTACATCCCTTCTTTTTTGGTAATTACAATTCCAACATCTACCTTATTATCAGCTTTGATAGTTTATGGAAGGTTGTCTGATGATTCAGAGCTGGTTGCTATGAAATCACTTGGTGCTGATAAGTATAATATTTTTAAACCTTCTATATTATTGGGTTTTATCTCTTTGGTATTAGCTCTACTAATGAGTTTATATCTGATGCCAAAAGGAAACGATTTTGCTATAGAAAGATTAATGCAAATATCTAAATATGTTTCCATAAACGATTTTAAAGAGAATGAGTTGTATACCGAAATACCGGGGTTTGTTTTATATACGGATAAAAGGGTTGATAAAAATAAATTTCTTGGACTGATAATAATAAATAAAAAGGATCATATTGTTATTCAGGCTAAAAAAGGGGAGATAGTTAATACTACTGAAGGCAGCCTTGTGTTTAATTTAGATAATGGAGTGTTGATTGATACAAAAGGTGAAATTCCATCCAAGCTTGAATTTAAAAGTTTTGTAGTAAATGTTCCTATTATTACAGAGAAAAAGTTTGATGTAAGAAATGAAAGATTGATGAGTATAAGAAACTTAATAAACCATTTAAATAAAAGCAATATTATTAAATTTGAGCTTTCAAAGAGATTTGCTTTACCATTTGCTTCTATAATTATGGCCATCTTCGGAGCGGTGGTAGGCTCATTTTTTCATAGAGGAGGCAAAGCTTTTGGTTTATCAGTATCAATCATTATTGTACTAATTTATAATACACTTTTGTTACTTTCTCAAAATTTAATAAATATGTTAAACCCTTATTTAGCTGCTTGGGTTGCTAATATTATCTTTATAATATTGTTAGTTTATCTGTTAAGAAGGGCTTAAGATGAAAAAATTCAACAAATATTTAATAAAATCTTATTTAAATAGTTTAGTTGCTATTTTGATTTTTATATTAATTATTTATACATTTTTTCAAGTAGTACAACATACAAAATATATTAGTAGATATAATACACCATTTTTGAATATTTTAATTTATGATTTAATGAAAATCCCTTATTCAATATATCAAGTTTTTCCGGTTGCTACTTCAGCTGCCATTGTTGTGACAATGCTCAAATTGATAAAAAATAATGAATTGATAGCTTATCTAAGTTTTGGTGGTAGATTAAGACAGATTGCTGTACTTTTTTTGTCTGTAAATTTTTTATTTTTTTTAATTTTATTATATTATTCTGATGCAATTAATCCTAAGATTGAAAAGATTAGAGCCAAATACAAAGATGAAAAAATATTTTTTCAAAAACATACAGAAAAATTAACTGTTACAGATTTTTATTTTAAAGATAAGGAGAGTATAATTTCAATAGATCTGATTAATTTTGATAAAAAAGAGTTTGATGGTGTAACAATTTATGAAAAAGATAAAGATACAATCAGTATTGTAAAGAGAGCTAAAAAAGCAAAATATTTGGGTAACAACATATGGGAATTTCAAGATTTTAAGATTTTTGATGTTAAAAAAATTCCAACGCTTTTAAAAATTTATGATAAATATAAGCTAAAAAGTAAAATATTAACAAAATTTATCAAAATCAAACCTGATGAGCCAAAGAAATTGAGTTTTAAAGAGTTGAGCCGAGTTATCAAAGTGTATGAGTCGAAAGGGTTATCAGCTGAAAGTTTTAGATTGATTTATTACAATAAGATAGCTGTTCCTCTTATTTTGATAGTATTGACGATATTATTGCTTCCTTTGACTATCACTATTTCTAGAAGTTATCAATATATTAAAGTTGCAGCCAAATCTCTTAGTGTTACTATAATTTTTTGGGTCAGTTATTCTGTATTTTATTCATTGGGTAAAAATGGTGTTATAAACCCGTTTTTAGCTAATTTTAGTCTGCATATTTTATTTTTTATATTTGGTATGATAATCTTGCTTTCTAAAGAGAGAGGGTTTTAGTTAAGTAAAATTAAACAGTGTTTCGATTAGATGTAAAAAATATTTGATTTTTTATCAAAATAACATAATAATTAACTGCTAAAAAATATTGGAGGTTTTAATGCCACGTGTAATTATTGATACCGAAAGATGCAAAGGTTGTGGCCTTTGTATAACTGTTTGTCCAAAGGAGATTTTAAAATATTCAGGGAAATTTAACAAGTCTGGATACAATTTTGTAGAGTGTATTGATGAGTCTAAATGTATTTGTTGTAAAAGCTGTGCACTGATTTGTCCGGATGTTTGTTTTACTTTAATAAAAGAAGAAAAAGTTAAGGGGTAATAAATATGAGTGATAAGGTTTTGATGAAAGGGAATGAAGCTATAGCTGAAGCTGCTGTTAGAGCTGGCTTAGTTGGATATTTTGGATATCCTATTACACCACAAAATGAAGTTACAGCTTATATGTCATGGAGAATGCCAGAATTAGGCAGAGCATTTGTGCAAGCTGAAAGTGAATTGGCAGCAATTAATATGGTTTATGGTGCTGGTGCAACAGGGGTTCGTGTTATGACAACTTCTTCTAGCCCAGGTATTGCTTTGATGCAAGAAGGGATTTCATATATGTGTGGAGCTGAAGTCCCAGCTGTTATTGTCAATATTACTAGAGGTGGTCCCGGCCTTGGAAATATAGGACCAAGCCAATGTGATTATAATCAAGCGACAAGGGGTGGTGGTAATGGAGATTATAAGTTGTTAGTGTATGCACCACATACTATTCAAGAAGCAATAGATTTAGTGTATAAATCATTTGATAAGGCAGAAAAGTATAGAAATCCTGTTATGATTTTGGGTGATGGTGCTTTGGGGCAGATGGCTGAAGCTGTTGTTTTACCTGAAATGAGAGAAATTGTAGATGAAGATAAAGGGTGGGAATTAAATGGTGCAAAAGGTAGAGCACCTAGATCGGTTAAATCATTAAGATTAGCTGAAGGGAAGTTAAAAGAGCATAATTGGCATCTAAAAAGAAAATATGATGAGATGGAAGCAAATGAAGTAGAATATGAATACCTAGAAAATGATTATGAAATATTAATTGTGGCTTTTGGAACTGCTGCTAGGGTTGCAAAATCAGCCATAAAAACTTTAAACGAAGATGGGTTAAAAGTTGGTTTGTTTAGACCAATAACAATTTCCCCTTATCCATATGATGCTTTAAGAGATGCTTCTAAAAATGCTAAAAAGATTTTAGTTGCTGAAATGAATACTGGACAGATGTTGTTTGATGTTAAACTTGCTGTTTGTGATGACTCTAAAATAGAATTTATAGGTAAACCAGGAGGGGAAGTATTTGCTCCTGATGAAATTATAGAAAAAGTAAAAAATATGGTGGGTGGTTAATATGAAAGTAGTATTTGAAAGACCTGAGAGTTTGCTGGGTAATAAAACAATTTATTGTCCAGGGTGTAATCATGGGATCATTCATAGATTGGTTGCAGAAGCTATTGATGAATTGGGATTAAGGGAAAGTACTGTTGGGGTAGCTCCTGTTGGATGTGCCGTATTGTTATACGATTATTTTAATTTTGATATAGTTGAAGCTCCTCATGGTAGAGCACCAGCAATGGCAACTGCAATGAAGAGGGTAAGACCAAATTTGACTATTTTTACTTATCAAGGGGATGGTGATCTTGCATCTATTGGGATGGCAGAAATAATGCATGCTGCTAATCGCGGAGATAGTTTAACTGTGGTATTTGTTAATAATGCTAATTACGGTATGACCGGTGGGCAGATGGCACCTACTACTTTGCCAGGCCAAAAGACTACAACTACCCCAATGGGTCGTGTTGAAAAACAACATGGATTCCCTTTTAGAATGGCAGAAATCATTGGTGGTCTTCCAGCTGTAGCATATTCAAGTAGAGTTTCTGTAACTAATCCAAAAAATATTATGAAAGCTAAAAAGGCTATCAAAAAAGCTTTTGAGAATCAGGTAAATGATAAAGGGTTTTCTTTTGTGGAAGTATTGTCAACCTGTCCTACAAACTGGGGTATGAGTCCAGTTGATGCTATAAAATGGATAGACGATGTTATGTCTGTTTATTATCCACTAGGTGTTTTCAAAGATATAGATGAAGAGGTGCAAAAATGATGTTTGATTGTGTTATGGCTGGGTTTGGAGGCCAGGGGATTTTAAGTGCTGGTATGATATTAGCACAGATGGCCGTAAGAAAAGACTTAAATGTAACTTGGTGGCCATCTTATGGGGCTGAGCAGAGAGGCGGTACTGCAAATTGTACTGTTGTTATCTCTGACGAAGAGATCGGATCTCCAATTGTATCTAAACCTAATTATGGATTTATAATGAATAGACCATCTTTAGATAAATTTCAGCCCAGGTTTAATACTGGTGCGAATGTAATAGTGGATACATCATTGGTAGAAAGAGAGTTTCTAACAAGAGATGATATAAATTTTTATGGTATTAATGCCACTGAAATAGCAAATGAATTGGGTAATACTAAAGTTGCAAATATGGTAATGATTGGTGCTTTGTTATCTGTATCCAAACTGTTCAATTTAAATGAAGCAGAAGAAGCTCTCAAATATGCTATACCTGAAAAATATCATTCTTTACTCCCTATTAATAGAGATGCTTTAAAGACTGGGTATAACGAAGTAAAAAAGTTGTAAAAGGAAAATATGAAAAGATTGCATGCAATAGTATCAGGTAGAGTTCAAGGTGTTGGGTTTAGAGCCTTTGTTTACGATAAGGCTCTAAACCTTAATTTAAAAGGTTATGTAAAAAATCTGCCAGATGGAACTGTTGAGGTTGATGCAGAAGGGGATGAAAAAAGTTTGATAGAGCTTTTGAGTCATTTGAGAGTTGGGCCTTCATTGTCAAATGTTACAAATATTGATTTTGAAATAACCGATAAACTGGTAAATTATTCAGATTTTAGAATTAGATACTAAATCTCATAACTAATTCTATATTTTAATGATGTTTTATACTTATAGATGCTCAAGTTACCCAGATTGCTTCGCTGACGCTCGCAATGACGAAAATATATTTGTTATTGTGATGAGCGATAGTGATGAAGCATATAACTATTAAGTAATAAAATAGGAGGATGTGGTGATAGAAACTATATATTCTGAATATAATTATGCGAAAAAACATATAGATAACCTTATTGCCCTTTATAAAGAAGGTAATACGGTCCCTTTTATTGCAAGATACCGCAAAGAGAAAACGGGCGGAATGGATGAAAATGTTATAAGAGAGATTATCGAAAGATATGAATACTTAGTTAAATTAGAAGAGAGAAAGTCTGAAGTTATAAAGCTTATTGCAGAAAAAAATAAATTAACAGATGTACTTAAACAGAAAATTTTAAATTCAACTACATTAAAAGAGGTAGAGGATCTTTATGCACCATATAAATCTAAAAGAAAAACAAAGGCAGATATTGCAAAAGAGTTAGGATTAGAACCTTTAGCAATCTATATAAAAAAGGAATCTGATGAAACTAAAATTGTTGAAAAAGCTAAAGATTTTCTAAGTGAGCAAGTTAAAACGGTTGATGAAGCTTTAGAGAAGGCCTTAGATATAATTATCGAAGAGTTTGGTCACGATGTAACGATAAAGAGCAGATTACGAGATTATTTGTGGGATAATGCAAAGATTCTTAGCGAAGTAAAAAAAGAATACAGGGATGAGCGAACAAATTATGAAGATTATTACAATTATTCTGAAGCTATAAAATCGATACCGCCTCACAGAATTTTTGCCATATTTAGAGGAGAAAAAGAGGGGGTTTTAAAGGTTAAGCTTGATGCTGACTTTGAATTTTGTGAATCGATTATAAAGAACGAGCTTATTAATATTGGTATAGTTCAGAACAGTTATGTAAATGAAGCTATTAAAAAAGCGTTAAAAAGAGTTTTGTTTCCATCTTTAGAGTTAGAAATTAGAAAAGATTTGAAAGAGAAAGCGGAAGAGCAGGCTATAAAAGTTTTTGCTGAAAATTTAAGAAAACTTCTTTTGACACCTCCTGTAAAAGGGAAAAGGATTATGGGGATTGATCCAGCATTTAGAACAGGTTGTAAATATGCCTGTGTTGATGAAACGGGTAAGCTTTTAAGCTATGGAGTTATATATCCTGTGGAGCCTCAAAATGATTATGAAAATAGCAAAAAAGTAGTTTTAGATGAGATTTCAAAAAATAACATTGATATTATTGCAATAGGTAATGGTACAGCAAGTAGAGAAACGGAGGAGTTTGTATCAAAAGTTATTGAAGATGAGAAGTTAGATATTGTTTACACTATTGTAAACGAAGCTGGAGCAAGTGTTTATTCTGCAAGTAAAGTAGCAAATCAAGAGTTTCCTGAGTTAGATTTGACGATTCGTGGAGCTATTTCTATTGCTAGAAGAGTTTTAGACCCTTTATCAGAGCTCGTTAAAATTGATCCGAAATCAATAGGTGTTGGGATGTATCAGCACGATGTTAATGAAAAACGTTTATCTGAAAAGCTTTATGATGTTGTGGAGGATGTGGTTAATAATGTGGGTGTAAATCTTAATACTGCTAGTGTGTCTTTGCTAAAATATGTGTCTGGGATAAATGAGAAAATTGCTGAAAATATTGTTAGTTATAGGGATGTAAACGGTAAGTTTAAAGAAAGAAAAGAACTATTAAATGTTGATGGAATTGGGGAGAAAGTGTTTGAGCAATGTGCTGGATTTCTTAAGATTTATGATGGCAAAGAACCTTTAGATGCTTTATTTATTCACCCTGAAAATTATGAGAAAGTATATAACCTGCTAAATGAGTTGAATATTTCTTTAGACAATAGACATTTGATAAAGCTTGCTCTTAAAGGGAAAGATTTGGATGAGTTGAGTAAAAAATGTAGTATAGGTTTACTCACTTTACAGGATATAATTGATAATTTTGAAAAGCCGGACAGAGATATTAGAGATGATGTGGATCCTCTTATATTTAAACAATCAGCTTTAAATATTGAAAATTTGAAAGAGGGGATGAAGGTTAGAGGTAAAGTGACAAATGTAACAGATTTTGGTGCTTTTGTTGATATAGGGCTTAAAAATGATGCACTTGTACATATTTCTGAGTTAGCAGATAAGTTTGTTAAGCATCCGTTAGATGTTGTAAGTGTGGGTGATAATGTTTTGGCAACAGTAATAAAAGTGGATAAGGATAGAAACAGAGTATCGTTGTCGCTTAGAAGATAATTAGGTTGATTTTTGCTTGTTTTTTTTGTAGTGAATTGGTTTAGGGTGTTGCACGATAAAAATAATATTTTAAGATTGCTTCGCTAACGCTCGCAATGACAAAGGCAGTCATAGCGAGCAAGTGTAAACTGACGAAGCGATCTCATTATTTTGCTAATTTTTAGCAAGTTAGCTTATTGTGCATCATCTTATTAGTTGTTTAAAATTTTTTTAGGAGGCATTATGTACTTTCAGGATGTAATTTTAAAACTGCAGCAATTTTGGGCTGATCATGGATGTATAATTTATCAACCTTATGATATAGAAGTTGGTGCTGGAACTTTTAACCCTGCAACCTTTTTAAGGTGCCTTGGACCTGAGCCATGGAATGTGGCTTATGTGGAACCAAGTAGACGACCTACTGATGGTAGATATGGTGAAAATCCAAACAGATTACAACATTACTATCAGTTTCAAGTTATATTAAAACCATCTCCTGATAATATTCAAGAGTTGTATTTAGATAGTTTGAAATATTTAGGGATTGATCCTTTAGAACATGATATAAGATTTGTAGAAGATGACTGGGAGTCTCCTACTCTTGGTGCATGGGGGCTAGGTTGGGAAGTTTGGCTAGATGGTATGGAGATTACACAGTTTACATATTTTCAGCAAGCAGGGGGAATAGATTTATCACCTGTTTCTGGAGAGATTACTTATGGTTTAGAGAGAATAGCAATGTACCTGCAAAAGGTTGATTCTGTTTTCGACTTAAAATGGAACAAAGATGTTACATATGGTGATGTTTATCATAGAAATGAAGTAGAGTTTTCAAAATATAATTTTGAAGAAGCTGATACGGAAATGCTTTTTACTCTGTTTAATATGTATGAAAAAGAGTGTGTTAGATTAGTAGAAAAAGGGTTATCTTTACCAGCTTATGATTACTGCTTGAAATGTAGCCATACATTTAATCTTTTAGATGCAAGAAATGCAATATCTGTTACTGAGAGAACAGGTTATATTGCAAGAGTAAGACATCTTGCTAAGCTTTGTGCAGAAAACTATTTAAAAACAAGGGAAGAGCTTGGATTCCCGCTACTAAAAAAAGCGTAGTTTTTTAAAGAATTTGAGGATGTTGAAAGACTATTTGAGATTGCTTCGCTTCGCTCGCAATGACAAAAACAGTGGTTCATTGAGAGGTAAAATAAGTTGCCTAAGCAATTACAAAGTTGTTAAGTTAAGGTAATTTTTTACGATAATAAATATATACAATTAATAGGGAGTGTGATTATGAAAAGTACAAATTCAAAAAGAAATTTTTGGAAAGATATGAATGTGTCAACAAAAATTTTCATCTTTTTGGTTATTATTCTTGTATTAGGCTATGCAATATCTGGTTATTTTATAATTAAGTCTACTAAGAAACATGTGTCAAAAGAGATTGCTAAGGAATTAACAGCAGAGGTGGAAACATTAAAATCTTTTTTAGACTCTACTGATAAAACAACTGAAGAGATTAGAGAACAAATAGAAGAAGACGCCTTGTATGATTTAACTGAGAGAGCCCAGAATCTAAAAAGTACTCTTACGAAACTTTATTCAACTTATACATCTGTTGGGATGACACCAACTGTTATTAAGTTTCAACTGAGTACGGAAATTTTACAAACAAAGATTGGGGAGAGTGGTTATGCATATGCTCTTGATTCAAACGGGACTCTTGTAGTGCACCCTACCAAACAGGGCAAAAATTTAAAAGGTGTAAAGCATATAGACCAGATGTTAGAAGAGAAAAATGGTGTGATTGTATATGAAAGAACTACAGATGAGAATCATCCTAAAGTTTATGCAGCTTTTAGGTATCTTCCACAACTAGACTGGATTATTGTATTAACTATACCTGAAAAAGAGTTGATGAAAGTTGCTGATAGGGTGCAGAATGAGATTTTAAACGATATAAAAATGACAATTAAAAAGCTAAAAATAGGTGAAACTGGTTATTATTATGTGATGAATTCTAAAGGTGTACTTGTTGTTCACCCATCAAAGAAATTTGAGGGGAAGAATGTTTATAAATACGATTTTGCAAAAGAGATGACCAAAAAGAAAAATGGTGTTGTCAGGTATAAATGGCAGGGTAAATATAAGATTGTTGCATATACATATTATCCTAAGAGGGATTGGATAATTGCTGGTGGTAGCTATGAAGATGAGTTCCTTGGACATGCAGTTAAAGCTACTATTAAAACTTTTGTTTTAACCAGTGTTATCACTTTTATTATTTTATTAGTTGTTCTACGTTTAGTTTTTCAAATAAATGTTTTGAAGCCTGTTGAAGAGTTAGAAAAGCTTTTTGAAAAAATTGCTCGAGGTGATCTTACCCAAACACTCAAAGTGGATAGAAGAAATGAAATTGGTAGGATTATTGAGAATGTAAATAAAATGGTAATTCAGATGAATAATGCCTTGTGTGAAGTTACCCATTCAACAAAAACTGTGGCAAGCTCTGCAGAAGCGTTGTCTGCATCAAGTAACCAGATGACAGCAGGTGCAGAATCTCAGGCTGAAAGGGTCTCATCTGTTGAGGTTGCAGTGCAGGAGATGACTGCGACGATAACTGAGATAAGTAGAAATTTAGAAGAGATAAATAGTGAGATAAATACCATTAGAAATTCTGCAGAAACTGGTAGAGAAGTTATAGATGAAACTGTTGAGGGGATTGGTAATCTTTCTAACAATGTTATTAATTCTGCAGATAAGATAAAAGAGCTTGGTAAAGCATCTGAACAGATAGGAGAGATTTTGCAGGTAATCTCTGATATTGCAGATCAAACAAACTTATTGGCTTTAAATGCTGCAATTGAGGCTGCAAGAGCAGGTGAACATGGTAGAGGTTTTGCTGTTGTTGCAGATGAGGTAAGAAAACTTGCTGAGAGAACAGCCAAAGCAACTGGTGAAATTGATGAAATGATAAGATCAATACAAAGTGAAGTTCAATCTTCTGTTGTTCAAATGGATAAAGGAGCAAAACTTGCCGAAGAAGGGTCAATGCTTGTAGGTAATTTGAAAATGAGCTTAGAAGAGATTATAAATGGAGTTTTGGATGTTGCAGACAAGATAAATGCTGTTGCTTCAGCTGTTGATCAGCAGTCAGCTACAAGCCAGGAAATTTCAAGTAACATGGCTGAAATTGCAACAATTTCGCAAGAGAATGCATCCATTGCTCAAGAAAATCATAATCAGGCTGAGATGCTTAAAGAATTAGCTGTTAAACTACAGCAGATTGTTGATGCATTTAAGCTACTTGAATGTAATAAATAATAATAAAAGAGGGGTGATTTTCTCCCCTTTTTTTATTAAAATAATTGTAAAACGATATAGATAAACTAGATTTTTATAAGATTGCATCCCCCTCCGTTAACTTCTACACCTTGATATTTATACATCTATAACATAATATATTCAAAAAATTATAATTATAACATATCCCATAATGGCGGAGTCGCAATGACCCAAAAATACCGTCATTGCGAGCTTTAGCGAAGCAATTTTCTGCTTTAATGTCTTATTTGAGATTGCTTCGTCGCATTTGCTCCTCGCAATGACAGGGAAATTGGTCATTGCGAACGTTAGTGAAGCAATCTGATGTGTTTAAGCAATTATTAACGTGCAACATAAACTTACAAAAAAATCTTTGAACTAATCAATTGTTAAAATATCAATTTGGTATGAAATAAGAGAAAGGAGGCTTTTGTCATGAAAAATGATTTATTATTTATTGTTTTGTTGATTATGACAGTTTTAACTCAATATATGTTATATAAAAAAGATAAAAAGGAAGCAAAAATCAAAAGAAGAGCTAAAAATAGATTAATTCATAATTAAAGAATGAAGAGAGGCGTCACAGAACCAATGCCTCTCCCCATTAAAAATTTATTCTGTTGATTGTAAAACTTGCTCTTTAAGTTTTCTTTTTAAAACTTTGCCTGTTGCAGTCATTGGTAATTCGTCAACAATATGTATTTTCTTTGGAACTTTGAAATTAGCCAGATGAGATTTTAGATAATTTTTTATATCTTTTTCATTTAAAGATTCATTCTCTTTAGGCATTACATAAGCAACGGGCACTTCGCCACTTGCCTCATCAGGAACCCCTATGACAGCAGCCGCTTCAACTCCAGGATATTGATAGAGCAGCTCCTCTATTTCTCTTGGATAAACATTTATCCCTTTTACAATTATAAGATCTTTTTTCCTATCTACGATGTAGATAAAACCATCTTCATCAATTTTTGCCATGTCACCAGTAAAAAGCCATCCATTTCTAATTGCCTGTTCAGTAGCTTCTGGCAGATTCCAATACCCTTTCATAACATTCGGACCTTTTACTATCAACTCACCTATTTCTCCAACTGGCAATTCCTCTTCATCATCATTAACAATTTTTACTTCGACATCAGGAAGAGGTAAACCAACAGAATATGGTTTTTGCCATTCTAGTCTATTTACAGCAACTACAGGTGAGGCTTCGGATAAGCCATAGCCTTCTATGATTGGTCTTTTAAATTTTTCTTTGAATACATTTAAAATCTCTTCTGGTAATGGAGCTCCACCACTGACATGAATTCTTACTGGATATAAAAACTTTATAAACCATTTAGGTAGTTTAGCTTTTGAAAGTGCCGAATAAACCTGTGGCACACCCAAAAAGAATGTAGGCCTTTTAAATAAAAGAACATTTTTAAATTTTTTGCTTCTTAACTCCATGACGGAGCGTAAAATTATTATTGAGCAACCTAAGAACGTTGGTAATAAAACACAAGTTGTGAATGCGTAAGAATGGAACATGGGTAAGAAAAGTAAAAATCGGTCAGATTTTTTTACTTTAAACGCCTTATTACATGCATCACAGTTTGAAAGCAAATTTTTATGTGTAAGCATCGCCCCTTTTGGATGACCTGTAGTGCCGGACGTATATATCAAAACAGCTAAATCATCCATCTCAAAATCGCAAGGTGGGTCGTTATCAGGCTCATTATTTATCAGTTCGCTAAAATTAACGGAATGTGGAGATAAAAAGTTATATGTCAAAGTTGCATTTAACGATGAAACATTTTCTTTTAAATATGGGAAAAAATCTTGATAATTTTCTGAGGTAATAAGGTATTTTACCTGACAATCGTTTAGAATATATCCAATTTCTTCCTGTTTCAAAAAGTTGTTTATTGGAACTGCTACTGCTCCACATTTTGTTATTCCAAAAAATGAAAAGAGAAATTCAGGCGAATTATCAAGAAGTATTGCAACTCTATCCCCTTTTTTAAGCCCTAAATTTGTCAGAGCATGTGCAACTTTATTTGTAATTTTATTGACTTCTGCATAGGTATATTTTTTATCTTCAAAGAAAATATATTTTTTTGATTTTAATTTTTTTGCGTTTTGTATCAGCATATCACCTAAGTTTTTAAAATTCATTATAACCCCCTGTATGGACTTATACCAATCTCTTTAAAAACTTCAAAAAGTTTTGATACTGGTAACCCCACAACGTTTTCATAGCTGCCATTTATTTTTTCCACCAAAAGGCAGCCCATCCCTTGTATGCCGTAAGCTCCAGCTTTATCATATGGCTCATCATTTTCTATATACCATTTGATGAGTTCATCACTTAAATTTTTAAAAGTGACTTCGGTTTTATCATAAAATTGTTTTATAAATTTTTTGTTTTTATTGATTACTGCTACTCCAGTAATTACTTCGTGGGTTTTTCCGCTCAAAAATTTTAACATTTCAAAAGCTTTTTCATAAGTGATAGGTTTGCCCAATACTTTATTTTCACATATAACAATAGTATCTGCACCTATGATAAATGCTTCATCATATATTCTTGCCACATCGTATGCTTTCATTGTGGCTAACCTTATAACTTCTTCAGTGTAGTCGTTATTTTCATTAAAATCTTCACTGATACTTGATGTAACATATTGAAAATTTATCCCTAGTCTAGAGAGTAAAGCTCTCCTTCTGGGTGAACCGCTTGCTAAAATAAGTTTTTGATACATTCTCTACCTCAAATCATTAATTGTTTTTATAACTTTGTATGTAATTAATCCTGTTAAAATACCTGTAAAAATTGATATTATTGAGAAATAAGGGAAAATTTTAAAAAATGCAAGATTTTTTATAAAAAGATGTTTAATAATAATAAATTGAGTGGATATATGTATAAAGGCTCCCAGTGCACCAGTGGAAATGGGGGATGATAAATGCTTTGTTAATTTAAAATAAACAAACATACCTAAAAACGCAAATAATGTGGCAGGTAGTCCAATGGTTATTTTAACAATTAAATTGCCTGTAATAATAGGTATCAGGATCGATTTTAAAAGGGCTATTAAAAGTGTATACTTAAAATTTAATAAATATAGTGATATCATAATACCAAGATTGCTTAATCCCAGCTTAACGCCTGGTATTGGAATGGGGAAAAAGTTTTCAAAAAAACCTAATACAATAGAAATGGCAGTTAATATAGCAATAAGAGGTAATTTTTTATTTTGATATTGCGTCATATTTTGGCTTTTCACATTCTATTATTATTGCAACTTTGTTTGGTATGCATACTGCTGCATCATTACACTCAGATATCCAGCCCGTTCGGACACATATTTGCAAAGGGCAATCAGATTCTAAAATTCTTGCTTTGTGATCTTTTATTTCGATAACCATATTTTTATTAAAGCTTTCTTTTAAACTAATTTTATCATCTTTAAAAGATATTTGAATTTTTCTATCCTCTACTAGTAGATATAGCTTTTTCTTCCCATTTTGTTTATTTATCAAAGGGTAAAAAGATATTAAAATTAAAATTGAAATTACTATTATGTCTAAAGGTTTAATTTTCATAAGATTCCCAGGAGCAGAGCTTGATAAGTTTGTTGTCTAATGTGTAAACTAAAACAGGTGTATTGAGTTTTTCACATAATTTTTTTATTTTTTCGATTGGTAAAAGAAAATATACTGTACTTAGTGCGTCAGCTATTTCTGTATTGTCAGCAATGACGGAAATACTTTTATAGTTGTTCGCTGTTTTACCAGTTGTCGCATCGAAGATATGAATTATCCGTTTCCCATCTTTTGTAATAAAAAATCTTTCGTAATTACCACTTGTGACCACCGCTTTATTTGCTATTGATACTATGCTTAAAAAACTATCTGGTTTATCAGGGTGTTTGATTGCAATCTTCCATTTTTTACCATTTTTATCACCCAATGCGAAAAGATCACCCCCTGCATCTACAATTGCGTTTTTTACTCCATTATTTTTTAGTAGTTCCACTGCTTTGTCTACAATATAACCTTTTGCATATGCTCCCATATCTATTAATATGTCGTTATCTTTAAAAATTGTCTCATTTTCCATATGAATATGTGATATGCCAATTTTTGTTAATGCGTCTCTTATTTTTTCATATGCAGGTTGTTTAAATGGGCCTTCTGGAAAACCGTAAAGTGAAGTAATTGTATAAATTGTTATATCAAACTTACCGTTTGAAATGTTTGAAAAATAAATTGAGTCTTTTAACAAAGATTTTATTTCACTATTAATTTTTATTTTTTGAAAAGGTTTTGCACTGTTTATGTTTTCGTAGAATGACTTAATTTCAGATTCTTTATTTTGGATTAATTTATAAGTTTTTTCGATTAAATTTTCATTTTTAGCAGGGACAGTTATATTAACTATAGTTCCCAATGCGTAAAAGCTTTTTGAGATATATTTATTGTCGTTACTGCAGGATATTAAAATGAAAGTTATAAAACAAAATATAATGGATTTTGGCAATTTGGACATTTTGGCTCTTTTATATTAGATTTAATGCTATAAAAAGTCCTTTCAACTAATAAATAGTTACAATGTGGGCAGTAACTGTTTGTTGTATTATCTATTATAGCGTTACCAACATATAAAAAATTTAAATATTTTTTAGCTATCTTGTAACAGTTTTTAAGTGTGTTTAAATCGGTTGGTAGCTCATTTAATTTGTAATTAGGGAAATATCTAGAAATGTGTAATGGTATATCAGGGCTTAAAGAAGATATCCATTTGCACATTTCTTCAAATATAACAAAATCATCGTTTTTATTAGGGATTACAAGATTTGTAATTTCAGTATGAACATTATTATTAAAATAAATTTCAATACTTCTTTTTACTGTATCAAGATTACCTTTGACCCATTTGTAGAATTCCTGAGTAAACCCTTTTAAATCAACGTTTACGGCATCTATGTATGGAAGTAAATGCGTTAAAGGTTCTTCATTTATATACCCATTTGTTACTAGAATATTTTTTAACCCTTTTGAATGAAAATATTTAGAGCAGTCTAATACAAATTCATACCATATTGTAGGTTCGTTATAGGTATAAGCAATCCCAATGGAACCCCTTTCTATTGCAATTTGATAAAGCTGTTCAATAGATATTTCCTCTCTGTAAGTTATCTGTGTAGATATTTGCCAGTTTTGACAGAATGGACACTGCAGATTACATCCATTAGTTCCAATAGATAAAATTGAGCTTCCTGGATAAAAGTGATAAAGAGGTTTTTTTTCTATTGGGTCTAGAGCTATTGATGTAACCTCATTGTATGATGTCAGATAAAGTTTTCCATCAATATTTTCTCTGATTTTACAAATACCTTTTCCACCTGGTTTTAATAAACAGTTATTTGGACAGATATTACATTTGACAGTTAAATCATCTTTTTTTTCATAAAAAAGGGCTTCTTTAATCATCTGTCCCTTTTTATGACATATTCACTAAGATATATTAATGCTTCTTTATAAGTTGAGTTTGGAAAGATTTGAAGTTTTTCTTTTGCTTTTTCGATATATGAATCCACAAACTGTTCAGCTTTCTCTTTTATATTATGTTTTTTCATCAAACCAATAATGTATATTAAATCATCTTCAGATGGATCTTCTTTCAAAATAATCTCTTTTAAATTTTTCTTCTCTTTATCATCAATAAGATCTCTTAATAGAAGCAATGGTAAAGTCATTTTCCCTTCTTTTAAATCAGTACCCGGTTTTTTACCTGTTTTGTTTTCATCACCTAAATAATCTAAGATATCATCACTCATCTGGAAAGCTAAACCGATAAGTCGTCCGTACTCCCTTAAATTTTCTCTTTTATCTTTGTCTGATTTTGACAATACAGCACCAATTTCGCAGCAACTTGAAAAAAGTATAGCAGTTTTACTGAATATAATTTTAAGGTAATCTTCCATAGTAAGATCAAAATTTGCTGTTTTTACAAGTTGAAAGACTTCCCCTTCACTCATAGTTTTTGCAGCGTTTGCCAATATCATCTGGACTTCTGGATCACCATCTTTGACAAGGTTTACAAAAGCTCTAGAATAAAGAAAGTCCCCACACAATACAGTGATATCGTTTCCAAAAACTCTATTAGCGGCTTTTTTGCCTCTCCTATACATAGCTCCATCTATAACATCATCATGAAGTAATGTGGCCGTATGTATATATTCTACAACACCACTTATTACAATAGAGCGGTTACCTTCATAACCTGATAGTTTTGAAGATAGTATTAAGAATACAGGTCTAAGCCTTTTCCCACCACTTTTAAAAACGTAAGATGCCACTTCGTTTACCATTTGAACTTCAGAATCTAAGTTTTTAAGAAGTTCATCTTCTACTGATTTTATGTCATCTTTCAAAAGTTCAAAAACTTCATTTATGCTGGTTATACCCAATTTGTAACACCTCATAATTTTATTGTATTGAAAATTATAGTCGTTTTATATATCTTAAAAAAACGATAGAGTAAATACAAAATTAAAGGGTGTTTTTATGAATTTTACACAAGTAGAAGAGAAATATCTTACTTTTTTAAAACTTTTTGATGGTTTAGATTTAGAAAACGGAGTGGGTTTAACAGTTTGTGATATATCATTTAATGATTATGTGACAGCTAAGTATTTGGTTGATAAAAAAGAATTTAAGAGAATTTATGTTATCAATAAAGATAAAGTTTTAAGTTATAAAAATACTATCCCTGTTAAATACGAGGTTAATCTTGCATATTCATTGTCAAAAGTAAAAGTTGATTATTTGACATCATTTTGCGGAACATTTAATTTTCAACCCCTATACGATGTAATATATGCAATAAATATGAGTTTAAATGTGGGTGGGAAATTCATTTTTGTTGTTTACCCCCAAGTTTATGGGAAGAGTGGTAAAAATGTGCTGGAAATTTTGAGTGCAGGTAGTGAGATACCTGTCTATGAAAAACTTAAGAGATGGTATGTTTCACTTAAGAATGGATTGAGTAATATTTTTATAAATGTTAAAGAAGAAGAATTGATTCAAGATGTTAGTACCGATGAGATTACAACCTTTTTTAGTTTAAAGAATTTTAAACCATTTTTGTTTAAAAATGATGGTGAGTTAAAAAAGTTTTTTAAGCTAATTGATAGAGTTGACAATGAATTTTATTTTGTATGGAAAATAATTTCTGGTATGAAAATTTAATTTTAAGGGGGTTGTATGAAGTTTATTAATACTACTAAAGCACCAAAAGCTATTGGCCCTTATTCGCAAGCAGTTTTAGTTGGTAATATGTTATTTATTTCTGGACAGATACCAATTGATCCTGAGACTAATGAATTGTTTGAAGGTAACATAGAAGATAAAACTGATTTGGTATTAAACAATTTAAAAAATATTATAGAAGAGGCAGGCTTTACCATTAGTGATGTGGCTAAGGTTACAATATACTTAAAAGATATGATTAATTTTACTAAAGTAAATGAAGTATACTCAGGGTTTTTCGGTGAGCATAGGCCAGCCAGAGCTGTTGTCGAGGTTTCAAATTTACCTAAAAATGTTGATATAGAAATTGATGCAATTTGTGTTAAAGAGGGTGATTAAATGAAACTTGGCTTTATTGGTTTTGGAAAATTAGGTTCTGCGATGGTAGAAAACTTGTTAAAACATGATATAAAGGTTGTTGGGTGGAACAGAACTAAAGAAAAAATGGATACTTTTGAACAGGTCATTAAGAAAGATCTACCTTTTAAGATTTGGGAAGAAGGGGTTGATGTTGTTGTATTAAATCTGTTTGATAGCAAATCAGTAAAAGAGGTTCTTTTTGGTGAAAATGGCCTAATCAATGACCAAGTAAAAAATAAAATTATAATTGATACAACAACTAATCATTATGAAGAGGTATTGGAAATATCTGACAGAGTGATTGAGAGTGGGAATGAATATATTGAAGCCCCTGTAATAGGGAGTGTAGTGCCAGCAAAAAATGGTTCCTTAGTTGTATTAGCAGGATGTAAAAAGGTTTTGTTTGATAAATATGAGCATATCCTTTCCCTTTTTGGCAATAAGATTTTTCATTTTGAAGAATATGGGGTAGCGACAAAGTTTAAATTGATTAACAATATGGTGCTTGGTAGTTTTATGGCTGTTCTAAAAGAAGCTATAAATATGGCTGAGGCAATAGGTTTGGATAGAAATACTGCTATTAATCTCCTTGAGAATGGGGCAGGGGATAGTCTTGTTTTAAGGGGTAAAAAGAGTAAAGTGCTGAATAGAGATTATACAGCTCATTTTGATGTGAAAACATTACTTAAAGATCTTGACTATTATTATGAAATGGCAAAGGAAAATAATTATCCTACAATAATTTCATCTATGATAAAGGAAATTTATAGAGCTTTAGAAAAAAATAATTTAGGTGATAAAGATTTTTCTTCGATTGTTGATGAACTATATTGACATTTATAAAAAAATTGTTAAATTCGTTAGTCTGATGCGGGCGTAGCTCACCTGGTAGAGCGCAAGCTTCCCAAGCTTGAGGTAGCGGGTTCGAGCCCCGTCGCCCGCTTAGTAGTTGATCAAGCAATCCAGATTGTTTCGTTGACGCTCGAAATGACGAAAAGCTTTCATTGCGAGGAGCGGAAGCGACGAAGCAATCTCAAAATTATTATTTTTCAATATTTGTAATGATTGTAAAAAAGTATACCGTTAACATCAATATCTATAAAATTATATATTTAGGTAGAAATCATAGAAATTTAGATCCTAGCTTTCTGGCACGCGAGTATCGCAAAGAATTTACAAAGTATTAAGATGTGTTATTTCTGACATTTGTCAAACAATTTCAAAAAAAGTGCACTTGAGGTAATATTTTTAACATTATATAAGAATATTTGCGTTGCAAGAAATGTTTTTAATCCATTCTACAATTTTTTCAATTTATTTTTTAAGCATAATTTGAATGTGAATTATTAATAACATCATGTAAATATTGAAAATTGTTTATTTTAGTATTCAATAATGTTGTGACATCATAAATAATAACTTGAATTTACTGAAAAAAAATCTATTTTATTAATATAATCTATCTTTAAGGCTCCATGCTTTAATATATATACACAAACAATTTGTTATCTCTAAGATGATCTAAAATTATCAATTATAGGTATTTTTAGATTATTTGATAAGCAACTATAAATGTATTTTTATGTGCAAAATAGAAACAAGTACCACAGTTTGTAACATCTATTAATGATTGTGGTAAATCTTTATAGAAAGTTCCATGTTCTTAACAAATATTAAAAGGAGGTAAAAGTGAAATGAGAATATTTAAAATTTCTTTAGTTTTACTAGTAATAATATTTTTTATCTCATGTAGTGGTGGGTCTGGAAGTTCAACTTCTAAATCAAATAAATCTATTTATGGCACTGCACAATTGGGAAATTTAGCAAATGCTAATGTAACAATTTATAGAATAGAAGATGATGGCACTTTTACCCTTTTATTTACTGAGAAAACCAGTGATGGTACTGCACTTGATGAAATAGGAAAGTTTAATCTACACGTAGAATCTCTTAATGATTCAGATTATTACCTATTTAAAGTTGTAGGTGGTAAAGATTGGGATGCAAATGATGATGGGTTATTAGATGATAACTATACTTTGAACAACGGTGTTATAAGACTTATTGCGAAAGGTAGTGATATTAAAGAATCCGCTGATAATCTTAGAGTCACTTATGTGTCTGAAATTGTATATGAAAAGGTTATTCGAGAAATAAAATACAATTTTGATAAAAATAAATTTCAAACATTGTTAAATATAGCAGTAGCTAAAGTGCTTCAAAGTGATATAACTGATGATGGAGTTTTAGATTGTCAGGATATGTTATATTATAATCCAGTATTACATAGGAATAAACTTATGGATAATTATATGATTAGAAGAGATGAGATAATAAATATTATCCACCAGGGGAAAATACCAGCTTTAATGCTATCTCCAGTGCTCGGTATATATAGTACAAACAGTTATATTAGAGGTATAAAAATATCGAGTGATGAGACTAAGGCATATGTTACTGACAGGAATTATGGTTTAAAGATATTGGATGTTAGTGATCCTAGTGATCCAAAGTTACTTAGCAGTTTCTCTACACCAGATTCGGCTCTGGATATTTCTCTATCAAGTGATGGGTCCAAAGCATATGTTGTTGATGAGGATAATGGTTTGGTGATATTAGATGTGAGTGATCCTTATAATCCAACTAAACTTAGTAGTTTTAATACAACGGGTCAGGCACAAGGTATAACATTGTCTAGTGATGGTACCAAGGCATATGTAGCTGATGGAACCAATGGTTTAGTAATAATAGATGTTAGTAATCCTAGTGATCCAAACTTACTTGGCAGTTTTGATACCGGAGGTGATACTAGAGCTGCAATTCCATCGAGTGATGGTTCCAAGATATATATAGCTGATGGAGGTAATGGTTTGACGATACTAGACTTGAGTGATTTAAATCATATAACGTTGCTTGGCAGATATAATACAGTTGGTTATGCTAACAGTGTAACTTTATCAGATGATGGAACTAAGGTATATGTAGCTGATGGAAATGGAGGTTTGGTGATAATAGATGTGAGAGATCATAATAATCCAAAAAAAATTGGTAGTTACAATACTGAAGGTTACGCTCGAGCAGTAAGTCTATCAAGAGATGAAACCAAAGCATATGTATCTGTTGGAGGTGTTGGATTGGAGATATTAGATGTGAATGATTTGAGTAATATAAAATTAATTGGCAGTTATTATACAAGTGATACATCATACGGATTAATTCTATCACACGATGAAAATAAAGCGTTTGTGGCTAATGGAAGTCGTGGAATGATGATACTAGATGTTAGTGATCCCAAAAACTTAGTTTTTCCTAGTAGTTATGATACAGATGAGTACGCTGAAGACGTAACTCTATCAAATGATGGGACCATAGCATATGTGGCAGATGGAGATGATGGTTTGTTAATAATAGATGTAAGCAATTTTAATAATTTGGTTTTGCTTGGTAGTTTTGATACAACTGGTTATGCTCAAGATGTAATTTTATCAAAAGATGGAAATAAAGCATATGTGGCAGATGGAGATAATGGTTTGTTGATAATAGATGTGAGTGCTCATAGTGCTCCAACCTTGCTTAACAGTTATGTAACAGCTGGCTATGCATATGGTATAATTTTATCGAATGATGGAACGAAAGCATATGTAGCCGATGGAGTTAATGGTTTATTAATATTTGATGTGGAAGATTCGAGTAATATAACGTTGCTTGGTAGTTATGATACAGCTGGTAATGCTTACAGTGTAATCTTATCAAGTGATGGGACAAGAGCATATGTAGCTGATGGAGATGGTGGTTTAGTCATATTAGATGTTAGTGATCCCAGCCGTCCAAATTTGCTTAATATTTATGATACAATAGGAAGTATAAGAAGTGTAACCCTATCAAACAATGAAAATAAAGCATATGTCTCTGTAAAGAATCATGGAGTAGAAATATTAAATGTGAGTAATCCCATGGATATAACACTGCTTAGTACATATTCTACTGAGGGTTATATTCATGATTTATCTCTATCAATTGATGATACTATAGCATATTTTGTGGATGGGGCTTCTGTTGTAATGTTAGATGTTAGTGATTCTAGTAATCCAACTTTACTTGGTAAATATAATACATCTGGTTATTCTTATTCTTTAATCTTATCAAATGATGGAACTAAGGCATATGTAGCTGATGGAGCTGATGGTTTAGTGATAATAGATTTAGAACTTTTTAAATAAAAAGAAGTTCCCCGGTGCCTTTTGGTATCGGGGATTATTATTTATTCAATTCTTTATTGTGAATTAGTTGTGAAATTTTAATAAGATAATTTTAATTGGTTATTTATATAAAAATCTTAATTGTTTAATAATTAAGCATTATAGGGATTTTGTTGCAGAGCTGTTTATTTTAAATATTTGTAATATCTTTTTAAAAAAACTAATGTGTTGAAACCAATTGTTAGTGAAATACTTATTAAATTTCTTTGAAAAATTATCATTTTTTGTTTCTTTTGTTTATTGATTTTAGTATTTCTTCAGCATGATCTGGGTAGAGCTCCCTGATACAGTCTGGGCAAATTCCATGTGTGAAATCCATTTCAAATTTATTTGATAAGTATTCTTCAATAGTATACCATTTATCGTCTTTCCCTCTTATTTTTTTACAGGATGAGCATATTGGTACTAATTTTTTCAAAGTTTTGATTTCTATGAGGGCATCTTCTAAATGTTTCTTTTGAGTTAGTAGTTCATTCAGGTGATTATTATAGTATTTTGATAAAAGGTTTAATTCCTTTATCGGTTTATCTGGTAAATTTTTATCTTCAACAAACTTGTTTATTTTCATAGCTTTTAGAATTTTAATAAAAGGTAATAAGAAATTAGTTTTATAATATTGGATATGTTTCAGATTGAAATAGTAAATGAAAGAAAATAATAGTAACATAATAATAAAAGAAAATAAAATGTATTTATAAATTAAAGATTTACTTTGTTTTACGACTAAAACTATAGAAGCATTGATAGGTTTTGACATATCTTTTAAATATTGGAAATCTATAATTTTAGAAAGATAAGTATATTGACTTAAAGAACTCAAGATGTGGTAATTATTTTTAAAAATATTATTTATAATATTTTTATTTTTAAATTTAATCATTGATCCTGTTATAGGAAAAAGTGGGGTTTGATCTGCAAAATATATTAAGCTAATGTCTTTATTGTGTGGTTTTATTGTTTTTATGAGAGATAGGAGGTGATTCATTAAAGAAGTATCTAAACCTAATTGGAGAAAAATATTTTTTTCTTTTATAAATGATAAGGTATAAATTTTGAATGTATTAGCAGCAGGTGTATAAACTGGGTATTCAATATTTACGATATTATCATTATTTTTATTAATTAAATAATTAGCTGTGATTTTTGCATCTTCAAATTGACTCAAATCTAAACCGATTTCTTTTTGTAAGGTAGTGTAACTTATTTTAAGATTTCTATTTATGATGGCAACGGATACTTCAGTTTTTAATTGGTTTTCAACTTCATGTTTAATTTGATGAATTAGTGAATTTAAATTGGCACTGTCAGAATCTTTTAAAAGTGAAACATATTTTAAATGCAAGTTTTTAAATTTTTCCTCATTATTTCTAATTTCTTGTATAGAATCTTCAAAATAATACTTAATGTTTTCAGATAGAATAGAAGATGTTTCAATAAAGGCTTTTTTGAAATGGTAAATTGTTAAAATAATAACTAAAAAAACAGAGATTAAAAAAGCAACAAGAAGAGTTATGAAATTGTATTTGTTTAACTTAGTTAATAGTTTAGTTAAACTAATCATATCTTTTTTTTAAAATAAATTAATTTTAATTTCAAGAGATATAATTTAATTTACATTTAAGTTTTGAGGATGTTACTTATTTATAACTGCTTAGATCCCAGATTGCTTCGCTAAAGCTCGAAAAGACATTTTAATAATTTAAATATTGGTTTATATTTTTGTATTAATTAAAAGATAAAATATTATGTTAAAGCTATAATTCAGTTATAAAACACAGGTTAATAAGCTTTGTTCAATATATAGAATAAATTTTAAAATAGTATTTTATCGTAACATACTGATGATAAAAGATAATATTTGAATTATTTTTTTGAATTATTTTTTTATGAAATTTGTTCATTATACTTGACAAAAATAAAAATATTTAAGATAATAAATTGCTTTTTATAAAACAGAATTTTACTTTTAGGAGGTAGTTATGAAACGACTGTTGTTGGCATTGTTTGTTGTATTAGCTATGGTTTCTTTTTCTTTTGCCGCAGGAACAATTAAGATTGGGGTTCAAGCTCCAATTACTGGGAAGTTTGCAAGTGAAGGGCAGGGGATTGATAATGCAGTAAGACTCTGGGTAGAGCAGGTAAATGCAAAAGGTGGTCTTTTAGGTAAAAAAATTGAAGTTATTACTTGCGATGACGAAGGTACAGCTGTTAAAGCAGCAATCTGTGCAAGAGAGCTTGTTAATAAAGGTGTTATAGCTGTAATAGGTTCTTACACATCTACTGCAACAGAAGCTGCTCAAGCAACATATTTTAGAGCTGGTGTTTTGCAAACTAGTGATGGAACCAGTGATACTCTTGTAAAACATGGATATTGGACATTTTTCAGAAATTCTTCACCAAACAGTGCAGAAGGTAAATTTACAGCAGAATTCTTTATGAAATTTAAAAAATATAAAAGAATAGCTACAATTTCAGATTATTCTACATTTTCTGTAGACCTTGAAAAAGCTGTTTATGAAAACACTAAAAAACTTGGTGGAAATATAGTTTACAGAGGAAAAATTAAATCAGGTGATCAGAACTTTACACCTATTTTAACAAAAATTAAATCATACAATCCTGATGTTATCTATTTCAGCGGTTATTATACTGATGGTGGTTTGATAAGAGCACAAATGAAACAGCTTGGTATTAAAGCAGATTTCGTAGGTGGGGACTCAAATGACAATAGAGAGTTTGTAAAACTTGCTGGATCTGCTGCAGCTGGTGCTTATATCATAAATGTTCCATTGCCAGAGTACTTGCCATACGATATTGCTAAAAAATTCTTAGCTGATTATAGAGCAAAATATCATGAAGATCCTCCAAGCATTTGGACACTTTTCAATGTTGATGGATTAAGAGCAATACTTCATGCTATTGAAGTTTTAAAAACTACTGATACTAAGAAAATTGCTGATTATCTCCATAATGAACTAAAAGATTTTCCTGGTATTACAGGTCCAATTACTTGGGATAAAAATGGTGAAAGAATAACAAGTGCTTATATGGCTTATGAAATTCAGCCAAATGGTGATTATAAAATAGTTTATCCTACAAAATAATAAAAGGGTTTAAAATGGAAATATTTTTCCAGCAATTGATCAATGGGCTAACAATCGGGAGCATTTATGCTCTCGTAGCCCTTGGCTATACAATGGTTTATGGGGTAATGAAACTTATTAACTTTGCTCACGGTGATCTTGTTGCTCTTTCTGCTTATATTGGACTTGTTATTATGATGCAACTAACAGGTGCTTCTATTCCTAATTACATAGTAATCCCAGCTGTTTTTATAATTACAGCGATTGTTATTGCTATTATAGGTGTGATATTAGAAAGAATTGCTTATAGACCCCTAAGGCATGCTCCAAGATTGAGTGCTGTAGTTTCTGCATTGGGTGCAGGGATGGTTATTCAAAATGGTATAATGCTTATATGGGGGCCAAGACCTAAGATATATCCATCAGATGTTGTGCCTGCTGTTTATTGGAATATTGGTGGTGTATCTATTGGTTTAATGCAATTAATTATCTTAGTTTTATCTTTGATATTGATGGTTGTTCTTTATATTTTCGTAAATAAAACAAAGATTGGTACTGCTATTAGGGCAAGCGCAATTGATCAGCTTGCTGCAAAATTGATGGGTATAGATGTAAATAAGATTATTGTAATGATATTTGTTATAGGTTCATCTCTTGGTTCAGTTGGGGGACTCTTTATAGGTATGTACTATAAAGGTATCTATTTTAATATGGGTTGGATATATGGCTTAAATGCCTTTGTTGCTGCAATAATTGGTGGTATTGGTAATATTCCAGGTGCTATGTTAGGTGGTATGTTACTTGGATTGTTCAATGCCTTTATTGCAGGTTATGTTTCGACAACATGGGCCGATGCTTTTACATATATTTTGTTAATAATTATACTTATTTTTAGACCTACTGGTATACTTGGAGAAAGAGTTGCGGAGAAAGTATAATGGACAATAAAAAGACTTTAATAGGGTTTTTGATATTTATTATTTTTTTAATAGTTTTTCCATTTATGGCTAATTCAAGATGGCTTGCTGTAGGTACTACGTTTATCATATATTCAATTGTGGCTCTTAGTCAGGATATTGTTCTCGGTAGAGCAGGAATGTTTGATATGGGGCATGCTCTATTTTTTGGGTTGGGTGCTTATTCTACAGCAATTTTAAACACAGTATACAATGTCCCTGTTATGTGGACTATACCGGTTGCAGTGTTATTACCGATGGTTTTTGGAGTTTTGCTTGCAGCTCCCATAATCCATTTAAGAGGAGACTATCTCTTAGTTACCACTATTGGATTTAATATTGTATTTGAACAGGTTCTAAAAAACAACTTGTTTGGCATCACTGGTGGCCCAAATGGGATTTTTGGTATTGGCGTACCTTCTATTTTTGGTTTTCAAATTATGACACAGCAATCAATATATTATATGTCTTTTGTAGTATTGATGTTAACATTTTTTATAATTAGGAACTTAGAAACTAGTAAAATAGGTAGAGCTTTACATTATTTAAATGAAGATTCATTGGCTGCTGAGTGTGTAGGGATAAATACAAGATTTTATCGATTGTATGCTTTTGGGCTTGGTGCAGCACTTGCTGGACTTGCCGGGGTTCTTTTTGCAGTGCAGTATGCAGCGGTTAGCCCCGAAGCGTTTAGCTTTATTCAATCAGTACTGTTTTTTACAATCGTTATAGTGGGTGGACCCTCTTCTATACCTGGTATTTTAATTGGAACTTTCGTAATGTTTGTTTTACCAGAAATTTTTAGACAATTTGCAACAGCAAGATATTTTGTGTTTGGTATAGCTATGATTCTAACGATGATTTTGAGGCCAAGAGGCGTTTGGCCAGCTAAGTTTGGTAGAATACCAAAATATATTATGAAGGATTAAGCTATGGCATTATTGGAATTGAAAAATGTGACAAAAATATTTGGCGGATTGGTTGCTGTAGATGATGTGACGTTTAATGTAGAAAAAGGGCAGATTTTTGGTCTGATTGGGCCAAATGGTGCTGGGAAAACAACTGTTTTCAACTGTATTACAGGTGTTTATAAACCTGAAAAAGGTAATATCGTTTTTGATGGAAAAGATATAACAGGATTAAAACCATATAAAATTGCAAATTTAGGTATTGTCAGGACATTTCAAACAATTAGGCTTTTTGGTGAAATGAGTGTTGCTGAAAATATAATGTCTGGAAGGCATTATAAAAGTAAGCAGAGATGGTATCACGGTATATTGCATACACCTCTTTCAGCAAAAGATGAAAAAGAAAACTGGTTAAAAGTTTATGATTATATGAAATTATTTAATCTAACGGAGTTCGCTGCAACCTCTGCTACAAGTTTGCCATATGGAATTCAGCGTAAAGTTGAGATGGCAAGGGCTTTGGCTACTGAGCCTAAGCTATTGATATTAGATGAGCCTGCTGCAGGATTAAACGACAAAGAAACTCTGGAGTTGATAGACATTATTTCAAAAATTAGGGATATGGGTGTTACCGTTTTACTGATTGAGCATGATATGGATTTAGTTATGAATGTGACTGATAGAATAGCAGTTTTAAATTTTGGTAAAAAGATATGTGAAGGGACTCCAGAAGAGGTTCAAAATGATCCAAAAGTTATAGAAGCATATTTAGGTAGCGATGAGGATGACGATGAGTAGTGAAAAATTATTAGAGATAAATGATTTAAAAGTTAATTATGGGAATATAGAGGCAGTAAAAGGGATCTCCTTGTATGTAAATAAGGGTGAAATTGTTACCATTATTGGTGCAAATGGAGCAGGAAAGACTACTACTTTGAGGACAATAAGTGGTATTATCAAAGCAGCTTCAGGAAGTATCAAATATAAAGGTGAAGAACTCACTAAACTTGAAGCTCATGATATTGTAAAGTTAGGCATTACACAAGCTCCAGAGGGTAGAAGAGTTTTTTCAACGCTTACAGTAGAAGAAAATTTGATTTTAGGCGCCTATTCTAAGGACAATGTTGACTATGATAAACTTAAATGGGTTTACGAGCTTTTTCCTCGCCTTGAGGAGAGAAAAAAGCAGCTTGCAGGTACACTATCAGGTGGTGAGCAACAGATGCTTGCCATAGGTAGAGCCTTGATGTCAGATCCTGAGCTTCTTTTACTTGATGAGCCAAGCTTGGGTCTTGCTCCATTGCTTGTTAAATCTATTTTTAAGACTATTAAAGAAATTAGTAAAAGTGGAGTTACTGTTTTATTGGTTGAGCAAAATGCAAGAGCTGCATTAAAACTTGCAGATAGAGGTTATGTTTTAGAAGTCGGAAAAATTGTTTATTCTGGTTCTTCTGAAGAACTTTTGAATTCTGAGAAAATTCAGGAAGCATACTTAGGTAAGAAAAAACATACAATTTTATAAAGGTTGCCTTTTAGGCAACCTTTTTTAAAAGCTGGTAGCCGGACTTGAACCGGCGACCTACGGATTACGAATCCGTTGCTCTACCTACTGAGCTATACCAGCTTATTTATACTTCCAGTGTTTTATAAATAGGATGTTGCAAAACAGACTAACATATTGATAATTATCATAATCACGAGATTGCTTCCCCCGCCATCAACTTAACATCTTTATAGTTATACATCAATATCATAATATACTAAAAAAATTATAAACTCAACATCTGCCAAGAAATGGCGGGGTCGCAATGACCAGAAAATGCCGTCTTTGCAAGCGTTAGTGAAGCAATCTAGCATATGTAGCATCTATTTCTGTGCAACACCCTCTATTCTACTAACGTAAAGTCTGCTTCTAAATGGTCAAAATTTACTTTATCAAGTTTTACTTTGACAATATCACCAATTTTATATTTTCTCCCTGAACCTTTTGCAATCACAGAATTTGATTCTAAATCTACTATATAGAAATCGTTTTCAAGAGAGGAAAGATGTACAAAACCTGTTAATAACAGTTTTTCTATAAATATGAAGAAACCGTTTGATGAGATTCTATTAATGAATGCATCATAAGTTTTTTCACGATTTTCGAGTAAGAATTTAAGTTTTTTGTATTGATGTATTTCTCTTTCTGCGGATTCCGCATTTTGCTCTCTTGCTGAAGAGTGTTCAGCTGCCTTTTTAAGATACTCTTTGTTTATTTTGTAGTCATATTTAAATAGAAGTGTTTTTAAAATCCTGTGGACTAATAAATCAGGGTATCTTCTTATTGGACTTGTAAAATGCGTATACGATTTTGATGCTAAACCGAAATGACCAATATTATCAATTGAATACACAGCTTTTTGCATAGTCCTCACAAGAGTGGATGAAAGAACATATCCAAATTTTGAGTTTGCAACCTTATCAGCCAATTCTTGAACTGCTTCAGGAGTAATCTCCTCTGGCTCATAGACATCGATACCAAAATAGTGACACAATTTAATAAATTCTTTAATTTTTTTCGGATCGGGGTAATCATGTACTCTAAAGACGGAAACTGGGGAATTTTCTTCTAAAAATTCTGCTACAGCTTCATTTGCTTCTATCATAAAGTTTTCAATAATTTTGTGCGAAAGTTTTCTTTCAAAAGGGACAATATCTATTAAGTTTCCATCATCATCAAATTTAAATACAGCTTCAGGAAGATCAAAATCTATCATTCCGATTCTTTTACGCTTTGCAATTAATTTCTCGGTTAATTCCTTACTTAGATTAATAAGATTTAATAACTTTTTATCTTTTGTTGTTTCGTTACCTTCTATTATATCATTTACATAATTATAAGTAAGCCTGTAGTTACTTTTTATAATAGATTGGAAAATCTCAGATTTTATTCTGTTACCATTCTTATCATATTCAATTTTTACTGTAAGTGTTAATCTCTTTTTTTCTGGCATGAGAGAGCATAGGTCGTTGGAAAGTTTTTCTGGTAACATAGGGATTGCAAATTCTGGAAAATAGACGCTTGTTCCTCTGTTGTATGCTTCTTTGTCTAAATTTGTACCAGCTCTTACAAAGTGAGCCACATCAGCAATATGAAGATAAAGAATATAGCCTTGCTTAGTTATTTCTATTGAAATTGCATCATCAAAATCTCTTGCATCTTCTCCATCAATGGTAACCGTGAAAAGTTTTGTAAAATCGGTTCTCTTACCTGGATTTGAGTAAAGGGTTGTAGCAGTTTCTTTAACCTCTTTTTTGACAGATTTTGGAAAATTTATTTTTAAATCATATTTTGCAAGAACTATCTTATTTTCTATACCTTTATCATAGATGTTGCCAAGAACCTTTTTTATTCGCCCTTCTGGATTTTTCCCATTTGTGGGGTATTTTATTATTTCACAAACTACAACATCATCGTCTTTCAACTTTTTTGCATATTTATTGGGGATATAGATATCATAAAAGAATTTTTTTTCGTAAGGGATTACATATGCAAAATATTTTGACTTTTCTACACGTCCAACTACCTTTTTAAATCCTCTTTCTACAACCTTAATTACATGTGCTTCTTTTTTACCACGAAATTCAACAATTTTAGCGGTAACTTTATCTCCGTGTACTGCTCCATTTAATTTTTTTGGTGGAATAAATAGGTCATCTAATTCTTTGTCTTCAGGGACTAAAAATGCATAACCATCAGGATGTCCGTCAATTGTCCCTTTTATTATACCCAAATCATCACATGGTGCATATTTACCTGTTTTAAATTTGATAATATCGCCTTGTATAATTAATTTTCTTAATATTTTTCTTAAAAGTTTTTTTTCTATACTAACATTGTTTAGTATCGCATTGAAGCTTAGTGGTTTTTTTGAATTTTTCAGGAAGTTTAGTATCTGTTTTTCTATGTTATTATTCAAGATTATATTCCTTTATTTTTTTTCTTAATGTATTTCTATTTATACCCAAAATCTTAGCTGCAGCTGATTTATTATTATTTGTCTTTTCTAAAGCTGCTTGAATTAGAGGTATTTCAACAATTCTTAAGTATTCATCAAATATGGATAGGTCGTTTGATTCGTTATGACAATTAAGCAGTTTTTCTGCCAGATTAAATAATTCTTTTTTTATTGAATTGCCATTATGATGACCTTTTATTATTTTGTCTGGTAAATCTTTTAATTTTATTGATTCTCCAGTTGCCTGGACTATCAAATATTGAATTATGTTTTCTAACTCTCTAATATTTCCTGGCCAATTGTATGATACAAGTTTATCCATAGCTTCTTGTGTTACGGTTAATGTTTTGTTCTTGATATATTTATACTTGTCTAGAAAGTGTTCTATAAGTATAGGTATATCCTCTTTTCTCTCTCTCAAAGGTGGCAATTCTAAATTTACAACATTTAGACGGTAATATAGATCTTCTCTAAATTTACCATCTCTAATAAATTGTTCTAAATCTTTGTTTGTTGCTGCGATTACTCTGACATCAAGTTTTATCGGTTTATTTGAACCCAATCTATAAATTTCTTTTTCTTGCAAAACTCTTAAAAGTTTTACCTGTAAATTGAGATCCATTTCAGATATTTCATCTAAAAATATAGTGCCACCATTTGCTTCTTCAAATTTGCCAGGTTTATCAGTAGTTGCCCCTGTAAAAGCACCTTTTGTGTGTCCGAAAAGTTCGCTTTCTATAAGATCAGCTGGGATTGCACCCATGTTTAAAGCTACAAAAGGTTTATTGGCTCTATTGCTTTTTTTATGTATTAGCCTCGCGATGACTTCTTTCCCAGTGCCAGTTTCACCCGTAATAAGTATATTTATATTAGAAGTGGCAACTTTACCTATAAGCTTGTAAATCTCTATCATTTTTTTTGATTTGGATTGATAATCATATTCAGTTTTGGTTATTTCTGTTTGTGATTTATGTATTGAAATAGCTTCAGCAATTTTGTTTTTAACTTCATCAAGGACAAAAGGTTTTGAAATAAAATCTATTGCACCAATTTGCATTGACTCTATGACATTGCTGCTTGTGTCCTGTGCTGTTATTACAATAAACTTTGTGTCATATTTATCTTTCCATGAATTAATGAGGTCAAAACCTGTTTCATTTTCTAAAAAAAGGTCAATTATGCAAACATCTATTTTATTGTTATCTAAATGTTTTTCAGCTTCTCTTGAATTTTTTGCTGTTAAAACCTGAAAACTATCACTCAAAGCTTCTTCGAGTAACCACAAAATCTGCTCTTCATCATCAATTACTAAAACGGTACTGTTATTACTCATTTTCGCCCTTTAAATATGGTATAAATATATTAAAGGTAGTTCCTTTGTTTTCTTGGCTGTTTACTTCAATTTTCCCTTTATGAGCAGTGATAATTTCTTTTGCTATTGCCAATCCAATCCCCATCCCTTTACTTTTTGTAGTAAAAAAAGGTTTAAAAATATTTGTTAAATTAAACTCATCAATCCCTTTACCTCTATCAATTATACTAATTTTTATCATAGGGGACAACTGATTTTTTTCAGAGTTTAAATATTTTATTGTAGGATCAATCTGAATAGATATAGTTATTTCACCCTTTTTTTGTGCTTCACATGCATTTTTTAATATGTTCATAAGAGCAATGTATAGTTTTTTAGAGTCAAAATAAAAGTTTTGGATTTCTGGGTCAATCTCTATTTTGAAATCGATTTCTTTAAAAATAATACTCATTGAGTCTATCAATTGTTCAATTAGTTGTTTTAAACTATTAACTTTTGCATCAATTTTTAATTCGAAAAAGACTTTAAGATTTTGCACAAATTCAAGGAGTCTTTCAACTTCTCTGCTAATAACTTCAGCACATTTATTGACAAAACTGTCGTTTGATTTGCTAAGCAAAAGTTGAGTTGTACCACTAATCACTGTTAAAGGATTTTTTAATTCGTGCTGTAACATACTAGTGTCAAAAAAGTTATTTATATCGATGTTATTTATTTGTATGAAATAAAAGGTAGTTTTTTCATCCTCTCTTTCGGTATGGAATACAAAAAATTCATCCTTGATCGTTATTAAATTGTTAGAGCCTTTTTCTCTCTCTAATAAAAATTGAGGGATATCATTAATACCGCTTGTATAAAATTTATTTAGTAACTTTTCTCCATCTTCGTTAAAATCAACAATACTATTATCTCTGACTGTGATATAGGGTATGCTATTTTTTACTTTCATGTTGCTATTTGATTTCTATAGACTCTTTAGAGTTTTTGTCATAAAAAGGTTCAAATGTGTATTCAGTGGAATAGCTATCAGTTATTTTGTGTGTGTTTTTATCCACTTTATAATAGGTAATATCGTTTGAAACAGGGAATTCTTCAAAAGGTATAAAATCGATGATTTTTTTTGTATAACTTACAAATGCAGGTAACGCTGCCCTTGAACCAGTTTCTAATCTTCCAAGTGGTTTAAAGTCATCAAAACCTGTCCATACACCTGTTATTATATTTGGCATTACACCGATAAACCAGGCATCTCTATATTCATTTGTTGTACCAGTTTTACCACCAATAATTCTGGGGATAGATTTTGCTTTTCTTCCAGTACCGTTTTCTACAACATTTATGAGTAAATCAGACATGATGTGAGCTGTGGAAGGTTTAATCGTATCAATCAATTCGGGAGGTGTTTCTTCATAAGTGACATTATCACTGTTATCATTGATTTTTTTTATAAAATATGGGCTTACTCTTTTGCCTAAATTTGCAAAAGCTGAGTATGCATAAACCATTTCAATAAGTGATATTGAACCCGAACCAATACTTATAGATAGATCGTTTTCTAGCTCTGTAGTTATTCCAAACTTTTTTGCATAACTTTTTATAGTTTTTACACCAAGACGTTCAGCTAATTTAATAGTGACAACGTTTCTTGAATGTGTTAAGGCCTCTTTAAGTGTAGTGAATCCGTAAAATTCCTCTTCAAAGTTTTCCGGTTTCCAATACCCTAGATCTTTCCCATTACTTAATATAATTGGGGCATCATAAATTAAAGTATTTATATTATAACCATTTTCAATTGCTGCAGAATAAACTATAGGCTTAAAAAGACTTCCTACTTGCCTTTTGGATTGAACAGCTCTATTAAACATACTTTTGTTATAAGAGAAACCGCCAACCATGGCATAGATTGAACCATCTTTTGGAGATATTGATAAAAGAGCACTTTCAGCTTTAGGTATTTGGGATAAATAGTATCTATTATTTTTTAATATTACTAATATTATATCACCCTTTTTAAGGATTTTTCTAAAATCATCTAAGTATCTGATTCTGGCACCAAAAGGTTTTGCCCATTTATTATATTTTAAATTTAATGTGATATCTTTATTGTCTAAAGTTGCTATTAGTTTGTTTCTTTCTACATTTTTAACAACTGCAATTTGCATCCCAAAATCTTGTATATAATTGTATCTATTTATTATCTTTTTTAAATCGGTATCATTTATATTACCAAGAGGGCCAAAATACCCCTGTCTTTTTGATAGATTAAATAAATTTTCTGCTACTGATTTTTCAGCAGCTATTTGAAAATCTAAGTCTAAGGTTGTAAAGATCTTATAGCCTTTATCAACTATATCGATATCATATTTATCTTTTATATATTTTTTAACAAAATCAACAAAGTATTCTGCATGTTTAATCATCTTTGGTGAATCTTTAACAATGTTTATAGGGAGAGATGCATACTCCTTATATTGCTGTTCACTAAGGTACCCCTCTTCAAACATTCTATAAAGAACATGATTTCTTCTTTTTAGTGCTTTATCTGGGTGTAGATGTGGAGCATATAGACCAGGAGCTTTTGGCAAGCCTGCTATTAATGCTGCTTCATCTACTGTCAATTCATCAACATGTTTGCCAAAGTAAACCCTTGCTGCAGCTTCTACTCCATAAGCACCTCTACCAAAATAAACCTGATTTAAATACATTTCCAAAATTTTGTCTTTTGATAAATAATTATCAAGTTTGTAGGCAAGTATAGCTTCTTTAACCTTTCTTTTTAGTTTTCTTTCAGGTGTTAGATAGAGTATTTTTACAAGTTGTTGTGTAAGAGTAGAGCCACCTTCTACTATGCGACCAGCTTTTATATTTTTTATAAATGCTCTGATAATTCCTAATAAATCAACCCCACCATGTTCATAAAATCTACTGTCTTCCACGGCAATTACAGCTTTTTTAAGATAATCAGGTATTTTGGAGAGAGGAACAGGGTATCTTCTTTCAGTTCCAATTTCAGCTATAATTCTTTCTTTTTCATCTAAAATCAGAGTAGGGGTTTTATATTGAAAATTTTTAAGCTCTTTTACTGATGGTAATTCACTGCTAAGTTTAAGAAAATATGCTGTCAAACCACCTGTTATTAATATCGTAAAAATCAAAAAGATTATTAAAAAAATTTTAAGAAACTTCATGATAAGTATCTAATGTAAACTCCCTTTTTTCTTGTTTTGAAACTATTTTTAATTCATTAATTAACTTTTCTTTAGTAAAGTCATTATCAACTGTCATTTCAAAATCTCTACTTTCGATATCAAAAACAATATTTTTTACATCCTGCAACCCGGCAAGATGTGCCCTAATGGCATCGGGACATCCCATTCATAAAAAGCCACCTTTTATACCCATTCCATCAACAGTGAATTTAACTTTTTTCACTCTTTACCCCTTTATATTCAAACAATAAATCTCTCAGTTTTGCCGCTTTTTCAAAATCATAATCTTCAGCTGCTTTATACATTGCTTTTTCTATTGTTTCAATGTCTTTTTTCCTATTTCCTGTTAAGTTAAGTCCTAATTCATCATCGATATCAACGGTATAATAATCTTTCTCATAAATTGTTTCTAATATATTGTTAATTTTACTTTTTATAGTTTCAGGAGTTATGTTGTGTTTTTTATTGTATTCCTCTTGTATTTTTCTTCTCCTTTCAGTTTCTTCAATTGCTCTTTTCATTGAGTCGGTCATTTTATCAGCATAAAAGATTGCCCTTCCATTTACATTTCTTGCAGCCCTACCAACTGTTTGAATCAAGGCCTTGTCCGACCTTAAAAACCCTTCTTTATCAGCATCTAAAATGGCAATAAGACTTACTTCTGGTATATCAAGCCCTTCTCTTAACAAATTTATCCCTACTAATACATCAAATTTCCCTAGTCTTAGGTCTCTTATAATTTTAATCCTTTCCAAAGTATCTATTTCACTATGCAAATATTCAACTCTGATTCCTAATTCTTTGTAATACGAAGTAAGATCTTCGGCCATACGTTTTGTTAAAGTAGTTACCATTACCCTTTCATTTCGTTTTGTTGTGTTTAAAATTTCTTTATAGAGATCATCAACTTGAGTTTTAGCTGGCCTTACTTCAATTTTTGGGTCAATTAACCCTGTCGGTCTAACAATTTGCTCGATAATAACACCATCGCTGTCATTTATTTCGAAATCCCCAGGTGTTGCACTTACGTATAGTATCCTTTTGGCTTTTTCATAAAATTCTTCAAATGTTAGTGGCCTATTGTCAAGAGCAGCTGGGAGTCTAAATCCATATTCTACAAGGTTCATTTTTCTTGATCTATCACCGTGATACATCCCTTTTATTTGAGGTATTGTTATGTGTGATTCGTCGATTATTATTAAAGCATCTTCGGGTAAGTAGTTTAAAAGAGTAGGGGGAGTTTCTCCAGATTCTCTACCTTCGAAATATCTTGAGTAGTTTTCAATCCCTTTGCAGTGCCCTGTTTCTTTGAGCATTTCAATATCGTGCATCACCCTTTGTTGCAATCTCTGAGCTTCAATCAGTTTCCCTTCACTTTCAAAATATTCTACTCTTTTTATTAAATCCATTTTTATCTGTTTTATCGCTTCTTCCATTGGGACATTTGCTGTTACATAATGGGTGTTTGGATAAATTGCTATTTTAGCCCTGTTTCTAATTGTTTTGCCCGTTACTGGATCAAATTCAGAAATTGCATCTACCTCATCCCCGAAAAACTCTATGCGATAAGCTACAGAGTCTTCATGAGATGGAAATACCTCTAAAATATCCCCTTTGAGTCGAAAGGTTCCTCTATGAAAATCATAATCGTTTCGCTCATATTGAATTTCTATTAATTTTGAGAGCACTGATTCTATTTCAACTTCATCTCCTACTTCAAGACTTACCAATTTGCCGTAATAAGCTTCAGGTGAACCCAATCCATAGATACAGGATACACTTGCAACAATAACAACATCTCTTCTTTCAAGAAGACTTCTTGTAGCAGAGTGTCTCATTCTATCAATGTGTTCATTGATTGAAGAATCCTTTTCTATATAAACATCTGAAGCTGGTAAATATGCTTCAGGTTGATAGTAATCGTAATAACTTACAAAGTATTCCACTGCATTATCTGGAAAAAAGTTTTTAAATTCTCCAAAGAGCTGTGCTGCAAGTGTTTTGTTGTGTGAAATAATTAATGTGGGCACGTTTAATTCTTTTATAACGTTTGCCATGGTGAATGTTTTACCAGAACCAGTAACTCCTAAAAGGACTTGCTTATTTATCCCTTTTTTAAAGTTTTCTACTATTTCTTTTATTGCTTTAGGTTGATCCCCTTCCGCTTTATAATCAGACTTTAAAATAAAACTCATAAACAACCTCTAATTTGTATTTCCTCATTAAATAGTATGGCAAATTTTATTAATTTCAAGCTTATTAATCAATAGCTAAACAAAAATTGCTTAAAATGGCAAAGAAGAGCAAAAATAATTATGCTTGAAATTTTCAAGCTATGTTTTATAATGAAAATATGGAAACTTTGTTAGAAGAAATCAAAAATAAAAAATTGGTATTGGACGTTTTTAAGGCTTTGTCTAATGAGTTAAGACTTGATATTGTACAGTCTTTATCAAAATCACCCAAATACGTAAATGATCTGCAAGAGGAATTTAGTAATTACGATCCCACATCAATATCAAAACAATTAGCAGTTCTTAAAAACAGTGGTATAGTAGATTCTGTTAGAGAAGGTAAGAAAATCAAATATTATTTAAAGCTTGATTGTGTTGGCAAAATGATTATGTGTATTGATTCTCACTGATTTTTATCGATGAGATTCAATACATTATACAGTTCATTTATTTTTTTTAGATAAAGCCTTTTGTATTTTTTTGTTGAAATTTTGATTTTTTCATTAAATTCTTTTTCTGTTACAAATTTTCCGTTAATAATATTTTGATTTTTGCTGTTGTAAAAATTAGTAAGTTCTAACCCTTCTTTTTCTGGCAAAAAAATTCTATCTTTATCTTTTTGAAGTACATATTTTTTTGGATTAAAGTGGCAGTTTGCACATAAAACTGTTTCTTTTCTAATAGTATGTGGAAAAAATGTTTTCCAGTTTGCTGCTAGTAATTTATTCTCTTTTCCCACAGGGACATTATTAACTATTTTTGTAAAAAAATATATAAATTGAGGTCTTACTGGAGAATATTTATCTTTTTTATTTTTTGCTAATAGCGGCTCACTATTGGTTATAAAATAGGAGCTTTTGACATATTCATCATTTTTTTCTGTAAGCCAGCGAAAATACTTTTTATTTTTACTGTTAATAAATTGAATGAAAAAAGTGCCAAATTCCATTGGTGCCCAAGATGAGTGACAGGCATAGCATTCCATTTTTTCAATATGTGCATTTATTGAATGTTCTATAATATCAGTATTAATTGTGTGGCATTCATTACATCTTTTTGTTGCAATATCCCCTTTTGATAAGCTTATCATATCATGGCAGTTATTACATTTTAACCCTTTTTCATAATGGATATCTTTTAGCATTGATAAATAATATTTATCATGAAGCTTTTTGCCTATTTGATATCTTTCATGATCATCTTTTATCCCCAGTCCAACATAATCAGTGCCTACAAAATAACCGTTGTGGCATTTTAGGCAAGTTTCAGTTTGAGGCAGGTCAATATCGTGTTTTTTTGTATTGTATTCGTGACAATCCAAGCAACTATTTATATGGCAACTTTTAGCGCAATTTTTATTAAAAAAGTTTTTATCATATTTATAAAAGATTTTTTCAACTTGATACTTTTCTTTAATTCTCGTGTGCATAACGCTGTTTTTAATATTTTCGTATTCTTTATGACAGTTTAAGCAGTTATTGTTGTTAAAAGTGAAAATGTTTGAGTAGTGTTTTTCTGTTTTTGGATGGCAGGGGATACATCCAATATCTCTATGTTTACCATTTAAGTGTGTGTTTTTGTGGCATTTAGAGCAATTGTTATTTGCCAGAGCCAAGTAGCTGTTTATGAATAGTATCATTAAGGATACTATAATCGATTTTTTTACCATAGATTTTTTTATCCCCTTTATCATGACATATTATACATAGATTTGCTCTTAAATATCTTTTAATTTCTTCTAATTTTAAAGGCCTTGAAGTTTCTCTAACTATTTTTGATGTGGTTGTTAATTTTCCATTTGCGATTTCATTGATTGCATTTAGAGGTTTTCCTAATTTACTACATCTAATAGTTGTTTTTATACTTTTATCTATCAAGCTTACAAGTCCATCTCCAAAACCTACAAAAAACAGAGTATTATGACACTCCATACATGATATTGCTTTATCTCCAACATTGTGCCCAAAAAATGGGGCAAATTTATATACTTTTTTATTGTTAAGTCTAATAAGATCATCATTGGTAGTTTTGTGTCCATTTTTATCGATAACTGTCAAAAATGTTTGACAGCCTGGAGTACTTGGAGAGATTTTCCCTTTTTGATTGACTGCAAGAGGAAATGGATAAAAGCTCCTGTAATCCTCTTTTTCATAAAATAATCCATCCGTTTCTTTCCCTTTTATTACATCAAACATTTTTTTTCTTTTATCATAAAAAGTATGACAGCCATAACATTGGATTATGACTTTTGAATGGCAGGTATAGCATTCTAATTTTTCATGGCCATAGACAGTATGATTGTCATCATTTGTTATCGTTTTGATTTCCAGTTTTTTACCAGTTCTTTTTGTAAAAAGGTAATATTTACCATTTTCCTCAATTACATTTGAGTACATTCTACCTTTTGATGTGAGTACGGCATTTTGTCCATAATGTAGTTTTACTTTATAGTGTTTTGATTCAATTATTGGTGGATCACTTTCCTTGGTAATTTTAGCTGTTTTGGGACGAGAATTTGGAGAACCGTGGCAGTCTTCACATGAAATTTCTATTTGATTATATAAGTTTTCATATAAATAGCCATCACCCATAAGCTCTCTTGATGTATGACAATCTATACACTCCATACCATATTTCTTATGGATATCTTCTGGCATATGTCTGATATTTCTTACACCACTTATAAGATCTGGACCAGGCAGTCCATATTTAGTGGGGACAAGAGAGTTATTTCCATCGTAGTAGCCCTCGTAGCTTAAGGCTATTCTACCACTTCTGTGATGGCATCTCAGACAGGTATCATTTCCTGGTAAGATGTTCATTTTGTGTGTTTTTGCATAACCTTTTTTACCTAAAATAGATTTATCTTTTCCTAAATATTTTCCTGATCTGTCATGCGAAAAGTGGCAAGCTGCACAACCTGAAGAGTGATGTGCTCTATAACCGAGTAATCTATCTACTCCCACATGACACATTGAGCAAAACTTTCTGTAAAGTTCTCCTGCCAACGTTTCTCTTTTTGAAACGTTTGTAGTAATTATTTCATGTCCATTTGAGTCAAATGTTTGTGAATTAGAGGTTGAATAAATTTTGGAAAAGTTTTCACCCCAAGCGAGAATTGCATTTTTGATAATTCCTGTATTGGTGTACATTATTGTATTTTTTACTCTTTTGAGATTATATTCATGACATTTCCCACAACTTTTATCCCAATTTTTTACATTTGATGGATTTCTACCTCCAATCATATTTTTGTGGGCTAAATTTTTATCATCAGTTTTATCATTGCCTCCATGACAGATCACACATGCAAAGTTATGAGATGGTGAAGTTTGCTCAATTCCTTTATGGCACTTGATGCAGGAATAGCTGTAAAATGGTATAAAAACTATTATAATTATTATCAAAAGTTTTAATGTTTTCATAATCTTCTAATTTATCTATTACTTGAGATTGCTTCGTCAGCTTACGCTTCCTCGCGAAGAATGTCTAGCTGTCGTTGCAAGCATTAACGAAGCAATCTGGCAACCTGTAAAGCAACTACTGTGCAACGCCCTCTCACTTTATTAATTTTCAGCAAATTATAACAATTAAAATTATATATGCAATAATTTTCAATTATTAGAATATTAAAATATTAGCATATTATAATATATGGATAATTTTACATATGAAAAATTTTTCATTTTTCTATTGACAACGATATTTGTCATTGATATGCTTTTATTAGAGCAAATGCTCTAAAGTTTATTAATTTTATTTATCGGAGGTGTATATGTTAACCAAGAAACGATTCATTTCATTGGCGTTGTTTGCAACGCTACTATTTTCGCTGTATTTGATTTTTGGATGTGGTGGAGCCACATCAAGCTATGATGATCCCAATGAAGAGTATTATGCAGGGGAAGAGAATGTATCAGCACTAATTGAACCTGAAACTCTTTATAAGTGGATTAAGAATGGTTACAAAACTGATGAAGGGAACCCTGTTCGTATAATTCATATTGAAAACAATCCTGGTGATGAAAAAATATGGTTTGCTGGTGATGTAGCTAAGGTTGCGAATGTTGTTGGTCCAGGAGGGATGGCAGCTGCACAAGCTCTTGATGATGCAGGATACTTAGGGCACATTCCTGGAGCTGTTTATTCTGTATCACATGAAGGGTATATAGTATCAAATAGAAGTGATGGACCAATGGATACGGATCATTTGGTAGGATCTGGGGATTTAATTACTCAATGGTTGCAAAAATATGGTATTACAAAAAATACAGTAATTGTTTTGACTCAAGGTAATCTTACATATCCTGGATTTTGTCCAGCAAGATTTTATTGGACATTAAGATACTGGGGTATTTCTAAAAAATATTTAAAAATATTAGATGGTGGAAATGTTGCTTGGGCTGATTATATAAAAACTAATCATCCTGATGAAATTGCTACTATGGGACTACAAAAAGGTCTTACTTGTCCTAAAATAACACCATCAAATATCGATGTAGCTGATTTTCCAAGAAGGAATTTAGATATTAAAGTTACAATAGGTGAATTAATTAAATTAGTTGATGAAGGTAAAACTACTGATGGCACGGTTGCCGTACTTGATGGTAGACAGCCTCCTGCACCATTTTATTTTGATAACATCTCTGAATATTCACCGGAGAAACATACTCTGAAAGGTTCTACGAATTTACCTGAATGGTATGATAAAGGTTTTATGCCAATAGATTTCAATGGTAATGATACAAACGCAGATGGTACGGTAAGTGCATATGCTAGTAAAATTAAAGCTTTTGTTAAAAATGGTTTCCCTTATCCTTTTAATATTAGTGCAAAGGCTGCTGCTTTTGATGGTGAAATTAAAGGTAGTAAGCTTATTAAAGGTAAAAATGCCAGTGGTGTTCCATTCAATATAGCTGCACCAGCTTTTATTAATGTTGTTAAAGTTATAGATAATTCGACAGGAATGCCTGCATTTTTAGCTTTTGGAAAGTATAAAAAACCAACAGATGAAGCATGGGATGGTACTGATTGGGCTGATAATGTAACTGTAGCAGAAATGTTTGCAAGAGTACTTCCTGATAAAAATCAGACTATAATTACTTACTGTAACTCCGGTGCAATGGCAGCAACTTACTGGTTTTACTTAACAGAAGTACTTGGATATAAAAATGTAAAACTTTATGATGGATCTTGGATTGAATGGGGTTCATTAGTTGCTTTTGAGCCAAATTATGACAATGTGACTCAGGGTTTAAAAGTTGTAAGCTCTGAAGTTTATAAGTGGTTCCCAAAAACCACTCTAGCTGCTACATTAAATATGCCAAAACTTTTAGTTTTCGGCTCTGGTGATTTTACAACATTCCATATAGAAAATAGAAATGGCGAACTTTGGGCAGTTGCTGATAATATCTCAATGACTTCAGTTCCTTATTTTGAATGTAAAGTTACTGATCCTGATTGTCCAGTACAGCTTGGTGGAAATCTTTCAGGTAATACAGCATGGGATACAATTAGTAGGTCTGAAAAGGTAGTATTTAGACCTGATAATTTGGTTAATACTGGAACAATGGGTAGTTCTGATAATGTTTCTAATACTAAAGAATATGATAGTGTTATAGATTGGCCAACAGTTACCACATATCCAGGTTATGTTGGTGATGGTAGCGAAACTAAGATAGAAGATGAAGATTACAGTGGCTTTACCGGTGGCGGTGGCGGTTCTGCACCTGAGGCATTTGTACCTCAAGGTGGCGGATGTTAATTTGATTGAATTATAATAAGGAGGAAGTTATGAGAAGAGTTTTAACGATATTGAGTATATTAGTAATGATGGTAGGGATGGCAAATGCCTTCCCTGCATTTAAGATAGCAAAAGGGAAATATTTAAAGATTTTTTATGATGCACAATTTGGATATAATTATAGGGATGAAGGTGCAGGTGCAGATGGTACTGAAGATACCAATGAATTTAACTTCAGAAGAAACAGAATTGGGTTTATAGGGACATATAACAGGATGGTATCATTCTATTTTCAGACAGAGTATATAGAAGATAAGCAGGTAGGTCCTTTAACAACTGATTTATCAGATGAAGAGAAAAACTTTTATGTGTTGGACGCACAGGTTAGATTTAAATTTAGCAACGCATTTCATATAAGATTGGGCAAATTTAAACATAATCTCACAAGAGAAAACTTGGAAGGATGTTTTGAACCTTTGACAATGGATAGGTCACTATTTGTTTATGCGCCATTTAAGACAAGTAGGGATAAAGGTGTGGTTTTTTGGGGTAACTTATTTGATAATATATTCCAGTACAGATTTGATGTAATGGAAGGTAAAACATCAGGAGACCCTTCACCTAAATCAAACTTTAGATACACAGGTAGAATACACCTTACATTCCTTGATCCAGAAAAAAGCTATGGTTATAAAGGTACATATTTAGGCAAAAAGAAAGTATTAACTATTGGTGCAAGTTATCAGTATGAGCCTGATGCAGTTTATGATGATGTAGCAAATGCTACAGGTGAAAAAGATTATCAAGCATATTCAGTAGATGGTTTCTTTGAATATCCATTTTCTTTTGGAACTGTTACACTTTCAAGTGCATATTTGAAAGTAGACTTTGATGATGCCTACAAAGGCGCTGACCCAGATGATGAAGTTATAGGGTTGCATGGTGAAAGAGATGGATATTATGTGAAAGCCGGTTATATGTTTCCAATGAATATTGGTCCCGGTAAATTGCAGTTATTCTACAGATTTGATAATTTTTCTTTTGGTAAATATGGTAACTTTTATGATCAAGAGATCAAATGGTATGGAGTTGGATTTAATTACTACATTTATGGCCAGAACTTAAAAATAACTGGTCAGTACTCTAAAACAGATTTTGATAAAGAGGACAATACTGATCCTGATTATCAAGATTTCAAAACATTTCAGTTATTTTTACAAGTTAGATTATAATAAAGGGAGGCAGATATGAAAAAGAAAGTGTTAGCGTTTATTTTAGCTGTTTCATTGGTTTCAGCTGTAGTATCAGCAGCAGTAGTAGTATGCAAAGGGACAGTAATTGGTATTAAAGGGAATAAGGTATTGATTAAAGTTGAAGATGATGTAACCAAACTGAAAAAAGGTGATGCAGTTACTATTAAAAAAGGTGGTTCAGAAGATTCAGAAGAATTGACTCCTCAACTTCAGGGTTGTTAATTGATTTTGATTTTTTCCCTCCTGTAGGTTGTAATATGGGCAGGCTTGAAGCCTGCCTATACTGGTAAAGATTTTATTTATTCAAAGAGGTGGATTATGGGTTTAAAGTTGAATAGGCGGACATTTTTAAAGAGTACTGCTCTAATTTCATCTGCTGTTTTAGCTAATAGTGGCGTTTTAATGGCTAATAATAGTGAAAAAAGAAACAAATCCCGTGAATACGGTTTAAAAAAAATACATACTTGGTGTGAGATGTGCTTTTGGGGTTGTGGAGTAACAGCCCTAAAAAGAAATGGAAAAGTTTTCAAATTAGAAGGTCAAGAGAAGTGCCCAAATAATTATGGTAAATTGTGTGCAAAGGGTAATGCTGGAGTATATCAGCTTTATGATCCAGATAGATTAAAATCTCCAATGATTAGAACTGGTGAGAGAGGTTCTGGAAAATTTAAGGAGGTTAGCTGGGAAGAAGCTTATAACTATATTGCAGAAAAGGTAAAAAAGATAAGCGATTATTATGGTTCAAAATCACTTGCTTTGATTGCTCATGGTAGTGGTGAGCATGCATTTATTTCTTTATTAGAAGCTTTGGGTTCTCATAATATAGCAATTCCTGCATATAGTCAGTGTATGGGTTCCAGAGAAATAGGTTGGTGGCTTACTTATGGTATGGGTTTTACAGGCCATGAATATGGTGATGGTGAGCACAGTAAATGTATGATGTTTTTAGGTAGAAATATACTTGAAGCATTGCAAGTAGGAGAAGCTAAAAAGGTTATAGATGGCTTGAGTAAAGGAGCCAAGTTAATTTATGTGGATCCAAGATATTCTAAAACAGCTGCGAAGGCAGATTATTGGCTTCAGATAAAACCAGGTACAGATTTAGCTCTTTTGCTTGGAATGATAAACTTTATTATAGAAAACAAGCTTTATAATGAAGATTTTGTAAAAAAATACTGTTATGGGTTTGATGAATTAAAAAAAGAGGTAAAACAGTATACTCTTGAATGGACATCAAGGGAGACAGAGATACCAGCTAAACAAATAGCAGAAGTGTGCTATGAGCTTGCAAAAGCTGCACCTCAGTGTTTTATCCATCCTGGTAGAAGATTAACAAGATATGGGAATGATACTCAGACGGTTAGAGCTATAGGTATTTTAAATGCACTGTTTGGCAACTGGGGTATGCCAGGAGGATTTTATGTGCCTGTAGCTATGAAAATAAAAACTCCACATATGTATGAGCTCGAAGAGGAACACGGGAAGCATAAATTTGAAAGGGTTGATGGTGCTGGAGAAAAATATAAGTTAGCACCTAAAAATCTTGGTAGAGAGAATGGACTTTTTGAAGCAATATTAACAGGTAAACCTTATCCGATAAAAGGGTTATTTGTCTATGGTACAAACTTTTTTGAGCACTACCCTGATAATAAAGTTGCTAAAAAGATAGCCAATAGCCTTGATTTGCTTGTAACTTGCGAAATTTATATGACAGAAACAGCACTTTATTCAGATGTAATACTTCCAGAATCTACATATTTAGAGAGATGGGATCCTATTACTATTCAGGCAGATAAATACCCATTTATACAGTATAGAGAGCCAGCATCAGTAAAACTTTTTAATACAAAAGGTGCATGGGAGATAGCGAGTGAGCTTGCAAAAACAATGAACTTAAAGATTAAATATAAGACAGTCCAGGAATATAATAAAGAATTTCTAAAAACAATTGGTATATCTGAAGATGTTTTGAAACGAGATGGCTGCTATGTATTCCCTGTGAAAAAGGGGATGTATCCACAGGCTGAAGGTAAAGAGTTGAAATTTAGAACAATGAGTAGAAAGATAGAGTTGTATAGTAAATTCCTTGATAGGCTTGGATTTGATCCCATCCCTAAATATACCAAAGCTCCTAATCCTGCACCGGATGAATTTAGACTACTATTTGGTAGAATGAGTTATCATACACATGCAAGGACACAAAATAACAGGTGGCTTTTAGCATTGCATAATTTTGATGTGAAATTATGGATACATCCAAAGAGGGCTGCTCAGCTGGGTATTACAGATGGAGCAAAAGTAAGAATCAGAAAAGGGGACAAGGTGTCAGATGAGCTTACAGCATATGTAACAGATCTCATCCATCCTGAATGTATATTTATCCCTCATGGATTTGGTAGATTTTCAAAGTTTATGAAGTATGCATATGAGATGAAAGGAGCATCTGATGCTGAGTTTTGTTCAAATGGTGTTGATCCTATTAGTGGTGCGGCTGCATTTCATAATGGCTTTGTAAAAGTGGAAAGAGTGTAGGGGTGAATTATGAGTAAAAAAGAAAAATATGTAATGCTTTATTTGATTGATAGATGTATTGATTGTAAAGCATGTATGGTTGCATGCAAAGCTCAATGGAGTGTACCAGAGGATCACTTCAGAACGCATGTCGATGAAAAATTTGATATTGTAGATGAAATAAATAGAGAATCTAGGATGTATTTTTTACCATCACAATGTAACCATTGTGATGATCCTCCTTGCGTGCACGTATGTCCAACAAAAGCAAGTCATAAAAGAGATGATGGCATTGTGTATATTGATAGAGGACGTTGTATAGGCTGTAAGTACTGTATAGTATCTTGCCCCTATGATGCTAGGTTCTTTAATGAGGAGCTTGGAGTAGCAGAGAAATGTACATTTTGTTTGCCGAGGATAAAAGAAGGTTTTGAGCCGGCATGTGTGCACACCTGTTTAAGTAGAACAAGGATTTTTGGTGATATAAACGATCCAGAAAGCGAAGTGAGTCAGGTATTGAAGGAAGCGATAAAACGTAAGGATAAGATATGGAAACTGAGAGAAGATTTAGGTACAGAGCCTAATATTTATTATATAAAATCGTAGGAGGAGAGTATGGTACTTCAAGAAGCTTTTGAATGGCAAATTGCGTTGTATCTCTTTTTAGGAGGGGTAGGTGCAGGGGCTATCCTAAGTGCAGTTATTGTTGATTTTTATGATAGAGAGAAATATTTGGCTTATATCAAGGGTGCATCCCTTGTAGGTATGCCTGCGGTGTCTATAGGATGTTTATTTTTGCTGATTGATTTGGGGCAAGGTTTAAAAAAACCATGGTTATTGATCTATCTTTTATCTAACCCTACATCTGCAATTACCTGGGGTACAGCGATACTATCGTTGTTTATTTTTATTTCCTTGATATATGCTGCGTATAATTTTAATTTTATCAAATTTGGTGGCGGTACATTTGTTAAAATAGCGTTGATTTTGTTATGTCTTGGGACAGGTGGCTATACAGGGGTATTACTTGGGTTATTAAAAGCGATTCCTTTGTGGCATCAAACAGCTTTGCCAATACTGTTTATAATTTCAGCTGCATCAACAGGGATATCAGCAGCAGTAATTATGAAAGAGTTGTTTATAAAAGATAAAGGCGAACTTCATATGATTGAAACAATGCACTACTATCTTTTATTGATTGAATTTGTAATTGTTTTTGGAATGATTCTGATTGGTTTAAACGGTGTACCAGAGATGGTATATTCTATGAAATTGTTGTTAGTGGGCAAATATGCATTTCAATTTTGGAGTATGTTTCTAATATTGGGTTTGATATTACCAATTATTGTTTACACTTTTGTGGAATCTAAAAAACTACATTTATCTAAAAAGAGTATAGTATTGATTGAAGCTTTAGTCCTTTTAGGTGGTTTTTATTTGAGGTATTTAATAATCCATGCAGGAGCATACACAGAGAAATTTGTACAGTATATTGGGAGGTAAATAATGAGAAGAATAATTGTAGGGATAATTTTATTGGGAGTAATGTTTGTAGGTTTAAATGTTGCGAAAGGTTATAGCTCAGATTTGAGTTTAGAGCAGAGTAAGAAGATGATAGAGCTTGGCGAGGAATCTTTGAAAGAAAAGGATATGGCATCAGCGATAATGTATTTTAGGAGAGCAGTACAGTTTAATCCTTATAATGTAGATGCATGGGAAAAATATGATGAATTAATGAAACTAAGGGCCAAGAATGAACCCATTAAATGGGATAAGATACAAGTAAATTGTTCTGGCAGTGGGCAATCCTCCTCTAATGATCCATTTGCTGAATTTGAGTAAAGGGAGCCTTTAGGGTTCCCTTTATCTTTTCTATTTTATTTACTTTTTTTTTATTTTGTGAGATAAATGCAAACATGGAATTTAAGAATTTATTGAAGAGGAGAAACTTTTTAAAGCTTATTTTCTTATTGCCAATCTATTTTATATATAAGTTTTTAAAAATAGATGCTGCTAAGTCAAATAAGATGGCTATCACTCTGGATTTAAATCAGTTATCTGATAATTCTGTATTATTATTAAGAGATGAAAAGGTAGCAGTAGTTAATAAAAATAACAAAGTTTATGCTTTGAGTATAAAATGTACTCATTTGGGTTGCACTTTAAACTCTGATGGTGAAAAGTTTGTTTGTCCATGTCACGGCAGTAAATTTAGTTTTGATGGCAAAGTATTGCATGGCCCAGCAAATAAAGATTTAAATAAACTTAATTTTAAGATTAATAAAAATAAGATTAAAATTTATTTATTATGAGTTTTGTTAAAGAGTTTATTAAACACTTATTTCCAAGATTTATTTTAAAAGAAAACCTTAAAATAACATATACTTTTTGCCTTGGTGGATTGGCTTTTAGTGCTTTTATAGTTTTAATTGTTACTGGTGTTTTATTAATGTTTTATTATGTACCTCATCCTGAGCATGCTTATAATTCTATACTCTATCTTGAAGAAAATGTATTTTTGGGAAAATATATTAGAAACTTGCATCGTCTTTCATCTCATGCGTTATTAATTTTAATTTTTTTGCACACTGTAAGAGTAGTGCTAACAGGGGCTTTTAAAGTAAGAAGTTATAATTGGATAGTAGGGTTACTATTGATGTTTTTATCTATAGTTGCTGGTTATACTGGCTATTTACTTCCCATGGATCAGCTTGCTTATTGGGCTACACAAACAGGTATGGAAATTTTAAAGCTTGTGCCTTTGGGTGATGAAATAGTTAATTTAATTGCTCCAGATGGCGTTGGTGGATTTATGACTTTATCAAGATTTTATACTTTACATATTGTAATTGTACCTATGTCTATTTTTTTGTTAAGTATGATCCATTTTTACAGAATTAGGAAAGATAAAGGGGTTTTGCCATACTTATGAAAAAGGTAAAAAGTGAAGAATATTTTTTCCCTATAATTAAAAAATCATTTATGATTTTTTTGATAATTTTAATGGTATTAGCGTATTTTATTGATGCACCTTTACAACCCCCTGCAAATCCAGCAGTAGTGCCAAACCCTTCAAAATCTGCTTGGTTTTTACTCTGGATGCAGGAATTGGTAAGTTATTCAGGATATATGATATATTTTGTAATTTTTTTGTTTTTATACATGTTATATTTACCAAAAATTAGAAAAGGCTTTATACCTGAAAACGCAAAATGGTTTCAAAAAGGGTGTACTTTTGAAATAGTAACATTTTTAATAATATTGATGCTTATTAATATATTTACAATTATAGCTTATTATTTTAGGGGACCGTATTGGCAATTAATAGGTTTTTGATATTAATAATTTTTGTAGCAATAAATGCTTATTCTGCTGCAAAATGTGTGAAGTGTCATACTGTTCATTATGAAAAAATCGGCTCATGTAGTGTTTGCCATAGAGGGATAGAAAAATCGAGCAGACAGGATATTGCTCATTATAGAATTATTAAAGGTAAATATTCATATTATTTTTTTGATAACTCCACTCGAGTTACCAAAGGTTATGAACTTATTGAGTTAGGTCATTGTAGAAGATGTCATATAATAGCTGGGAAGGGGAATTTGTTGGCTATTAATCTTGATTTGAGTTGGAATTACAAAAGTGATGATGAAATTTTTGATAGCATAAAAAAGCCTAATAATTTTATGCCTGATTTTCGTTTTTCTGATGAACAAATTGTTTATATAATAAATGCCATTTATAATGGGGCAAAAAATAATTTATCTAAAAAGATTGTTGAAGTTATTCATATTAATAAGGGGGATGAAAAAGAGATTTTTAAAGAAAAATGTGGTGGCTGTCATAAAGTTTTATCAAAAAATAGTGGTCCGCTTGGAGAAGGGGTTTATGGACCAAATTTATCAGGACTCTTTAGTAAATATTACTACAAAATAAATGATAGATTTTGGGATTATGATTTGTTTAAAAAATGGCTTAAAAATACAAGAGATGTTAAGAAAAATTCTTTGATGCCAAATTTGATTCTAAAAGATGATGAAATTAAGAAGATTTATCAAGTAATAAAATAGTTGGTGTTATACAGTAATGGTTGTTCTAGTTTTCCAGATTGCTTCTTCTGCCAATAACGTTAAACTTTGGTAATTATCATTTAGAACTTGTATACTCAAGAAACTATAAACTCAACATCTTCCACTAGTAGGTGGGTTTGCAATAACCAAAAATGCAATCATTGCGAGCGTTAGCGAAGCTATTTATTGACTTTAGCAAAATACCATTGTGCAATACTCTTGATTGTATGAAGGATAAACTTTGAAGAATGCCGGAGGCGGGACTCGAACCCGCACAGCCATTTCTGGCCACAGGATCCTTAGTCCTGCGTGTCTACCAGTTCCACCACCCCGGCGTTTGACTGAGACCGCTTATATTATTTTTAAAAATTTTTGTCAAGTTATTTTATCAAAGCCTGAACTTCCTTAAACTCTTTAGCATCAGACCTTTCAAGTAGTTGAAACAGTACTGTTTCAACCACTGTGATTTTGGCTCCAGCATCTCTCATATACTCTAATCCAAACTTCCAGTTGTCTTTAAATCTTGAGCAAACTGCATCTGCAACGGTAAAAACATTGTAACCATTCTCCAATAAATCGATTGCTGTTTGCAATACACAAATATGTGCTTCCATACCTGTTAAAATAACGCTTTTTCTACCCAGGGATTTTAATTTTTCTAAAAATGATTGTTCTTTACAGCAAGAGAAGGTTAATTTTTCTACATGTTCATCAGTCAAAAGTTCTTTTAGCTCATCAACAGTTTCACCTAAACCCTTAGTATATTGCTGGGTGTAAATTACTGGAATGTTTAATATTTTAGCAGCTTTTATTAATATTTGGTTATTTTTTAAAATTTTTTCATAAACTTTCTCTGGCATAATTTTTACTAATTTTTTTTGAATATCCACCACTACTAAAACAGCATCATCTCTTTTTAAGCTATACATTTGCTCCCCCTTTTTATTTTTTTACTATATTTCTTAATACAAAAGGCAAGATACCATCATTTATAAAATATTCCACTTCTATGTCTGTATCAAGTCTTGCAATAACTGGAAATTCTACAGTCTTATCATCCTTTTTTGCTACTATTGTTAGTTGTTTTTTAGGTTGTATATTTTCGATACCTAAAATATCTATCTGCTCACTTCCTGTAATACAATATTTTTCATATGAATCACCAGGTAAAAATTGTAAAGGCAAAACACCTATCCCAATTAGATTGCTGCGATGTATCCTCTCAAAAGATTCTGCTATTACAGCTTTTATACCAAGAAGCTTTGTTCCTTTTGCTGCCCAATCTCTTGAAGAGCCAGATCCATATTCCTTTTTAGCAAAAACTACAAGAGGAGTACCTTCAGAAATGTATTTCATAGCAGCATCGTAAATAAACATCTCCTCATTTTCTTGATACTTAATTGTAAAACTACCTTCTTTACCTTTTAACATCAAATTTTTTACCCTCACATTACCAAAAGTTCCCCTTATCATTACTTCGTGATTGCCTCTTCTTGAACCATATGTATTAAAATCTTTTACATCAACCCCTTTACTTAACAGATATTTACCGGCTGGATAATCTGCTCTGATGGCGCCGGCTGGTGAAATATGATCTGTAGTAACTGTGTCTCCTAATAATAGAAGTATTCTTGCATTTTTTATATCTTTTGGTGGCTCTAAATCGATTGAGAAGTTATCAAAATAGGGGGGCTTTTTAATATAGGTTGACTTTTCATCCCATTCAAAAGTTTTAGAAGTGTTTATATGGATTTCATTCCAATGTTTATCCCCTTTATCAATATCTTTATACTCTTTTTCATAATCAGATTTTGTTAGAGATGTTGATAACAGTTTGTCTATTTCTTCATTTGTTGGCCATATATCTTTGAGATATACAGCTTCACCGTTTGGATCATATCCGATGGGTTCTTTATCAAAATCAATATCTATTCTGCCAGCTATGGCGTATGCAACTACTAAAATAGGTGATGCAAGAAAGTTTGTTTTTACTTTATTATGAATTCTGGCTTCAAAGTTTCTGTTACCAGATAAAACGGAAGCAACTGTTAATTTATTATCATCAATAGCCTTTTCTATCTCATTTGGTAATGGTCCGCTGTTTCCGATACAGGTGGTGCAACCGTAAGCAGTAACATGAAATCTTAAAGCTTCAAGATATGGTAACAAATTACATTTTTGCAAATAATCGGTTACAACTTTAGAACCGGGTGCTAAAGATGTTTTTACATAAGGTTTTGTAGTTAGCCCTTTTTCCACAGCTTTTTTAGCTAAAAGACCTGCACCAATCATAACTTTCGGATTTGAAGTATTTGTACATGATGTAATTGCTGCTATTACCACCGAGCCATCTTCAATGGTTACTTTTTCATTATTATTGAAGATTCCTGTTTTTTTCTTATCTGGATTGATTTCTTTAAACTTCTCTTTTAAATCTGTTAAAAATATTTTATCATGGGGTCTTGATGGACCAGCTACAACAGGTTTAACTTTTGAAAGATCAAATTCTAAAATATCAGTATAATTAATAGTATCCCAATTTTCTCCAAAGAATAAATTTTCTTTAGCATAATTTATCATTAATTTTGCATCTTCTTCTCTGTTTGTTAAAACAAGATATTCAGCTGTTTTTTCATCCATAGGGAAATATGTAGCTGTTGAGCCATTTTCTGGACTCATATTTGATATAGTAGCTCTATCAGGAACTGAAAGGGTTTTTATACTATCACCCAAAAACTCAACAAATTTTTCTACTACACCATATTTTCTCAAAAATTCAGTTAAGGACAATACCAGGTCAGTTGTCGTAGTATATGGCTGTAATTCCCCCAAAAGGTGCACACCTATTACCTGAGGAATACTAAGGTAATAGGGCTGTCCAAGCATCACAGCTTCTGCTTCTATACCACCAACTCCCCATGAGAGTACTCCGATACCGTTTACCATAGGCGTGTGGGAATCTGTCCCAATTACAGTATCTGGAAAAGCAATAGTTTTTCCGTCAATTATTGAAGTTTTAATAGGTCTTGATAAATATTCTAAATTTATTTGGTGACAAATACCATTGTTTGGTGGAATTACTCTAAAATTGTTAAAAGATTGTTGAGCCCATTTTAAAACTTTGTATCTTTCTTTATTCCTTTCAAATTCTTTTTCGACATTTTTTGCCAGAGAATAAGATGTGCCAAAATAATCTATTTGTACAGAGTGATCAATAATGAGGTCAGTCTGTACAGTAGGATTTACATTTTCTGGTGATACACCAAGTTTTAGTGCTGCATCTCTCAACGCTGCTAAATCAACAACAGCAGGGACCCCAGTAAAATCTTGCATTAAAACTCTTGATGGGAAATAAGGTAGTTCAATTTTTTCGGTGTTTTTTGGATCCCAGTTTAGTATCGCATCTATGTGGTCTTTTTTAACTATTTTTCCATCGTAGTTTCTTAATAGGTTTTCTAGTAGCACTCTGATGGTAAAAGGTAGTTTTTCTACTTTTTTTTCTTTGTTTAACTGTTTTAAATTAATATAGTAAAAGTTACTGTTTTTAAATTTTGATAAAACTTCATTTTGCATAATCATACCTCCTTAATTGTATATTATAGCATTTTATCTTTAAAAATCAAAAATATATTGACAAACAATATTATATTCAGTTAAACTAAACAAAATAAAACAATCATTAACGGGTGATGTATGGCAGATTTTGATATTAACATTGGTGAAAGAATTAGAAAACTTAGAAACGATAGAGGGATGACATTACAGGATGTTGCAAATTTAACAGGTTTTTCTAAGGCATTAATTTCACAAATTGAAAATAATGTTGTCATGCCACCTATTACTACTCTAGCTAAGATAGCTAATGTTTTAAATGTGAAGATGACATATTTTTTTGAAGAAGAGATTAATTATAAAGATTATTATGTTGTAAAAAAGGGTGACAGGCAATTTGTTTTTAGAGAAGGTGCAAAGCATGGATATTTGTATGAAGAGTTAGCACATATAAAAAATAATGATCTTTTTGAAACTTTTGTCGTTACCATTAAGCCTGGAGATACTCACAAGAAGCTTTTTAGCCATGAAGGTTATGAGTTTATGTATATACTTGAAGGTCGCATAAAATTATATTTAAATAATGATATTATCGAGTTAGGGGAGGGGGATTCTATCGCATTTAGTTCTAAAATTCCTCATTATGCTGAAAGTATATACAGTGGGCCTTCTAAGATTTTAAGTGTGAGGATGAAGAAGATAGATATCCAAAAACTTAAGGGGAGTAAATAAAAAAGAGGCCGTTATAGCCTCTTTTAGTGATTAAATATATTCGCAAATTAAATTACCCATTTCTTCGGTATTGACCTTTTTTTCACCATCTTTACCTGAGAAAATATCTGCTGTTCTATAACCTTCATTTAAGACTTGTTCAATTGCATTTTCTATGTCAGTTGCTGCAGAATCACTTTTTAATGAATATCTTAACATATAAGCTGCCGATAAAATCTGAGCTATAGGATTTGCAATATTCTGACCAGCTATATCAGGTGCTGTACCACCTATTGGTTCGTATAGACCAAATCCTGACTCGTTTATTGATGCTGAGGCTAACATCCCTAATGATCCAGAAAGCATGGCTGCTTCATCACTTAAAATATCTCCAAACATATTTCCTGTTAAGATTACATCAAACTGGTTTGGATTTCTTACAAGTTGCATAGATGCATTATCAACATACATATGTTGCAATTCCACATCTGTATAAAACTTCTTATGAATTTCTGTAACCGTTTCTCTCCATAGGACGCTACTCATAAGTACGTTTGCTTTATCTACAGATGTTACTTTATTATTTCTCAATTTAGCTGCTTCAAAAGCTAAATGTGCGATTCTTATGATTTCTTCAACACTGTATTTCATAGTGTCCACAGCATAGGTTCTATCTTCGCTGATATATTTTGGCTGACCAAAATAGATGCCACTGGTTAATTCTCTAAAAATTACAATATCTATTCCCTCACTAATTAATTCGTTTTTTAAACTGCAAGCATCTTTTAAAGGTTTAAATACTTTTACAGGCCTAATATTTGCAAAAAGATTAAAATGCTTTCTTAAAGGCAACAATGCACCTCTTTCTGGTTGCTTTTCAGGTGGGAGATTCTCCCATTTTGGTCCTCCAACAGATCCAAAAAGAATTGCATCTGAGTTTTCACATATTTTTACAGTGTGCTTTGGCAAGGGTGTATCGTATTTGTCTATAGCTATACCACCTACATCAGCAAATTCATAGGTTAATTGAATGTTATATTTTTTAGAAATTTTATCTAACACCTTAAGTGCTTGTTTCATTACTTCTGGGCCAATCCCATCACCTGGTAAAACAGCGATTTTGTGCATCTCTCATCTCCTATGATTTTTCTGAATATATACACCATATTAAAAGTAAAGTCAAATTTAAAAAAGTTTAATGACGTGATAATGGTATGTTGATTTGTTAGTTGGTGTCAAATTTACAATTGAAGTCTTGCAAAATTGCAAAAACTAAAATTATATACAACTATTTGCTAAATATTGTAAAATAAAAATGGAGAAAACCTTTGGATATTTTTTTATTGCAAAAATGCAAAAAAGTAAACCAACTTTAAATTGAGAAAGTGTTATAAAATAAGGGATGATTATAGATTTTATTTTGGCATCAAAATTGTATATTACATAATTGCATTATATTCAAAAAATATTGGAGGTTGTTTTATGAAACTTTTAAGAAACATGATGTTTTTAATGGTAGCATTTAGTTTGTTGGTTGTTCCTGCTATGGCGAAACCTATTAAGGTAAAATTTAGCCATGTTGTTGCTGTGGAAACTCCTAAAGGGAAAGCAGCTGAGTATCTTAAAAAACTGTTAGAAGAGAGAACTAATGGTAAGATTAAAATGGAAGTTTATCCAAATGCTTCACTCTATGGTGATAGAGAAGCTGTTGAAGCGTTGAAAATGAATGCAATTCAACTTGCCTGTCCAAGTTTTTCAAAATTTACAGGTTTTGTTCCTCAGTTGCAACTTTTTGACCTTCCTTTCTTATTTGACTCTACAGAGCATTTACATAAGTTTATGGATAGTGAATGGGGTAAAAAAATATTAAAACTTGTTGGTAGTAAAGGACTTGTAGGTTTAGCTTATTGGGATAATGGTTTCAAAGTATTATCAAATAATATTAGACCAATAATTCTTCCTAAAGATGCAAAAGGGATAAAGTTTAGAATTATGTCATCAAAAGTTCTTGAAGAGCAATTTAAAGTTATTGGTGCTATTCCACATGTATTACCATTTTCAGAAGTTTATTCTGCGCTTCAGCAGGGTGTAGTTGATGGTGCTGAAAACCCATGGTCAAACTTTTACACAAAGAAATTTTATGAAGTACAGAAGTATTTGACAGTAAGTTATCACGGATATCTAGGTTATATGCTTGTTACAAATAAAATCTTTATGAAAAAACTTAAAAAAGCTGGTTTAGACAAAGTTTTCTTAGATTCAGTAAAAGAAGCTACAGAATATGAAAGAAAATTGGCTAAAGAACTTGATGAATATTATTACAATAAAGTTAAAGAGTATGGAAAAATCCAAATTCACGTGACTACACCTGAAGAGAGAAAAATCTGGAAAAAAACTATGATGCAAATCTATCCAAAATTTTATGATGTAATAGGTAAAGAATTTATAGATGCAGCGTTAAATACTAAGTAAGATAATAGGTTAGGTGCTCCCCTTTAAGGGGAGCTTATTTCTGTGAGGGTGGATATGAAAAAGATTTTTGAAACACTTGATAAATGGCTTGACTATATAAATATGACGGTAATGACTGTTATGATGGCATTAGCCACAATTGTTGCTTTTATAAATGTTGTTTTAAGATATGTTTTTAACACTTCACTTGTATGGGCAGGTGAATTAACGTCATATCTTTTTATATGGTCAGCTCTGTTTGGTGCTGCTTATGGATTTAAAATAGGTTTGCATATCGGTGTTACAGCCGTAATACAGGCTTTAAAGCCTAAAATAGCAAAATTTGTTATGACAATTTCTTTAATAGTTATTTTTATTTATTTGTGTTTGTTAGTTAAATGGGGTTATGATTTTGTAATGTTTAATTATGAATTAGAGCAGGTTTCAATCGATTTACATCTACCTTTCTGGATTATTTATCTATGTGTTCCAATTACAATGAGTATAGCTGCATATCAAGTTTTATTAAAAATTATAGCGACTATTAAGATACCGGCAGATAAATTTAGTTATGATATGATAATGAAGGAGCAACACTGATGGTGGCGATAACATTATTCGGACTTTTGTTTTTATTTTTAATAGTTGGGATACCAATTGCTGTATCTCTTGGTCTATCTACTACAATTACAATGTTACTTTTTACTGATCAGCCAACACTTGTAATTGCTCAAAAAATGTTTACTTCTATTGATAAATTTGCACTTATGGCTATCCCTCTTTTTGTTTTGGCTGGAAATTTTTTATCTCAAGGTGGAGCAGCAGAGAGAATTATTAGGTTTGCAAAAGCTGTTGTGGGGCACTTACCTGGTGGCTTACCTATGAGTGCTATCTTTGCATGTATAATATTTGCAGCTGTTAGTGGATCTTCTCCAGCAACTGTTGCTGCGATAGGTTCTATTATGATTGGAGCAATTCAGGAAGCTGGGTATTCACCTAAATTTTCTGTGGGTTCAATTGTATGCGCAGGGTCTCTTGGTATTTTAATTCCACCTTCCATTGTATTGATTGTGTATGGTGTAACTGTTGATCAATCTATTGGTAAGTTGTTTATGGCTGGTTTCGTTCCAGGCGTTTTTCTTGGAACAATGTTGATGGTAGTTACATATATTGCTGCAAGAAGAGCAGGTTTTAAAAAGCAGAAAAGAGCTCCATTTTCAGAAATATGGAAAACTTTTAAAGAAGCGTCTTGGGGGTTATTTGTTATTGTAATAGTGATTGGTGGTATATATGGTGGTATATTTACTCCTACTGAAGCTGCTGCTGTATCAGCTGTTTATGGCTTTTTTGTTGTTAAATTTATATACAAAGATTTAAAATGGAAAATGATTCCAAGAGTTATTATGACATCTGCAGCTACTTCTGCAATGATCCTTTTTATCATTGCAAATGCTATGCTTTTTGCTTACTTTTTGACAATTCAGCAAATACCTCAAGCTTTGGCTCAGTGGATAATTGATATGAATTTTAATAAAATAGTGTTTTTAATATTTATTAATATTCTTTTGCTGATAGGTGGAAATTTTATGGAACCATCAAGCCTTATTATGATTGTAGCACCGTTGATATACCCAGCTGCAGTAAAATTGGGTGTAGATCCAATACATCTGGGTGTTATTATCACTGTTAATATGGAAATAGGTATGCTTACACCACCAGTAGGGTTAAACTTGTTTGTTGCAAGTGGCGTATCAGGTATGAATTTGCAGGAGGTAATAAGAGCATCAATGCCTTGGTTTTTTGCCCTACTGATTGGCTTAATAATTATTACTTACGTGCCTCAAATATCACTGTTTTTACCAAATCTTATTTATCGTTAATTATATCGGGGTGTTTTGTCGCACCCCGTTTTACCCAATATTGACATTGCACAATAGTCAAAGACTTTGAAATTATTTATTTTGAGATTGTTTCGTCGCAGTTGCTCCTTGCAATGACAAAAATTAGATTTTTAATAAAGTGACAAAAATACAAGTAATCTATTGTTATTTCATTTTTTGATGGATTAAGACTGTTTAGTCACTGTATTTCATTCAGTGACTAAAACTGAGAAAGATACGGCAACTTAGTTTATTCATAATAAGAATAAATTGCCGTCATTGCGAACGTTAGCGAAGCAATCTCATGATGATGTTAATTATCAACAAGTTAGTCTATTATGCAACATCTTCAACTCGTCAATTGTAGCTAAATGGCTTGGTAAGTAATCTAAAAAGTTTATTTTTTGTTGTGCAACATCCTCAATGAAACTAATTTGCAACAAATTTAAATATGAATTATTTTTATAATGAAAACAAAATATGTGGAGTATTTTTTAGAAAATTTATTATGAAAGAAAAGTAAATAAGTATTATAAAAAAAAGCGGGCCTGATGCCCGCTTTTTTAATAGTTTCTATTCATTAACATTCTACGAATTTCTACGATAGCTTTAGTTGGGTTAAGCTCTTTTGGACATGCCTCAACACAGTTGTAAATTGTATGACATCTCCAAACACCATGTTTATCATTTAAGATAGGTAATCTTTCATCAGCTCCTTCATCTCTTGAGTCAGCAAGATATCTCCATGCTCTCAAGAAAGCGTTTGGCCCAAGATAGTTTTTATCTGCCCAGTATGAAGGGCAAGATGAAGAACAGCATCCACAAAGGATACATTCATAAAGCCCATCAAGTTTTTTCCTATCTTCTGGTGACTGATAAAACTCTTTGTCTGGAGTTGGAGATTTTCTGATTAAATAAGGTTTTACTGTGATGAATTTTTCAAAAAAATCTGTTACATCAACAACAAGGTCTCTCATTACAGGCATGCCTGGTAAAGGCTGAATTACAAGATGGTCTGTACCAAGATCTTCAATTTTTGTAATACATGAAAGCATATTTACGCCGTTTACATTTATACCATCAGATCCACAAACACCTTCACGGCATGATCTTCTGAAAGCAAGAGTTGGATCTTGCTCCCATTTAATCTGATTGAGGCCTTCTAACATGAGCATACCGGGCCTTCTTATTTCTACTTTGTATGTTTGATAATAAGGTTCTTTATCCTTTTCTGGGTCATATCTAAATATTTCGAAAGTAACATATCTACTCATAATTATCGCCCCCTATCTTAATATACTCTTGGTTTTGGTGGGAATGGATCAACAGTAAGAGGCTTCATTCTTACTGGTCTATATTTAACCTCAAATTCACCGTCTTGATAGAAAACTTCAGTATGCTTTAAGTAGTTTTCATCATCCCTTTCAGGATAATCATCTCTATAGTGCCCACCACGAGATTCTTTTCTTTCAAGAGCAGCTTTAGTAAGCGCTTTTGCTACCATAATCATATTATTTAATTCTAATGCCTCAATTAATTCGAGATTATAGATATTTGATTTATCATTAACTCTAAAGTCATCCATTTTCTTTTCTAACTCATCAAGTTTTTCTAAAGCTTCTTTTAATCCTTCTTCTGTTCTAAACACGGAAACATTTTTCTGCATTGTTTCTATTAATTCGTTGTAAATTGGGCCAAATGTGTATTTACCATTAGAGTTAGCAAATTTTTGGAATAGTTTGATACCAAAATCACCAGCATCGTCTTTTAATGGAACAAGTTTATTATTTTGAGCCCATTTTGCAGCTTGTTCACCAGCTGTCCTACCAAATACTACTAAGTCAAGCAATGAGTTTGTACCAAGTCTGTTAGCACCATGAACTGATGCAGCAGCACATTCACCTGCAGCAAAGAATCCTGGAACTGGCTCTTCAGGGTTTTCACCTTGAGCTTTTACAACTTGGGTTAAGTAATTAGTTGGAATACCTCCATTTTGATAGTGAGCTGTTGGAACAACTGGTATTGGTTCTTTTGTACAGTCAACGCCAGCAAATACAAGTGCTAATTCGTGAATACCTGGAAGTTTTTCCATAATAGCATCAGCACCTATATGATCTATTTTTAATAAGATATGATCTTTATTTGGTCCAACACCTCTACCTTCTAAAATCTCTCTCATCATAGAACGGGAAACTATATCCCTTGGTGCAAGGTCTTTAATAGTTGGAGCGTATCTTTCCATAAACCTTTCACCATTTGCATTAAGAAGAATACCACCTTCACCACGAACACCTTCTGTGATGAGGTTACCTGCACCATAAATACCAGTTGGGTGGAACTGGAAGAATTCTGCATCACACCATGAATATCCAGCTCTCATTGCCATAGCAATACCATCACCAGTGTTGATGTGAGCATTTGAATTTGTTTTAAAAATTCTACCACTACCACCTGTAGCAAAAACTACAGCTTTTGCATGGAATATATGAAATCCACCATTTTGGATATCCCAGCAAAGAACGCCGTTTACAGCTCCATCATTTGTTAAAAGCTCTAAAGCATAGAATTCACTGAAGAAGTGTGTACCTTGAGCCACTGACTTTTCATAAAGGGTTTGGAGCATAGCATGCCCAGTCCTGTCAGCAGCATAACATGCTCTTTTTACAGGTCTTTTACCAAACTCTGCAGTATGACCACCAAATGGTCTCTGAGCTATCTTACCTTCTGGTGTTCTACTAAAAGGTAAACCAATGTGCTCAAGTTCGATAATCATTTCTGGAGCTAATTTAGTCATATATTCACATGCATCTTGATCAGCTAAATAGTCAGAACCTTTTACTGTGTCAAACATGTGCCAATGCCAGTGGTCTTCTTCTAAGTTTCCTAATGCTGCAGAAATACCACCCTGAGCTGAAATTGTATGGCTTCTTGTTGGATAAACTTCTGAAATTACAGCTGTTTTACAATATTGAGATGCTACCTGTGCAGCGTTGAGCCCTGCACCACCAGCACCAAGTATAATAACATCAAACTTATGATATTCAACTTTCACAGACATATCTTTTACCCCTCACATAATTTTTTATAATGATGAAACTACTGATAATGCAAGTATAGCTAAAGTAACACCAACGATCCAGTAAATTGCAAGAATAATTGCTCTCCATGTTGGGTTAGATACGTAGTCATCAGTAATCATTTTGAAGCCGTTTAACGTATGGAATATACCAAAAGCGAAAAGTGGTCCCAATACTATCTTTTTCAAACCCCATTCACCGCTTTTAATCATTGAGAAAAAGTGTATAAAAATTACAAGGATTAAGATAACACCAGAAATCCTTTGCATTAACCATTCAAATACACCTCTGTCGCTTGAACCCATAAACTTATAATATTTCATACCAGTTCCTCCTTATGAAAATATAGGTATTGCACCAATGATAAAAACAACAATTACTAAGAAAATAACAACCATAAACTGCTTTGCAAAAACGCCTTTTTCAGCGCCGTTGCTAAAATCGATTAAAACTATTCTGAAACCATTAAATGCATGATAAATGAATGTTAAAAACACAACTGCTCTTACTCCGGCATTTGCAGTGAGGCTAGTAAACCATTCTGCTACGCCAGCTTTACCTAAAATGTGAAAAATAAGGTAAAGACCTAAAATTACACCGGTAATTCTGTGAAGCAACCATGCGGTCATACCGGTGTGCTTACGATAAGAAACTTTTTTGGGATACGTGATAAGATCTTTTCTTGGCATTTTACACCCCTTCTTTATTTTAGGATACAAACATCGTTAAATTTATCATAAAACTAACATAAGAAAAACTTTTTGTCAATTAGATTGTATACAATATACAGGTAAAATCCTATTGTTTAATCAAGTTAAAAATTTGTGAATAAGATATTTGTTATAATAGAACAATGTTATTTAAAATATATATAAGTTGTACTAAAGAAAGATAATATTGCACAGAAATAACTGCTTAATTTACAAGATTGCTTCGTTAACACTCGCTATTACGGCATTTTGAGTTATTGCGACCCCGCCATTTAGTTGTATGACAAGTTTAGATTTAGTATGTGGCTGTTGCACAATAGTAATAGCTTAAGACCCAGATTGCTTCGCTGACGCTCGCAATGACGGTATTTTTGGGTCATTGCAAGACAACAAAAGTTGGAAAAGAAATCTCATAATTATGATAATTATTAATTATTAGGTTGTCGTACAACAGCCTTGAAAGTATTTAAAACTATGATTTACTATTTATAGTTGCTGCGATGAAACAATCTCAAGATTTTTATTGTAATATAAGCTAAATAATTTATAATTTAGTTATGTATGAAAGTTTAAAAAGAAATATTTTTGTTATTTTAACCTCAATTTTGCTTATTTATGAAACATATAATAAAACAAATGAAAATTTGCTTCTTTTAACATCACTTCTTTTAACGTGTTATATTGCTGCCACTTTGATAAAAAAAGTCGAATTAGATGAGGTCCTTTTCGCTTTATTTGTAATTTTGATTGGTTATTTATCTATTGCAAATAGAGAGTTTATATATTTTCAAATTTTAGCAATTACCTTTTTAGTTTTTGATAGTAAATTTTATGTTATAAAGGTTATTTTAGCTATTCTATTGATATTGTTTGATTTATTTTATCTAAATATTAGTATTTTATCAACATTTTCGTTAATGATATTATATAGTTTATTTTTTTCAATTTTTATAAAATTGTTAATAGATAGATTAGAAGAGGAGATAGATGAATTATCCATTACAGATGATCTTACAGGCTTACTGAATCAGAAAGGTTTTTTGAAAAAGTTCGAGGAGGAATATTATAGATCTGTAAGATATAAGAAGAACTTTACCGTGATTATGCTTGATTCGGATGATTTAAAGAAGGTCAACGATACTTACGGACACAAATATGGCACTAAAGTGATACTTTTTATTGCTGATGAAATCAAAAAAAATATCAGAAGGACAGATTTTGCCTGTAGATATGGTGGTGATGAATTTATGATATGTTTAGTGGAAACACCTATTAACAATGGTAAGATTTTTGCAGAGCGTTTGAAAAATAATATTGCAATGAAACCAGTATTTACTGATAAAGGAAGAGGTTTTAATGTAACGGTTAGTGTTGGTGTGGTTGGGTATCCACACACTTCAGAAAAAAGTTTTGAGCTATTAGATTTAGTTGATAAAGCATTATATGAAGCAAAAAATAAAGGTAAAAATAGAGTAGAAATATTGACTAAAAATTCATCACTTTAAGTAATGTTATGCTAAAACTAACTCTAACGCATGAATATTTAAAAATAATCCACATGAAATTCACAAACTATAAATATAAAAAACCTGTTGACAAATTAACCCTGGAAAATAAGGGGTTTTTTGTAATATATTGATAATTAAAGAGATAAATATAAATGCTTGCAATAAACTATTAATCCTATATTTTTTTAATATAAATTATCAACAGGTTTTCAACAGGAGGTGGTTTATGAAGGATTTAAGTGCTACTGCTAAAAAATATTTATTGGAGATTGCTAGGATTACGATAGAGAAAAAATTTGAAAGTATATTATATGAACCAGATAATATTCCGGGCGAGCTTAACTTTAACTCAGGTTGTTTTGTTACTCTACATGACAAAAGTGGTAATTTGAGAGGTTGTATTGGTAATTTTCGAAATGATATTAATATAGTGTATAATGTAAGGGATATGGCTATTCAGGCTGCTTTTCATGATCCGAGATTTCAACCTTTAAAAAAAGAGGAGTTAGATAATGTTGTCATAGAGATTTCTGTTTTAACACCTATGCAAAAAGTAGAAGATATAGATGAAATAGAGGTTGGTAAAGATGGTCTTTATGTAAAAAAAGGCTTCTTTAGTGGTGTATTATTACCTCAAGTGGCTGTTGAACATGGTTGGGATAGATATGAGTTTTTATCTTATACTTGTATGAAAGCTGGATTACCTTATGATGAATGGAAAAAAGGGGGTGTTGAAATATTTAAATTTCAAGCAATAATATTTGATGAAAATGAGTTTAAAAATTAGCTATTGGCTTAGATGACATAAAGATTTCTAATAAATCTTTTTTATTATTATCAGTAAGATAACCTGTAAAAAAAGCTGTTGAAGTATCGGGAAATGATTTTATTAGACAGCCAGCTAATTGCCAGTAATGATTGTTATTATTTAAAATAATATCTGGTTTTACTACTAAGTGCTTAGAATTTTTAACAACATTATCTAAATCAATAATTACTTTTTTTACTTCATTTTTTTTGCTTCCTATAATTTTAATTGTGGTTTGATGGGCTATGTCAGGGATAGTCAAATTGTTTCCACATATTTTTATAAAATAATCTGCGCTTTCAAAAGTTTCTATTAAAAGTGGTAAAATTTCATATAAAAATAAATCTTTATTTAGGTAAATGAATGTTATCTGATAGTTCATTTTATTGCTCCATATGGGCAAAACTCTTTGCAGAAGTTACAACCTATACATAACGATGTATTAATAGATATTTTTTTATTTATAATGAAAAGCGCAGGGCAGAAAGTGGATTCTATGCATTTTGGATTTTCATTTTTGAAAATGCACTTACATTTTTTCTCTTTAATAGTTAGTGATTTTTTCTGCGGTATGTTTTCACAAGAGTATGGGAAAATAAAGTTTTTATTAGGAAGCTTAAATAAGTTTTTTACTGTTTGAAAGTTTGCTATTGAACAGGTAGGTTCTGAGTCTGCAAGTAAAACAACCCTTTGATGAGGTCTTGTTTGGTTAATTAGCTGGATATGTGCATCGGAAAGATTACCTATAAAGATTGTATCAACTTGAATCTTTTCAAAAGTTAGTCCAAAGTATTCACTAAAAGAGATATTTTTAATGTTAAAAATGGATTTTATCCTTTCACAATTAATATTTGTGAAAACCAGCTGATATTTTTCAAAGATTTTTTTTAATGGTATGAATGGACACCCCGGGCAAAGATAATCTTTTGTCTCAAAATCGATTTCATCATCATTTTTGATATTTAATTTCAGACTAATATTGTAGTTATAAGCTAGCTGTTTGAAAAATTTGAGCTCATCTTTGTAAATATTTAATTCTTTATTAGAGATGGATTCAATAAATTTATTTTTAATATTCGGAACAAGGTATGGGATAAAGAATTTTTCCGGATTATAAAAAGAAATAACATTTGAAATATTAGTTTCTTTAAAATAATTGGAGAGCAAAGCTTCTGCTAATTGAAATTGTTCATGTAATAAATCTTCCTCTATTGGCTTCATAGTTTCGTTTGTAAGATATGGTTTTATTACAGAGTGATCTCTTTCAATTTTATGATTTCTCGAAATATTATTGAAAATATTTGGAGATAAAACCACATTTACAGGCAAGTTTGTTTCGATGGAGACCTTTTCAGCAAGGTTTAATAATTCTAGCAGGTTGTCCAGTTCTTTTATAAATAAAGTGGGTATTTCGAAATATTCAGGCAGTAATCTGGTTATTATAATTAGGGGTGCCCTTAATCTTACTAATTTTTGGAATCTTGGTATTTTGTGAAAAAGGGCTAAAGACTTTAAGCCAACTGAAGCTGTACTCTGTAAAATGTCCAATGCATCACTTTTATTTAATGAAATACTAGAAGATTTTAATGGGAACAGTTTTTCTCTGTATATAAAATCGTATTTATTTGAATCTAAATAAGTTTTGAAAATATGGTCAATTGAAAGTAAGTTCTCTTTTCTTTCTTCATTTAATTGCATGAGGTGAATAATATATTTTTTGTTAAAATTTTCAATCAATTTTTAAAGAAGGGGAAAACCCCTTCTATGATTGTAATGTAAAGTGAAGTTACGTTAGCAATAATATAGTAAATTAATATGGGAAGCAGTCAGGACAAACTTTTTTGCCATCAACAAGCCTTGTATAATTTTCTGCAACTGCATCTCCACAGCTTTCACATATTACAAGGTTAAAGCATGATTTCCCTTTTGGCACTTTAAAGTCAAAAGGCCCTTCGATTTCTACAATGTCTTCAAGTTTTAATGAGAAGGGTCTTTTAAAAGCAGGTGTTGCAACTTCTGCAGGTACATCTGTTGGTCTTACCCCTTTTATTCTGTACTCTGTTATGAATGGAGCTTGAAAAGCTTTTTGTAAAAGTTCTGGTTTGATTTTTACTTTTACAGCTTTTTCATTTACTTTATCAACCAAAGTAAAAGTCCATTTCCCTTTTGCTTCCTTTTTCATAATCCCTTTTCCAAAGGTGCAACCTGTTGCAAATTGAACACCATCAGCAAAACAACCCGCAGCATGTTTGTCACCTACATTAATAATAACAAACTTATCCATATTTCTTTCTCTGCTTGTTCCAAGAGCTTTTAAAGCTGCAAGTCCAGCCACATAACCCATTGGCATACCGCCACAAATATGTCCATGCATGTTAAGTGCTGAATACAAAAATTCCCTTTCTTCGTCGGTAAGATTTTCGATTGAGTTTACAATCTCTCTGTGTTTGTCAAACATATTGACCTCCTGTTTAAAATAATTTTATTAATAACTTAATTGCTAAAATTAGCAAAATGACGCCTAAGAATTTTTTTACTGTAGCTGGTTTCATTTTTAGATGCATAAAGTGTGTACCTAAATACCCCCCTAAATATGCTGCCAATCCCACAAAAATTAATAGTTTGATATTTATATGTCCCATTGCAAGATAAGCAAAAAATCCAGTGATTGATGAAAAAGGGACCACAAAAGCAGTTACTGTCGCCACTTTTTTGGGGTTGAAGCCAAGCATTATCATCAGTGGTGAAATTAAACCGCCGCCACCAATACCCAAAAGTCCTGAGATAAAACCAGCTAATGAACCGATAAGTGCTAATGCAATGTAAGGGGAATCTTCTCTATAATTATCCTCATATTTAGAAGCTCTAAAAAATAGCATCATAAAAGATGAAAAGATTAAGAAGATTATAAATATGATTAGAACAATTTCTTTAGGTATGATTGTGGAGAAATATGCACCAATAGGTGCTAAAATCATTGAAGCAACTATAATGGGTATCCCAATTTTTACATCAAGTCTTTTATTTTTTATATTTGAGTAAGTAGCTCCTATCAAGGATATGGTATTGATAAAGAGCCCTGTTGGTTTGGCTTCATTTAGAGGTATTCCAATCCAATACATTATAGGGACTAAAACTATTGCTGAGCCAACTCCTCCAAGTGCAAAAAGAAAACTGAATATGAATGCTAATATGGTAATTAAGAGCATTTTCTACACCTCATTATTTTTGCAAATATAAAAATATAGGTATGAAATTAGAAAGTCAATAATTATTTTGAAGAAAATTAATCTAAAATGAGCTCGTCGGTAGCGGCTATAGTATTTGTGAAAAGTTTTTTTGATTTAATAACCATTTTATCAAGGAAACAGTCGGTATACTCTGGATTATGATGAAATAATACTAAATTTTTTACTTTTGCTTTTTTTGCAAAAGATGCCCCGTATTCAAAGGTGGAGTGCCCCCAACCACTTTTAGGTATCCCGTCCTTTTCCCCTCTGTAATCTTCTGGGGTATAAGTAGTATCATAAATGAAATATTTTACGTGGTTAGCTACCTCAACTAACATTTCATCTTTTGGTGAGCCATGTTCGTAATCTGTAGCATAAAGGAATGAATAGTTTTGATTTTTATATAAAAACATGGAGGCACCATTTGGGTGATTACCTTCATAAGGTGTTATCGAATGATTACCGATTGTTATTTTTTCACCATGAAAAATATTTTCTATTTGTAGATTACAATTTAATTTTTCGTGTGAAACCGGGAAAAATGGCTCTTTAAATAAATGTTTTATAAACTCAGTAGAATCTATATCATCCTTTTTATCTATAAATATTTTAATATTTGCGGACGGGTTATAAAAATAAGAAAAGAGTGGCAACCCCATAATATGATCCCAATGAAGATGAGTTAAAAAGATAAATATATTTTTAAGGTTTTTTACACTATTAAGTTTATAAAGACCTGTCCCTGCATCAAAAATTATTGCCGTGTCATTTGAAGACAAAAATAGTGAAGGTGTAGAACCACCATATTTTACATAAGAATAACCAGAAACTGGAATTGTTCCTCTTGAGCCTAATATCGTTAGCATTGTGAAATATTTTTTACTAGGGTTACTTTATTCCCTTTTTCATTATAAACGATATCGTCAAAATACATCTTGGTAATGAGTATCCCTCTACCATGAAGTTTTAAAAGATTTTCTTCAGGATTCATATTTAATGTGGATGTGTCAAAACCGTTTCCCATATCTTCCACAACCACTGTTATTTTTTCAGGAGTGATTTCGATTTCCATAGTTACATATCTGTTTTTATACTTTTCATCACACATCTTCATCTTTAATAATTCTTGATATGTACCATTTTCAGTTGCTTTAAATTTATCATCGCCACTTATTTCAAGGTTGCCGTGCTCAATAGCATTTGTTAAAATTTCGGAAATCCCTATTCTTATTTTTTGAATTTCTGAAATTTTTAAAAAATATACAAGTTCTTTTGTCAAACCGTAAACAATTTTGTCAACATTTGCTATATCATTAAAGACTTTTATAACTTTTTTGATATATTCAGGTTTTGAAGAAGTGTTGTATGTTTCTATTATGCCACCATGGTAAATTGCATCAATAACCCCTCTCAGACAAAAATCTGTAAAATCTTGAGAAATATTATAACAGAGCATATTCCCTTCGCACGATATTTTGTTTCCAATTAAAACTAGTGGGATTTTTTTGTTTTGTATGTTTAATAAATCTGCTGGTGAGTCGGTGATTATCATTATCCATGACAAATCTATTTCTTCTAATATTTTATCGTCTTTTATTTCGATTAAATCAAAATCTTCGTTTTCACAAAAAGTTACCAATCTTTCTTTTACATCTGTAAGTTCTTTTAAATAAAGACCTATTTTTTTCATAAAATAATTATATCAGATGTTTAGTGTTTTGTAAATATTTACAGTAGAAATTTATAAATTAGGCAGGACTTAAATATTTTTATAAAATTCTTCTAAAAGTTTCAGATACGAGTCTGATATTTCTATTTCATATTTGTGGCCCCAATTAAATGTTAACATGTTATCAGGAAAAAGTTTTTGCGATATGTATTCTATGCTTGATAGAATATTTTTAATTTCTTTATTATCAAAAAACTCAATCTTGTTTTTTAGTTTTACTGGACAATTTTGGATAAACATTTTGTAAAAAAGCTTATATTTTTCTCTTAAAATTTCAATTAAATGTTCTTTATTATATTTTAATTTACCACAAAACTCAGTAATTATGAGTAATGATAATATGAACTCTATGATAAACTTATAATTTTCCTCATCTATGTCATTTAATGAAATATATAAATACAATCCTAACAGTAATCCAGATAATTTCTCTTTTATTTCTTGTAAATAGGATACTTCATACCAGCTAAATAGAGGTGATGTTTGCTTATTGTAAATAACAGCAGCTAAAGGTCTGATATCCATTTCAGTTTCTATATCTGATAATTTGAAATGCTTGTTTATATTTTTTAAATGAGAATTAATCTTTTCAATCTCTTCACTATTAAGTGTAGTAAAGTCTCCATCATAAAGTAAATCAAAAATTGCTCTAAACCATTCATCTTTTAGCATTATAAAAGTACTCGTTCTAGTAAATTGTTTCAATCTATTTATTTCAGATGGTTGTTTTATATACTTTTCTATTTTGGCATTAATTTGGCTGATATTATCTTTTATGATATAACCATCAATACCCAATTTTACTAATTCAATTACGGTTTCTTTATCTTTAACACTAGTTAACATTATTATTGGTAAATTGGTATAATAGCTTAGGCTTCTTAGTTCTTTTAAAAATATATTACCCGATTTAATAGGCATTTGAACATCCAATAATAACAAGTCTATAATATTATTCATCATTATTTTTTCAGCTTCTATTGGGTTATTCGCACAAAAAATTAAAGTATCTTTATATTTTTCTTCTATTTCTTCTTTTATACTTTCCTGAATGAATTTTGAATCATCAACCAATAAAACTGTTGTCATTAAAAAGCCTTTCGTTTATAATATATTTATGATTATGTTTTTATTTTATATAAAAAATATTAGTTTTGCAATAGGTTTAAAATCAATTGTTTTCACAAAAAATTTAGTTAAAATCAGTAAATATCCAGGTTTAAGACCACCTTTACTAACATTTTATTTTTATGATGAAAAAGTTATACCTATTTATAATTTAGGGTATTTTTTTAATGAGAATTCTTTAGAGTTTAAAGATTTAATTTTTATAGGTAATGAAGAAAAAACTATTGCTTTAGTGGCGGATGATATGGATGTTGCAGATAATTATGAATATGTCAAATGTGATGATGTTAGTAACCTTTCATTTATAGAAAAAAATAAGCTTTTAGTGTTTAATGGGAGAAAACATTTAATTATAGATGAAAACAAACTTTTAAATGCCAAAGAGTTGCATATAAAAGGTTAGCAGGAGGAAAATATGAGCAAGATTTTATACAATACCAATTCTCGTAGAATTATAATTACCTATATTATTTTTTCACTGTTTTTTATTTTTACATCAACAGTGTATTTTTATAAGTATTTTAAAGAGAAATATGAAAAAAATGTAGAATTTGAAAAAATAAATATTGTAAATCTTATTACATCTAAAGAGCAGGAAAATTTGGCAATATTAAAAGGGTTGATTGATGCCGATTTGTCAAAGATAACCTTATCTGAAAAATACAGTTTAGTAAAATACCAAAAGAATAAGGATGATAATTTTATACCAATAGAAGGAGTTAATGTAAACAAGACGGTTCCCGTTACGAAAAAGTCTGTAGTGTATAACAATCTTGTATTACATAAACCAATTTCTTTGATAACAGGGGAAAAGAATAAGCTTACAATTAATACATTTTATAGAGAAGATATGAATAATCTTTATTTGTTAAGTCAACAGTTGATTTTTAAGGACTATAATTTAGCGATTTTACCTTATTATCAAAGTATAAACGACCCTGCAAGATTTGATGTGGATAACCCATTTTTATTAAGTAATCAATTTACATTAAAAGGTGACAGTAGCCTGACGGGGAATGTGATACTTTTTGTGATTTTAATGGTTATCATTTTTATAGTAGGGCTTTGGGGCGTTGTGAGATATCTCGCAAAAATTGACAATGAAACTCAGGCGTTTAAAAATTTAATAGCTGAGCTATCAAAAAAGAAAATTTTGGATATAAATATAAATGACTTACCTGATGTATTAAAAGAGCTTTATAAAAACTTAAGGAATGATTTTAATGCTGTTTTAGAGAAGAACAAGTTGTTTGAAGGGGTAATTAGGTCTACAACAAACCTTGTAATTTTAAAAAATGTTGATGAAAATGTAACTTTTGTATCTGATTCTGTTTATAAATATTTTGGCACTGATATTAATAATATAGAGGAGTTACTTACTCGAAAAGATTTTAACGATTTTCTTAATATGCTGGATTCATTAAATGATAATGAAGAATTTTCTTTTGAAGGGCACCAGTTTATAATCAGAAAAAGAAATGATACAAAGAATAATACTATCTTTATAATAGTGGATATCACTAAATATCATAATGAAAATGCCAGTTTAAGGAAAAGCTATTCAAACCTTAAAAAATATCTTGAAAATATAGAGTCTACTATTTACGAGCTTACATCAATTTCTAATGAATTAAAATCAACGGTGCTAAATACTTCTTCCTCTTTGTCCGAGCAAAGTTCAGCATTGTCTGAAATAAGCTCTGCACTGGATGAAATAAAAAGTGTAGTTAAAAACTTGGATATTTCTTTAGAAAAAATAAATGGGTTGATAGAGCATATTGAAGATAACAGTAGTGAAAATATTGAAAAGTTATTAGAATTTGAAAAGGTTATTGATAGGATAAACAATTCTGCAAATACTATTTCAATGGAAATTGCAGCACTTTCTGAAAAAGCATACAGTGTAACCTCTTTTGTTGAAAATATCTTTGATATTGCTAATCAAACTAAGATTTTAGCTATTAACATAGCTATAGAAGCTGCGAAAACTGAGGAAGGTTCTGGTAAATTTACAGTTATTGCTACAGAAGTAAAAGAACTAGCTCAAAAAGTTGAAGCTTTATCTAATAATATTAAAAAGATTGTTTCAGATATGACTACAAGTGTAAATAAAACTACTATGTCAACTGAAGAGTCTATAAAAAATATATTGCAGTCCAAAGAGTATTTTAATCCATTGAAAAAGTTGATGTTTGACAATAAAGAAGCTGTTGAAAAAATAGCTAAGAGCATTTCTGACATTAATGAATCATTTAAGGATCATGCAATTGGAATTAATGATATTGCAACTACAATAAAAGATATTTCACAAGCAATTACAGATATTACAAAATCAAGCGAAGAGACAAAAACATCAGCTTCTGTGATTTCAGAAAACATTATAAGATTAAGAGAAATTTTAAAACATGTAGATAATGAATAATAGATTAAAAGAGATATTTTTATCCGAATCTTTAGAGCATTGTCAAAATATATTGGAATCTGCTAATAATCTATTAGATTCTAATTTACGCCAAAATACCATTGAGTTGATTGCTCGTTATCTTCATACAATTAAAGGTTCATCCCGTATGATGGGCTATAAAACTTTTTCAAATTTGATTCATACTGTTGAAGATAAAGTCAAAGAGATGAGAAATAATCAGGAGCTGATAGATGAAACTTTTGTTGATTTTATTAAAAAAGTTTCAAAAAGATTAATCGATATACTGAATAATATTGATAATGTTAGCGATTCAGATATTAATGAACTTATAGAAAAAATAAAAAGTATTAACAATATTGCAGAGTTTGAGATTGATTCGAATGATAAAGATGTAAAAGATAAAAAGGAAGAAGATGATACAGAACTTTTAAAATCGAATATTTATAAAATTCATGAAAAGGATTTAAACAATCATATCCAGCTTTTGTACAATTTGGTTATTGGGAGTGAGAAGGGTAAGTATCAATCTGAAAAATTAATAGATGCTTTTAGCACTTTTTTAGATAAGGTCAGTAATAACTTAGTTAATCTTACAGATCAAAAAGTTAAAGAGCTATTTTCAAATTTAGTTAGTGAAACATATACAGCTTTTACTCAAATAAAAATGGAATTATTAGGCGATATTCAAAAATTAATAAATGAGTCTATTTATTGCCATAATAATGCTTTAGAATTTAAGATGTTTAGATTTAAAGATATTCTTGAGATTATTAAAAATAGCACACTTGAAATTGCCAAAGAACTTGGAAAAGATATAAAATTTATTGTCAAAGGGGAAGAGGTAAAGCTTGATAAAGATGTTTTACTCAAGCTTCAGGAGCCTCTTATCCATATTTTGAGAAATTCAGTAGATCACGGTATTGAAAAAGTTTCAGAGAGGTTAAAAAGTAATAAGTCTCCAGAAGGTACTATTTTAGTTGAGTGCGTTAGCGATGGAAAGTATGTGAAAATAACTATAGAAGATGATGGTAGAGGAATAGATATAGAAAAGATTAAAAAGAAAGCTGAGTCAAATGGCATTGATACAAAAGGTATGAAGGATATTGAAATAGCACATTTAATCTTCGAATCATCTTTTAGCACCAAGGATTCAGTTTCCACTCTTTCTGGGAGAGGGGAAGGTTTGAGTATTGTTAAAGAGGTATTAAATGAGCTTGGTGGAAGAGTTGATATTGAGTTTGAAAAAGGGAAGTATTCAAGGTTTATATTAAATGTGCCTGTGAGTTTTATGGAAACAGATGTGTTAATTTTTGAATATGCTGGTTATAGATTTGCACTATTTGAAAATTTAATAGAGCATTTAGTGGTTTTAGATGAAAAATCTATATTTCATAGTGACAATGGTTTTTTTTACAGTATCAATGATAAAAATTATAGATTTCAATATACCTCAGAATTGTTAAAATGTGAAAATGATATCAATAACTATATAATATTCTTAAATTATCGAGGCAACATCTTTGGTATTACAGCAAAAAATATCGAAGGAGTGGTTAAAAGGAGATTGTATAAATACGATAATTTTATTGAAAAACAAGATTATTATTCGCATTTAATTTTTGAATCAGAAGATACATTTATCCCTATGTTGGATATAGAATACATTTTTGAGCAAATAAGCAAAATTGCCCCTGTGAAGAAGATCGACAAACCATCTACCACTCAGATTAAGAAACCCAAAATTTTGCTTGTTGAAGATTCTTTTGCAACCAGGGAGCTAGAAAAGCATATTTTGATAGCAAACGGTTTTGAAGTTGTGGAAGCAACAAACGGTAAGGATGCACTTCATATTTTTAATAATAGAGATGATATCGAGTTAGTTATTTCAGATATAGAGATGCCCGAAATGGATGGTTTTACATTAACAAAAAGTATCAGAACAGGTATGCAAAACCCAAATATACCAATCATTTTAGTATCTACATTATCTGATAAGGAAAGTATCGAAAAGGGGCTGAGAGCTGGAGCAAATTATTTTATAACAAAATCAGAATTTTCAGGTGAAGATTTTATAAATAAAATAAGGGGATTATTAGGTGTCTAAGATTAATGTTTTAATAGCTGATGACTCCGTTTTTATAAGAGAAGCTTTAAAAAGTATGCTGGAAGATTCTGCTGAAATAGGGGAAATTTTTCTCGCAGAAAATGGAAAACAAGCAATAGAAATTTGTGGTAAGAAAAGAATTGATGTAGTTCTTATGGATCTTGATATGCCTGAGGTAAATGGGGAGGAGGCTTCAAGGGTAATATATGAAAATTATAGATTGCCAATTATTGTAGTTACTGCGCTAGATAGCGCAATGATTAAACAAGCTTTTAGTTTAATTCAAAATTATTGTATTGATGTAGTGAATAAACCTGAAGGGTTTAGTAAAGGATTTCAGGATATTCTTTTAAGAAAAATAAAAAATGCAAGCACAATCAATTATAAATCAAAAAAGGTGGTCGATGGATTAAAGGATAAAATTAATGAAATTATATTGCCAGATGAAGATATATTAAAAAATTTATATATTTTTGCTATGTCCACAGGTGGTCCAAAAATTACACCATTAATTTTAAAACAGATAGAAACGATAAATGCTCCCTTTGTTTTAATTCAACATATTGAGCCCGAAATGTTTGAAGGTTATATAGAATGGATAGAGAGCAAAACTTCTAAAGAGATTATAAGTGTCGATTATGAATTATTATTTGAGCAAAAAGATTGTATATATGTCTTAAATCCTAAATATCATACAGAGTTGAAAAAAATAAATTCTCGGTTTTTTAAATTACAAAAGATTTCTAAAAATGATTTATATACCCCTCCTGCAGATCCTTTTGTAATTAGTGCTGCAAAAATATTTAAAAGTAATATTAGATTTTTTGTGTTTACTGGGATGTGTTCTGATGGATTAGAAGGAGCAAAAGCAGTAAAAGAGAATGGTGGTAAAGTCTTTTGTCAAGAGCCAGAAGAAGCATTGGTTAGCACTATGTCTCAATCTGTAATTAATGCTGGCTATTGTGATAAGGTCTTTAGTGTGGCAGATTTAAGCAAGGTCATTGCCTATGAATTCTGAAAATTTTAATATGTTATGCGAGAAAATTGAAAAGACTTCAGGCTTTAGAGTTTATGGCCTTTATGAAGATAATCTAAAGAATATAGTATCAAATTATGCAAAACAAATGATGTTAAATCCTGAAGAAATAATTGACCTTGCCATAAGTGATTCGAAAATCCTCGACAAAATCATTGAAGCTTTACTGATAAATGAAACATACTTTTTTAGACACGAATTTCAATTTGATATGATAAGAAAACATATATTGCCTGATATTAAAAAGAGTAAAGAGGCTATTAGGATTTGGTCTGCTGGCTGTTCAAATGGATGTGAGCCATACTCTGTTGCTATATTAATTGATAAATATTTTTCAGAATTAAGAGATAATGTTTCAATAATAGGCACGGATTTATCATCACATGCTATTGAAATTGCTAGAAGAGGAATTTATTCAAAATGGCATGTAAGGAATTTAGATAAGTCGTATTTAAGTAAATATTTTATATTAGATGATAATAAATTTATTTTGAAAGAAGATATAAGAGACTTAGTTAGATTTAAAAAGCACAATTTACTAAAAGATGATTATTTTTTAAATTGTGATATCGTATTTTGTAGAAATGTTTTGATTTATTTTAATGAGCAAAATATTAAATATGTTGTAGAAAGATTTATAGATGAATCCCTTAGTGAAAATGGGTATTTATTTTTAGCGCCAGGCGAATTTCATTTTCTCAATCAGTTAGGTTATAAGACTATTTTTATAGAAAATAATATAGTTTTTAAGAAGGGAAATTATCAGGATACTCAATATTCAATTAAAAGAGATAGGACAAAATTACCAATCACGGATAAAAAGGAAAGGTACTTACGAGAAATAAAATCACTAGAGTTGTTAAATAATAAAGAAGAAGCAATAAATCTTATTGAAAACGTTCAAGCAAAAAATGAAGAGTTTGATAAAGAGCTATTAATAGAGGAAATTATTTTGTATCTCAACAATGATGATTTGTTTATTATTGAAAAGAAACTTAGGGAATATAGAGATTATTTGAGTGATGATGAATTTTATTTTATTAAGGGGTTAGTTTGTTATAAAGAAAAAAATTATGATAAAGCCGTTGATTATTTAAGAAAAGCTGCGTTGCTAAATGATAATTTTGTTTATAACCTATTTTTAGCGTTTGCTTTAGTCTCTAAAAATGATTTGAAAAATGCAAAATACTTTTTTAATATGGCACTAACATTAGTTGAAAAAGAAAGTAGTTTTGAATCATTGGTGGATAGAGAAGTTGCTAAAAAAATAATTGTGAAGTATTTAAATATTTTATGAATCGAGAGGTGTTTTATGAATTTTGAAAAATTTACAGTTGTTGCAATAGATGATGAAGAGTCGATATTGATAAATGTGGAGAAAAAACTAAAAAAATTCTTTGATTGTGATGTGTTTGGTTTTACAAAATCTGATGAAGCAATTGAATTTATCAAGAATAACAAGGTGGATTTGATTTTGCTCGATGTTTTGATGCCTGAAAAAAGCGGTTTTGATGTTTTAGAAGAGTTGAAAATTGATAAAGATACAAAAGATATTCCAGTTATAATGCTTACAGTAAGAGCAGATGCAGAGGCAATTGATGAAGCATTTGAAAGAGGTGCGGATGATTATATAATAAAATCATCTTACGAAAACGAATTTTTAGCAAGAGTAAAAAGGATTTTAAAAGCCAAAAAGATGGAGAGAGAGCTGTTAAATTATGAAAGAGATAAAGTTGCGCTTCAGCTCGGTGGTGGTATTGCTCATCATTTTAATCAACCGTTGACTGTTTTAACTATGGGTTTTGAAATAATACGAACCATATTGTCTAATAAATACCCTGAAGCTTTGCAAGAAATAGAGAGATATTTAAAGATGTGTGAGGATTCAACAGATAGAATTTCAAAACTTGTAGATAAACTTTCATCTTTGAAAAAGTACGATACTATGCGATATGTGGGTGATTTAGAAATTATCAATTTATCCGTTGATAACGTTAACAATAAAAAGGAGGATTAATAGCAATCAGTTAGTGCTCCATCTACCAGTATGGATTGACCTGTGATATAGCTGTTAGCTTCTGAGCATAAGAAAACCACTAATTTTGCAAATTCTTCAGCATTTCCGTATCTACCAAGGGGTATATTTTTTGCATTTTTTGATTGGAATTCTTCTAAAGATAATCCTTCCTTTTTTGCTTTTATTGAATCCAAATAATTTACCCTTTCTGTGGAGATTTTACCAGCTCCGACAGTATTTACCAAAATATTATATATTCCTAATTCTCTGCTGAGTGATTTAGAAAGCCCCATAATGGCAGTTCTAAATGTATTAGAAAGTATAAGGTTATCTATCACTCTTTTAATAGATGAGGAAGCATTGTTTACTATTCTACCAGAGCCATTCTTTTTCATGTGGGGTAATACTGCTCTGATAGTCCTGATGTAGCTTAGAAGTGTTAAGTTGAATGCATTCAACCAATCCTCATCATTAAAATCTTCAAACTTGCCTGCTGGGGGACCGCCAGTGTTGTTAAAAAGTGCAAAAATTTGCCTATATTTTTCTACAATATAGTTTACTGCAAGCTGAATATCATCAGGGTTTGTGATGTCACCTATAAAATAATCTGGTTTATTTTTTGTGATATCATAAATATTGTTAGATGCTTTTTTAAATTTTTCTTCATTTCTACCAAAAATTACAACATTTGCACCTTCTTTCGCAAACTCTAAAACCACTGCATAACCCAGCCCAGATGTGCCAGCCATAACCAAAACTGTTTTATTTTCTAAACCTAAATGCATTTTGCCTCCTTGATTCTTTTAAAATAATACGAATCAAGACATTACACAATAAAATTTAAGGGTATTGCACAATAATAATTGCTCAATATCCTTAATCATAAAAAAATGAGAGTTTAAAAAACCAGGGTAATTTAAATTACCCTGGTATAATTTTTATTTAGACTCAAATATGTTTATAAGTTTTTCTGCTGCCATTACGATAGCGTTGTTTGCTGGGAAGAAAGTTTGGAAAGGTTGTGCACAATAACTGAAATTAAATAGATCATAACATGTGTTTCTATTTTGGATTGCAAGAGATATTGTGTCAATTCTTCCAGGAACACCTTCACCTGCTACAACCTGCCCACCTATAATTCTCATAGTTTTTTTATCAGCAATAAGTTTCACGTAAACTTTTTTAGCACCAGGGATTATTGGAAATCTTGTGGTTGTTTCTCCAATAGCTGTAACTATATCAAAGCCCCTTTGTTTTGCTACTTCTTCAGTAAAGCCTGTACCACCCATTCTCCACTTTACAGCTTTAGTAATTGCTCCGTTTATAAAACCCTGATATTTATAATTTCTACCCAAGATATTGTATGCCGCAATTTTACCCATAGGAACGGCATTGGTAGCAAGTTTACCAGCTATTGGTTTTCCGTCGATAAACGATAAAAAAGAAGCAACATCACCAACAGCATAAACACCATCAATATTCGTCATCATATGCTCATTAACAACTATTCCATATTGATCTATTTTTAATTCTGTATCTTTGAAAATCTCTATGTTTGGTTTAACTCCTACAGCAAAAACTACTAAGTCGTGTTCTCCTAGTTCAATAAAATTGCCATTTGATAAAACTACTTTTTCAACGTATTTTTCCCCTTCTAAAGCATCCACTCTTGTATTTAATAATAAATTTATACCTGTTTCTCTGATATCTTCTTCTGGGTACTTAGCAAAATCTTCATCTAAAAGGTTTGGTAAAACTCTATTTTGCATTTCGACTAAATAGGTTTCAAGCCCTCTTTCCTTCATTGCAACGGCCATTTCAATCCCAATATTTCCAGCACCAACAACAACAGCTTTTTTTGCACCTTTTTCAAGGTAAGATAATATGTTTTCAAGATCGCTCTCAGTTTTTACTGTTGCTATATTGCATAAATCACTTCCTGGGATTGGTGGAACAAATGGATTTGCCCCTGTTGCTATTATCAATTTGTCGTAAGTAAATTCACCACTTTTTTCAGTAAAGACAACCTTTTTGTTAAAATCAACTTTTGTTGCTTTGTCTTTTACTAACTTAGCACCAACACTGGTCACAAGTTCATCACTTTTTCTGATTTTTTCTTTTTCTACTAAGTTTTCAATAACATATGGAAGAGCACAGTAAATTACGCTGTAAGGCTCAGGTCTAATCATAGTAATTTCAACATCTGGGTTATGCATTTTGATTGTTCTTGTTGCTTGAATTCCTCCTGGACCACCACCTATTACCACTACTTTCATCATCTTCCTCCTCATTTTATTGACGTAATCAAATGAGAATATATATAGTTATGAACATATGTCAATATTTAAGTTGGCTATATATTGTTTCTGACTAATTTAAGTTTTTGATATATTTTTACCTTTTATCATAGTTTATCAATAAGTTATATGAAACTATATTTTGTATGTATAGGTTTAAAAACATTTATAATCAAACTTATATAACTAAATAAAACGTTTTGATGAAAAAATTATCTAACAATTCTTATAATTGATTCTATTTGTATTTATTATCTAACAAAGTTAGACTAATAAAACAAAGTTGTTGACTACTAATATTGCTTTTGATATATGACGCTAAAAATAAATAAGGGAGGTTAAGATGATATCATTTGTAATTACTTTTAGAGAAACACTTGAGGCAGCTTTAATTGTTGGGATAATTTTTGCTTATTTAATTAGGACAAATAATGAAGATTATAAGCGATATGTCAATTTTGGTATTGTTGCGGGAGTTGCTGCTTCTCTTATTGGAGCATTTGTTTTTAATGTTATTGCAGGTGGTTTTGAAGGGACTGCAGAAGAGATCTTTGAAGGGGTTACTATGGTTGTAGGCTCTCTGTTAATTATTACCGTAGTTGCTTGGATGGCAAATAAAAAGAATATTGCAGATGAAATTAGAGAAAAAGTTGATGTTGCTTTATCTTCGGGCTCTGCATTAAGTTTGTTTTTGCTTGTTACTTTATCAATTCTAAGAGAGGGGATTGAGACTGTAATATTTTTAAACGCAGCAATGAAAGATGCAGGTTTGTTACAAGTATTTTTTGCTTTAGCTGGTATTTTAGTTGGGGTTATAACTGGCTATGTAGTTTATAAGGGTCTATCAAAAGTAAATTTAAAAACTTTATTCAATGCTTCTTCTGTTTTGTTAATATTGTTTTCTGCAGGTTTGTTTGCTCATGGGATTCATGAACTTCAAGAGGCTGGAGTATTACCTGTTATAATTGAGCATGTATGGGATATTAATCCAGCATCTGAAACACATCTTTTACATGAAAAGGGGTTGATAGGTAGTTTTTTAAAAAGCTTGTTTGGCTATAATGGGAATCCATCTTTGATCGAAGTTTTAAGCTATGTGTTAACACTCATTACAGGTGTGTTTATTTGGAGGAGAAAATCATTTAGCTAAATTTTAAGCTCCTGGTCTTTATTTTAGGCCAGGAGTTTTTTATTATCTATTTTTTAATTGTAAAATTTTAATTTTGGCTCATTTTATCCTTTATTGATTTATGGAGGATAAGATGAAACTTTTAAAAATTTTGTTAGTATTTTTTATATTTACAGGTGCTTCTTTTGCTGGAATTAATGTTGAGTATCAGTATGATGGGAAAACTTATCAGGGTTACTATTTAGAAGTTAATAAGAGTTCGCCTTTAATTTTTATGGTTCATGACTGGGACGGAATCACAGATTATGAAATAAAAAGAACAGAGATGTTAAATAAATTGGGGTATTCTGTATTTGTTATTGATATGTTTGGTAAAGGGGTTAAGCCTGTTACGCTTGATGAAAAGAGAGCTCTAACTGGCGCTCTGTATAAAAATAGGATGAAAATGAGAGGGATTTTAAATGCAGCCATTGATAAAGCAAAATCAATTGGTGCAAATGTTAAGAGTGCTGCTTTTATGGGTTATTGTTTTGGTGGTGCGGTTGTATTGGAGCTTGCAAGAAGTGGTGCTGATTTTAAATCGTTTATAACATTTCATGGTGGTTTGGCAACTCCACCTAAACAGGATTATTCAAAAACAAAAGGGGAAATACTTGTTTTCCATGGAAGTGCAGATAAAGCGGTTAAAATAGAAGATTTTGCAAATCTTGTAAAAGAGTTAGAAAAATACCATATAAAACACGAAATGATTACATATAGCGGCGCACCTCATGCTTTTACAGTGTTTGGTAGTAAGCGTTATAGAGAGGATGCAGATAAGAAATCTTGGAAAAGATTTACAGAATATCTAAAAGAGATTTTTAGTTTGTAAATAAATACGGAGAGGGAGGGATTTGAACCCTCGGAACCACAAAAGTGGCTCACCTGATTTCGAGTCAGGCCCGTTAAGCCAGGCTCCGGCACCTCTCCAAAATTCTGTTTGTTATTTTATAGATGTAGATAGAAACATCAACAAAAATTATTTTTTGGGTGAAAAAGTATTGAAAAAAAATTATTATTGTATTATATAGTGCTTCGCCCTAAATGGAGGGGTGGCCGAGCCCGGCTTAAGGCGGCGGTCTTGAAAATCGCTGTGGGTGATGAGCCCACCGGGGGTTCGAATCCCTCCCCCTCCGTTTTTTTGTTAGGAGAGGTGGCCGAGTAGGTCGAAGGCGCTCGCCTGCTAAGCGAGTGAACCCCCAAAAGGGGTTCCGCGGGTTCGAATCCCGCCCTCTCCGTCTTTTTTGTTATTTACTATCAAAGATTTAAAATCGGCCAATATACACTGTGATAAAATTGTGATAATCACTTAAAAAAACGTTTATTATTTAGTTTGGATTCTTCACCATCATCTATAAAACGGCCATAAACACGATAAACCATTTGAACACTTGTATGTCCCAAATTCCTTGCAACTTTTACTGGTGGATCTCCAGCTAAAAGAGCCATCGAAGCATAAGTATGTCGACAATGATACATAATCCTATATTTAATATTCAAAGCTTCCAATGTTGGTTTCCAAACATTTTTTCTAATAGATTCTGCAGTTGTGTAAGCTTTTCCGTATTGAGTATTAAATATAAACTCTGAATCTTTTACAGCATAGAACTTTTTATGATATTTTAAAGCGTCTATTACATCAGGATGTAACTTTATTTTACGTATTGAGCCAATGGTTTTTGGGGTGTCAAGTATTCCGTCAGTCATAGCTTCCATAATATAATATGTACCATTATCTAAATTAAGAAATTTCCATTTCATTCCTAGGACTTCTCCAATTCGCATTCCAGTAAGTATAAGTACTGAAAACATTGCATAGAATCTAGGATAATATTTTTTAATGTGTGATAATATCGCTTCAACCTCATTTGGTGTAAATGGATCTATATTGCTGGGTGGTATAGTAATTTTTCTTACACGTGATGGCAGATTTACATCAACAAGATTTTTTCTCATTGCAATATCAAAAACTTGATTTATACATATTTTAGTATTTTTAATAGTTTTAGGTGAATATCCAAAATCGTATAATTCTTCTATGAAATTATCCAAATCATCCAATGTTACATCTTTAATTTTTTTATTCCCTAAAATTGGGATTGTTCTTTGTGCATACTCTTTATATGATTTAATAGTTTTTTTCTTAAATTTCTTTTTGGATATAGTAATCCATTCCTCACAAAGCTCTGCAATTGTAGGATTATACTCATTATCATTTTGAGGATTTTTCAAGCCTAATTTCACTAGTTTAGTTGATTTAGGAAACCATTTTTCATAGTCAAAAGTTCCATCTTGAATTTGCCTTTTAATTTGACTCATCATAATTTCAGCTTCCTCACGATTTCTAGGGGTATCATCAAGATGTAAAGATTCCTTACATTGCATTCCTTTGTATGTAAAAGAAATCCAAAGCTTTTTACCTCTTTTGAAAACTCCCATTATACCACCTCCGGTTTTTTTCTTCCACAGTCCAGCACCCGGAGGTTTGCAAATTCATACATTCTCTCTTTGATAAACAACACTTTTGAACCTAACTTTCCGTAATGGTAATTCATTTTAAGCTTCTTTTTGCTTATAAGGTTTCTTAAATGCTGTTCGGTACATCTGAGTTCTTTAGCCATTTCTTTTGTGGTCAGTAACGTAAAATCTCCCTTGAACCTTTCTTTTAATTCTTCGTTCTCTTTCAATAGTTTTCTGACAATATTAGTTACTTCAATATACTGGAATCCATCAGGTGTGGTTACCATTGCGAAAATCCGATTAGTAGATAAAAGTTCCTCATCACTTTGTCGTATTTGATTGTCAAACAGCTCACCACCCCCTATTTTAGCTAAATTCCCTAAAAAATAAACTTCTTTCTTCATACAATCCCTCCTTAAAAATTATTACCCCCATTCGAGGGCAATAATAAAAACAGGGGTGGTCAATATAAAATTAAGGGGTGCAGAAAAATTTTATCAAATTTACCTTAATTATATGATAATACTAAATATAAGTTAATTTGAAGTGGTGTACCAATTGGTACACAAATCTTTTTAATGAGTCTTTTTACTACTCGATATCATATTTTTTTACCCAATATCTTGTTGGAAAATGAGAAGGGTGTTGTTTCTTTCTTTTTAGTATATAACTTATAGCTTCTTTGTACCCATCCTCATCAAACTCAAAAACTTTACCTTTTCTAAAGGCATCAATTTCGCCTGTTCTAATTAACTTTCTTACATAAGGCATAGATACATTACATGCTTTTGCAACATCACTTGTACGAAAAGTTGCTTTAATGCTGTAAGCTGTATTATATTTTCTTTTTAAATATATTTTAGCATCTTGATATATCCAATCTCGTATTTTAACTGAATCAACAGGCGAGTAATCAATTTTACAGAAACTTTTCATCTTTTTGCCAGGATAATATAATGATGTTGGTGTTATCCCTAAAAACCTTTCAATTGTTTTTGCTATTCCATATAAATGCATATCATTGCCACATATTGATAAAACTAAACTACCATTATGAAAATACCAACAACCATCTCCATCAATAACACCTCTGATAAAATGCCTGTGTAATTCGTTATTTTTAATATAAGGGTAATTTGCATAATATGTTTTTCTTTCTCCACAACCAAGGCAGGTTAAATCGTGATAAAGATAGGGACTATAGAAGGTTATAACAAAAATATTTTTCCTGTTCCTTTTTGAGCGATCTTCTTCCCTAATCGGATATTTTGATTCCATTTCTGATGCTATATCTTTTACTATTTGTTTATCTACCAACCCAAGCCTTACATAAAAATTAGTTCCACTTTTACCCAGATTACCATCCGTTAATATTATCCCCGCAATATAAGCTGTTTCTTCATTTATAATACCATTCTTGAAGAAAAAATGATTTACTTTGTATTTATTTACAAACTGCGATCTTCTTCTCCCTTTAGGTACATCTGAATAATCGCCAAGCTTAGGTGATGGTTTAGTAAATTCATAACTTTCAATATCAAACCTGAACTTTTCATATGAAAAGGTTTTCTTATTGGCTAATATGCGGCACTTTGTAGAACAATAGATGTTTTTATCATCTTTTTCACGGTGTTTATAGTTTGTGAATTTCGCCCCACAATATTCACAGATATATTCCCTCCTTGCTTCTGAGAGTGTAGTAAAAGGGATTAATGAGTATTGACGCATCTTTCTGATTGTCCAACCTTCAGACAATCCAACTTTTCTTGCTATATCTGATAATGCTAGTTTGTTTTCAATAATAAACTTCTGGAACTTATAGATATTACTATCAAAGTTTTCTTTAATGAAAGTAGCTAATTTATCTTTAGATTTATTTATATTTGATCTCATTTTAACCTCCTTATTTCTTGACAAAGATGTTAAATTTCATTAGCAATGAATTACTATTGTTATCATTTATATCAAATCTTGGGGGTTCTACAGTGGCAGCTGTAGAACCCTTTCCCTTTTTAATTTTTAATAAGTTCTTCATATTCATCGGTTAGATAAGTCAGTAGAAACATACCCAACTTGCTTTTTCCCTGTTCAAAAGCTTCTATTATTAGGTTTGTAAGCTCCCTTACTGTGAAAGGGTAAGTCATTTTAGATACATTTAATTCATCATCAGTTAGGTAAAGCATAAATTTGTGATCATTTGTTTTTTCAAAATGAAGGAATCCATTGCAGTTATCCAGCTGATCAAATAAGAGTTTGTTTGCGTCAATTAACTCGGCTTTTTTGAATGAATAGTCCTTTGGGTGAATGTTTTTAAATTTTTCGTTCATAACTACCTCCTTCTTTATTAAATATCCCAATCTGTAGGGATGATATATGATGATTTTCATTGATTGTCAATAAAAAATTGAATTTTATTTGAAATAAATGTAACATTGTTAAATAACGAGGTTTTGATAATGGGAAGAAAAAAGAATTTGATTACAGAAGAACTAGAAAAAATAAAAAAACAAAAAATAACAATTAAGCTGAAGCAAGATATATTGCAGAATATAAATGAACGATATACTCTTTATCAATTAGAAAAAGTTTTTGGTAAGAAGATAGCTTCCCAGCTCAAAAAAGGTGAAGATTTAAATATTACATTAAAGACATTATATAAACTTTGTAAGCTTATGGGATGGCAGTTTCCAGATTGGTTTGCTGTTAAAGTTGAATCTGAAGAGAACGATCAATAAATCAGTTTTATTTTATTACTTATTGATTTCATCAGGTGATGGCACTTTCCCGTTGTTCAGTTCCCTCCACTTTTTTATGTTTTTATATTCTTCTTCAGTAACTTTTATATTCTTTTTCCCTTCAACTGTTGCTAAAAAAGCAGGTACATTATATTCCGTTAAATCGGTTCTGTGCATGCGATTGAATACCCTGATAAATTTCTTAACAGCATATAGACATTTCTTTCCAGAACTTTTTTTCATTTCACCTTTTCTTACAAGCTTTAGAATATGGTGATAAAAGCTATTCAACATATTTTGATTCAATTTAGTAATGTCTTTAAGTTTAAATTTTTCTTCCAGGTAAGGGAAGAAATATTTTTTCAAAAACCGTTCGTTTTGTTTAACAGTACTATTACTGCCAGTGATATCATATTGTCTGGTGAATTGTTCATACAATCCCATTTTACTTCCCCAAATAGTAATTAGTGATATCAATACGGTGATGCCCAAGCTCTTCTGAAATTGTCAACCTTGCTTCAATATCTATTTCTTTTGCTTCTTCCAATGTTATTCCATAATAATCAGCCATGACATTCAAATATGAGCCATTTAAAAATCCTGATTTCACAGGTGCATCAAACCCAGTTAATTCTTGGTATCTTGTCTGAGCATAATAATGCCTTTCCCCATGAAAATGATAATTTGTGCCGTTTTGTTCATTGAAACTTTTTACTACACCATAAGCAAAATTCTGCCATTGTTGAAATTTCATATCATCAGGTATCAATGAACGATTGAAATCGAACTCTTTCTTAAAATCTCTTGCATAATCTAAAAGTTCATAACCTTTATCATTAAGAATGGGAACCTTTCTTGGATTTCCACCTTTTGTACCTTTGACAACATCAAGCAGATTATCTTTTTTATGGATACCTTTTAAATCATGTAATGCCGATTCTTTAAATCTCAATCCAAAGGTTCTTTCCATTTCTACTTGAATCCTAAGGGCTATAAATCTTATATCACCAGTGGATAGATATTTCTCTGTTAAATAATCAGTAAGTTGATTATGAGTTTGTTCACTTACACTTCTATCGATATTGTAGTACCTTGAACCTCTATTTAATCCTTCAGCTTTTGCAGATAGTTTTAAATCATCTCTTCCGTAATGGTCAAATACACGATTAAGGCTTGATATAATATTGGTAGCATGGCCTAAGCCAATTTTACCATACCCACTTCACCTCTAAGATGTTCTGCAAAATCTTTCATGTGTTCGCTTGATAGCCTGGTAAGATTTTTTATTTCTAAAACCTCTTTAGCATAATTAGCCAGTTTCATTATTGCATAGGCTGTTTTTTTAATAGTCCCTTCATTACCTGATCTTACAACTTCCATTGCAAGCCTAAATGCTGCTTGCTTTCTACTTAAATCCTTTTCCCCTACAAAGTTTCTCTTTACTTTAATCTTCATACTTTACCTCCTCCAATTAAACCTTTTCACTTCTCAAAAATAGTAACTGATGGGGTCAATATAATTTTTAGGTATTTCTTGAATTATTACGTTAAGTGTTATATAGTAATATGTAAGATGATAAAAAATTTTAAGGATAAGGAAACGGAAAGACTGTTTAAAACAGGTATCAGTAAAAAGCTTCCATCACATATTATTAAAACTGCTATTAGGAAACTAGATATGTTAGATGCAGCTTATGAAATAAAAGATTTAGAAATACCTCCAGGAAACAGATTAGAAAGGCTAAAAGGTAATTTAAAAGAATACTATAGTATAAGAATAAATGATCAATATCGAATAATTTTTAAATTTGAGCAGGGAAATGCTTATGATGTTCAAATTATAGATTATCATAAATAACTAGAGAGGTAAAAAATGCCATTTATATTAAGAAGGATGCCTACACATCCAGGAGAAATACTTAGAGAAGAGTTTATGATTCCTTATGGGATAAATCAGGTTAAACTGGCTAAAGATTTAGGTGTGACATATAGAACGATTAACGAAATTGTAAATGAGAAAAGATCTATAAGCCCTGAAATGGCATTGAAGTTGGCTAAGTATTTTGGGACAACTCCAGAGTTTTGGTTGGGTTTGCAAATGAAATATGATTTATACAAAGCCAGCAAGAAGGCTGATATAGATCAGATCACACCTCTTGTACATGGTAATTAATAACGCAGGGTAATCACCCTGACAACATAAAATATTTCCAGCATTTTTCATGAATGCTTGCCTGAGCCGATAAATACATTTTTAGCGAAGTCCTACGAGTTTTAAGGCACCCGTACAGCCCACAGGCAATCTATGTAAACCGGCAAAGCCGGATTATAAGGGGGTAATTTCCGATGATGGAAAAACAGTGAGTGTCGGCACCCTCACTGTTTTAAAGACGGCAAGACCTGTAAAAACAAGCTTGCAGCCAGTTTTTCCATCATCTAGTCCAATTTTCTGTTTTTTCTGTAGAATCAATATTAATAATTATCAATGGATTATCTCTCCATAACCACATCATTCACATTGGAAATGTGAACGATGTGGTTATGCCTCCAATCTCTCCTTAATAAAAAATAATAAGATGATTTCCATTCATGAATGAATATAAATAAGTTGAAGATTAATTAGTTAATTTACATTTTTTCCGTAAAAGCGGTAAGAAGTTACTGGTAACATGAGGATATTATTAAAAAGTGCAAGCACCTTTTTAATAATATCTATGTACAATAATTCATTAATTGTAGAAAACTATTCTATCGCTACTTATTATCAATTTATTATCTATATATTATCGACTTTAACTGATTTTTATATTGACTTGTGTGGTTATAATAATTGTAATAGGTAGGTTGATAGTTTGTTATGGAGGTGAGTATGAAGAAGAAGAAATATACTTTAACTATTGATAGTGAATATTATGGAGAGGTTATTAACTTTTTAGAAAATGTTCCCCAACCGTTTAGGGGAATTGTGATAGCTGATATCCTAAATGAATATATTGAATTAATGGAAAAAGGGATAGTAAAATCTCCACATAAAAAATATTTGAAAGATATAAAAGAGGATAAAAAAGAAGATGATTTAATATCCGATAAAAACCCTAAAAATAATAATGATTCTTTACAATTTGACGAAAAAACAGAAAAAGAAGAAAGTAATCTTTCTTATGATGATATGATGAGTGAATTTGATGAATAAAGAGGGCAGTTTTTACTGCCCTTTACTATTTATCTGATTTTGCATGATGTAGAAAAACCCTCTTGCATTACTAAATTCTGAATAAGCAGGAATATAAGTGATATTCGAATATCTTTCAGGTAGATAATCTTTTAAATGATAAGCTCCACCACCAGCAACAATGATGATATCAGATTTCTTTATTTTTATCATCGTACATACCTATTAAATTTTGAATCACAGTATCAGTGTACCATTTTTTTAGTTTAATAATATCTTCTTTTAATGGGATTTTGTTGCCATATAAGTTTATACTTTCATCTTCCAGCGCTGAAACAGCTTCATGTTCCGTTAATTCTAGAGCATACTTTGATTGTATTTCTTGCTGTAATTTTACAATCAACATATTCATCCCTTTTTTAACTAAACCTCTCGAATCAGCTTTTTTAACCTTACCGTTTTGAATAACAATAAATTCGATTGTATTGTAGCCTATATCAACCACAATCCCATTTTTAACATTGCTTTGATTTGTAGAAAGATAATCAAACAAACATCCAACACCTTGAACTAAGATTTTCACATCAATTGATATTTCAACATCATTGACTGTAAAACTCTTTAACCTGTTTGACATTTCATTGATCTTATCATTGGTGTAGTATGAAAGAGGTAAACCCAGAGCAAATACCGCATTTGAATAATCAATGTTAAACTTCTCAATAATATAATAAAGGATCAACGGAGAATATTTGTGTAGAAACTCATAACTTGTAGTGACAATAGCGTCAGCTTTTGCAGCATCTCCGACAGTATAAAGCTGACCTTCAAAATAAAAATGTTTGTCTTCTTGGTAAAAGTTATCATTGAAATGATTAGATGATGGAATTGGTGCAATTGCGGTAGGGAATTTTTCTAGCCGCAAACCACTTCCCTCATTAAAAGCAACCTTTGTACTGCCAAATCCTATGTCGATACTTATAACCTTTCTCATACTCCCTCCTTAACAAATCAACCTACAACTTCTTACGCTAAATATAAAAAGAAGTGGTCAACCTTATTTTTAGGTAAACACTTAAATTTTATGTCATAAATTTTATCCACTCTTGTAACATATTGATGATCCTATTATGTATTAATATGGCAGGAGATCATTTTATGAATTTCTTGAAAAAAATAAGTGGATTTTTATGCAATAAATTTATTATCAAGCTAAATGTTATTATTATTTTTATCGCACATAATTCCTTTACTTCAGTTTAAATGCTTTGCGAAACTTTAAAAAATAAGCTTCATATCATTAGTATTTTCTTAACTCTTTAACTACTTTATACTATCATTCTAACTTTATTTATTAATCTCTTTGGTTCAAGTGATTTCACATTATCTTTTTAATATTTTAAATAATAATCTAATAATGAATCAGTAACAGCATCCCATCAAAATATCCTTTATCATTATTAGGATATTTAAAAATGACTGGATCAGAAACTTTTATTTCGTCAACAATAATACCTTTTAAAAGTTGCTTAAGCTTAATTTTTACATCAGCCAAAGATACATCATAATTTACAATTGGTATACTAAACTTTTTTTCAATTTTTTTAAACCCAGTTTCTCTAACTACTTCACCTACAAAAATATTTTTCCCTTCAATCCATTTATTTGTATTCCATATTTTTACAATAATTCTTGGAAGTGCTTTATCTTTATTTTCTAAATATACAAAAATGTAATCCTGTGGTTTATTATTATAAAAACTATAAAAAACAGGTAATAATTTTCTACTTTTATCTAGTAAAGAATAAAAGGATTTTCCTATCTTTTTTATTGTAAAATCACTATATCTTATAAATCCATTTTTAACAAATAAATCTGAGATATCACTTTTATCTGTTAAAATAATAAAAGAAATTGGAACTTCTTCTAGGCCAAAAAGATTTTGAGTATAAATAGATAACACGCCTTTTTTTATATTATCCGAGAGATTACCTTTTAATACTTGTTTTTTTGGTTTAAGTATTTTGACTGATGATAATGTTTGTTCGGTTTTATCCAAAGAATAATAACAACTTACAGATAACAAAACTATACTGGAAGTTATCGCAACTGCTTTTTTTATATATTCACCTTTATTTGGTATCAATTTTTTATAATCTTCATGAGAAGATTTAAAAATATAGTATTCATAAGCCGTTATCATTATAGATAGCCAAATTAATCCTGAAACATAAGCACCAATAACATCACTAAACCAGTGTACACCCAAATAGATTCTACTAAATCCTATCAAGAAAACTATTATAATTGACGAAAAATAATAAATTTTTTTAATATAATTATTTTTAACTACTTTAAATATTAAAAAACCGGCAAAACCATAGGTAATAAAAGACATAAATGCATGCCCACTAGGAAACGAAGGTGTTATTTCATTAAAATAGTGATAAATTGCAACTGGTCTTTCTCTATTAAAAATATATTTAAGTGAAATAAGAAATATCAAACCACCAAAAAAATTTACAGCGAAGAATAATAATTCTTTAATTTTTTTATAACTAATTAATATTATACTGATACTAATAAAAAAAAGAATAATAGGTAGTTTACTACCAAGGTATGTAAAAAATATGAAAATTTCATTTGCAATTGAAGTATGAAATTTTTGTAGAAAATTGAATAAATTTAAGTCAAAACTAACTAAAGGGTCATTAAATATGATGTCTTCAACTATACCAAAGAATAAATATGTAAAAAAAACTGTAAAGATTATTCCTGTTGTTATAATCAAACCAGTTTCTTTTTCAGGATCAAGTCTTTTCTTAAGTATCTCAAATATACGTGGCGCTTTATTTTTCAAAATTTTGATAATATGAGGTTCAATTGACTCTTCTTTAGTTGACAGTATCAATAATTTTATAAATTTACTAATAATAGAAAAAAATAATTTAGATATTTTGATAATAAGGTAAATTAGTAATATCAGTATTATAAATAATAAACTTAGTTTTCCAAAAATCTTTTCTATATATTGCCAGCTAGCACCAAATAAATAACCTCCACCTATATAAATAACACCCCAAAGTATGCCACTAATTATTGCGTAAATATTAAACTTTAATTCCTTCATATTCATAAGACCTGCCATAAAAGGTACTACAGGTCTTACGGGGCCAACAAATCTACCAAAAAATACACTTTTGCCCCCATGTTTTTGGAAAAAAACTTTACCTAATTCGATGTATTTCTCTATTTTTTCATAAATTTTGCTTTTTTGTATTTTATTACCGTAGTATTTTGCCAGATAATAGCTTGCCACATCGGCTAGAATAGCTCCAGATACTGATGATATCATTAAAATCCATATATCCAAAACACCTCTTGACGCTAAAAAACCAGTTGTAACTGTAATTATAGCTCCAGGAATGATAATACCTATAAATGCAAAAGATTCTGCAAATGCCATAATAAAAGATAATACATACACCAGTATCTGATGATTACTTATAGAAATTATTGTATTTTTAATAAATTCTTCCATGTCTCTACTCCATATTTATTGGTAACATAACTTTAAATTCAGTGTATGTTTCTCCATCGCTATCCACTGTAATTTCACCCTTATGAACTTTGACTATTTCTTTAACAATTGATAAACCTAGACCAAAGCTACCTTCACGATTAGTTCTTGATTGATCTATCTGGTAAAAACGATCAAATATTAAATATATTTTATCTGAAGTTATCCCTTTACCGCTGTTATAAATAGACAGAACAACTTTAATATCTTCTTTATATAAGTTAATCTTAACAATACCATTTTTATTAGAATATTTAATAGCATTGTCTAAAAGATTCATAAACATTCTTTTAATTAATTCTCTACTGCCCACTATAAAAATTTCTTCCATATTTTTTTCTAATTTTATCTTTTTTTGTTTTATTTTAATATCATAAATTTCTAAAAGTTCTTTAATTAAACATGTTAAATTCATCTTTTTAAAATTTTTGAATTGCATATTAGATTCTAGGGACAGAAGCATAAGTAAATTTTTAATTAATAAAGAAAGTCTTTGGATAGTTATATAAATTTGGACTATCTCTTTTTTATCTTTTTCACTAATAGCTGAATTCTGAATCAACTTTTCCAATGATAATAGTATAATAGTGAGAGGAGTTTTTAATTCATGAGAAATATTAGACATAAACTCTTTTTCCCTTTTAAATTGTTTATCCAGTCTTTCTAACATTTCATTTAAAGAGCTAACCAGGAAATAGATCTCATCCTTTTCTTTAGGAACTGGTATTTTCATTGATAAGTTTGATGAATTAACTTTTGAAATGTTTTTAATTATATTCTGAAAGGGTGAAAGTATTTTATCAGTCAACCAATTAGTAATTAATATTAATATTATTAAACATAAAAGAAACATTATAAATAATATTTTTGATAGCTGGACAATTTGCTCATCAATGTGTTCGATCGGTTTCCCTAGTAATAAAAAAGTTTCACTATTAAGTTTATATATCTTTACTCTAAATAGAACTTCACCCCATTTATCTTGTCCTATATCTAATATTTCTTTTGAAATTTTTAATCTAAAGTTATAAGCGTCTTTTTTATTGTAAAATGGTATATATATTCTTTTAGCAATGTTATTCTCATATAAGGTATTATTTGAGCTGGTTATTACCTTAATAAAATAATTTTTATTATTAATAAATTTTTTATTATTGGATAATAAGTTGTTTTTAATATTCTTAGCTATTACATCCAGTTCTGAGTCGACCGACTTATATATCATATTTTTCATATAAAAGAAAATTGTTAATGTAAACAAAATTACTAAGGTAGTAAAAGAGAAAAAAATTAAAATACGAACTCTGTTTTTTATACTCATATTAACCTTTTAAAAGATAACCTATACCTCTTACTGTTTGTATAATTTTATATTCTTTGTCACCGATTTTCTTTCTTATATTTTTAATATGTACATCTAAAAAATTAGACATACTGAAAGGATCAAACTCATCCCCCCAAACATATTCGATTATTGCAAACTTTGAAACAACTTTATTTCTGTTTGAAACTAAATATTCAATTATCCCATATTCTTTAGATGTAAGTTGTACTTCGCTATCATTTATATAAACTTTTCTTGTATTTAAATCTATTTTTAAGTTATATATTGAAATGATTTGTTCATACTGAGAAAAAGTCCTTCTTAAAATTGCTTTTACCCTTGCTATTAATTCAGCTATTGAAAATGGTTTTGATAAATAGTCATCAGCTCCACTATTCAAACCTTTTATTCTATCATCTATTTCACCTTTGGCAGATATCATCAGGACAGGAGTTAATATTTTATTTTCTCTAATATGTTTCAAAATATTATATCCATTTATTTCTGGTAACATAATATCAAGTATAATTAAATCATAAGGGGAACTAAGGATCTTTTCCAAACCGGTAGCACCATCAAAAGAGACATCTACTGTGTAACCTTCTTCAGATAATATCTCTTTTATCTGTTTATTTAACTGTTTTTCATCTTCAATAATTAGTATTTTTGCCATTTTACTCTTTATAATTTATTAATATAAGGAATACGCTTAATTATTAAACTAACTATTTTATCTAAAAATAAATTTATTTTGTAAAGTTTATGTTGTAATTTAAAAATTATCGTTGTAGAAATCACTGAAACAATAAATGATCCTAAAATATCGAAAGGGAAATGTGCGCCAACATATACTCTACTAAATCCCACAACAATAGCTAACATAAACAAAATAATTCCTTCAAAAACAATACCAAAAATAACCAAAGCAATGGATATGGAAAACACAAGTGTAGCATGATCACTCGGAAATGAAGTCTCTAATGAATGATGTATTAATGTGTGTCCTATTCCAAGTTCAAAAGGCCTTGGGTGATAGTAAAAAAGTGTAATGATAAAATTAAGTAATAAACCTAAACATGCCGAATAAAAAATAAAATAAGCCTTATCTTTGTCATTAAAAAAATAACAGTATAAAATAATTAATATATAAAAATATGGAGAATAATTAGCTATATTAATAAAAATATGATCAAGTATTTTATTTCCAGATAGTGAATTTATTAATAAAAATAATTTTACATTTACATTTTCCATAAATCCATCAATAACAAAATGTTTATGAAGAATTCGTGAAGATGATAGTTTTGATTTTTGTATAATAAGTATTTTGTTATCAACATTAACAAGCTTTTTATTAAGTTGCCAATTATGAGACAGTATATTAATGATTTCAAATTAATAGTAAAGGGTGTTGCACAGTAAAATTTATGTAACATATTGATAATTAATCTATTATCTGCTAAAATATGCTTAATTTTGGATAAAGAGGGGGTAATTATGCCTTCAAAAGAGATAAAAGGGATGACAGTATCAGATATAGCAGCTCAAGATAAATTATCAAAACAAAAGCGCAATAGATTAAGGTTTTTAAATGAGTTAATAAACTTTTCAAAAATTGAGAAAAAGCTAAAGAAGAAGTACAAATACACAGAGAATGCAAGTGGTCAACCAGCCTATCCACCGTTATTACTGTTCAAGATAGTATTTTTGCAGAATTTGTACAATTTAAGTGATTATGAGATAGAGGAAGCCTTACATGACAGATTAAGTTTTATGGATTTTGTGGGATTATCGATGGAAGATGCTGTACCAGATCATTCTACAATAAGCAGATTTAGGAAGAGATTATGTGAGTTAAATTTGGATAAGGTATTATTTGAAGAAATAAACAGACAGCTCAAGCAATCTGGATTTATTTTAGAAAAAGGAGTGATAGTTGATGCTACAGTAATAGAAGCTAAGAGTCGTCCAAATAAATGTATAGAGCCCAAAAATGAAGAAGAATCTTCATCAAAAGAAGAAACAGCAAAGGAAGGGGACGTGGATATCAACTATTCCAGAGAAGAGGAAGCTAGTTGGTTAAAGAAGGGAAATGAAGTTTATTATGGTTATAAGGCGCATGTAGTGAGTGATGCAATAGATGGTTTTATTTTAGCAGTAAATATGACAGGGGCAAATGTACATGAGTCAGGCTGTTTAGAGTCATTGATATCAGAGTTAAGAGATAAGGGTTACAATGTTCCAATAGTATTTGCAGATAAGGGATATAGTAGCAAGAAGAATCGAGATATGTTGAAGTCAAAAGATATAGAAGATTTTATTATGCATAAGAAGGTAAAGGGTGGGAAATTAAGTGAATTACAAAAAAAGCTAAATAATTTGTGTAAGCAGGTGAGATATAAAATTGAGCGTAGTTTTGGTACATTGAAGAGTCAGTATGGTCTAAATAGATCGAGATATATGGGTTTGCGTAAGGTGTTGTATGAATTTCTGATGAAATCGATATGTTTTAACGTAACAAAAGCAATCAGATTATGTTTTTAAAGGTGTATTGCGCCCAAAATTAGGGATTTTAGATGATTTGGAGTTATTTGAGGAGGTGAACAAGGAATAAAAAGCCAAAAAGCAATAAAAATTGAGTAGAAAATTGAGCAAAATTTAAGAAAATGATGAAAATTGGAAAATACAGAAATTATGCAATAACCTTTAGTAAGTAACTTTTTATAAACAGATCCCTTTTGTCAATTATTCATTCTCAACTTAACAGCAGATTCACAATTAGTTATACACATTATTTAGTGAAAATTTATCCATTAAAATGTTATTTTATAAGTTAAATGATATTTTTATCCCTTCTATAACCATACTTGTTCCAATAATTGCTATAATTAATCCCATTATTTTTTCGATGACAGCTATTACATTGTCTCCAATCTTTTTTGCAATGAACTCGCTTAAGCTAAATGATATATAAGTTAATAAACACATAATTCCAAAAATAAGTATAACTAAAAAAATGTGGATATATGATGAATGGGCAACAAAATTCATGGCTGTTACGATTGTACCTGGCCCTGCTAAAATTGGTATTGCTAAAGGAGAAACGGCTATATTTTCATCAATATTAACTTTTTCTAAATGTTTGATAGTTGACTTTTTAGACCGCAACATTTCAAAACCTACAAAGAAAATTAATATACCTCCTGTTATCTTAAATGCTGGTATTGAAATTCCAAATAGTTCAAATATTAATTTTCCTGAAATTACAAATACAGTAACTATAATAAAAGCTGTGACTACTGCTTTTAAATTTATTTTTTGTTTTGTTTTTCTATCAGCTCCTTCAACTAAACTTAAAAATATTGGCATATTTGAGATAGGGTTCATAATTGCAAAAAAACCAGTAAAAACGGTAAGGGAAAAAGTAAATAAATTATCCATATTATTTCCTTTCTGTTTTTTTATAAATCCATTCCATTAAAAAACAAATACTAATAATAGCTATTGATATTATAACACCAATAAAATTTGATTTGCATTGTTGGTTGATCAAAATTAATATTGCAACCAAGCATAAAATAAAACCTGTTAATGAAATTATTTTATTACTGCCTGTTTCTTTAGATAATCTATAACCAACAAAATTGACGGCACTAAAAATTAATAAGAAACCAATGCTTCCAGCTGTAGATATACTTTCTAATTTGAGAATGTTGACTAAAATAAACGTAGTTAAAGCTGTAATTATTAGTCCTATGGGCTTATTCCAAAGTTTTGAAAGGAAATGGTGTGGCAGTTCATCATCTTCGGCGATTTCAAAATTTACCCTGCTACCGCCTAATAAAGATGCATTAATGGCTGAAAAGGTGGAAATAAGAGCTGCGATAGTAATAATTTTAAAACCAATTGATCCTAACATAGGTTTAGCAGCTTCTGCCAAAACATAATCTTGTGCTGTTGTTATTTCAGAAAAAGGTAATGAGCCTACAGTCACTAAAGCTATTGTGAAGTAAAGTAATATGACAAAAATTACAGAAAAGTAGTAAGCTTTAGGAATATTTTTTTCAGGATTAATAATATCAGGTACCGCATTCGCTATCAATTCAAATCCTTCATAGGCGACAAAAATCACCATACCTCCAGCAAATAATTTTAATGGAGATTTCCAGTTAGAAACATTTAACTGGTATACATTAGGATTACCTATCAAACCATATGATCCTATGATAATAAATGCAATTAAAATAATTAACTTGATAACTACAGCATACGATTCTATTTTGCCCACAACTACAATACTATAATAGTTTATTATGGACGCTAAGATGATAATGGCACTGGCATAAATATGAAAATCAGTAGTTTTGTTGTGTGTTAATTCCAATAAATTGGGTGCGTAAGAACCAAAGGCCGAAGCATAAAGCGAAAGCATAATTATATAGCTTACCCATAAAAGATTATTGATTGCACCGCTAAAAACCGTTTTACCAAAGCCTTGATTGATAAATTTTACAGTACCTCCTCTATCGGGATATGTTTTTGAAAGGTTAACATAACTGTACGATGTCAATAATGCTATAATTCCAGCAAATAAAAAAGCTATAGGTGTCCCCCCTTTTGCTAAAGATACTGCTAGTCCAAGCACAGCAAAAATACCACCACCTACCATCCCTCCAATGCCTATGGAAATAGCTTCTTTCAATCCTATTTTTCTATTCATTGTAATATATCCGGTATTTTTTATTTATTGTTATAAGTTTGTTATCATTAACAATAACTACAATAATTTGGAATTTCAACCTTGAAATATAAGTTAGTATATAAGAGTTTTGTGTAAAGATTGAAATAAATATATTTATTGTAATTTTCAAATAGTTTTAGGAAAATAAAAAATAAGAAGAGAGATACCTTATGCAATTAATATTATTTATAAATATCGAAAGATGAAATAGTAGAATTTATTTTTAGTGGTAAGAAATAAACGAGCTGAAAAATATGGGAGATTACAGTATAAGAATTATTACACTAGGATAAATTATAATACAATTGCATTTTTACTTTTCTATTGATATTATTCTATAATTATTTTTTGATAGATAAAATTCATTAAAAAAGAAAAGTAAAATTCCAAAAGCAAGTGGAATTAAAAAATATACTAATCTGAATATAAATAATGACCCTACCAATGCATTTACTTCGTAATAATTTTTTAGATAAAAGATCATTATTCCATCAAAAACACCTGTACCACCAGGAACATGACTGCTAACTGCCGTAATTTGCGACACTAAATAAATAGGTAAATATTTAAAAAAACCGATACTATGATTAGGAAGTAAAAAGTAAAAAATAAGCCCTAAAAGAAGCCAGTCTAGAGTAGATATTGTAAATTGAAGTAATAATATTTTTGGCTTTGCAATTGGGTAAAGAATGGCGCCAGATATAATTTTTTTCTGCTTTAAAAAAGAAAGAATAAAAAATATTAAAACTATTATCAAGGCTACTAAACCAAGTAGTTTGGCCTGAATTGTAAAGTGAATAAATGGTAATGACAATGAATAGCCAGGCTCTATAAATAAAAATACTACAAAACTTAGAGCGATAAGCCCTAACCAATAAATCCAGGAAAATAAAATCATATAATTGGTAATAAGTATTGGTGACATCCCAATTTTAGTCAGATATCTAAACCTTAGTGCACCACCCATAATTGCACCAAAGCCCAAATTATTGTTTAAAATAAATGAGGTTAATGAGTATAAAAATACTTTTTTATAGGGTATTTTTAACTTTATCTGTTTTACCGTAATCAAATCGTAAAAAGTAACGATGAAATAATTTAAAGCAGTTAATATAGCTACCAAAGTAATCATTTTACTATCAATAAGTAAAACAGCACTTTTAACCTCTTCCCAGGATAAACTATGGAATATTTTTGCCAGAAAGGTAAATGTAAGGTATAAAATAACCAAAATTATTAATATATTAACTGCTTTTAGTATGTGTTTTTTCATTTATTCTGTTTTCTCTTATAAAATAAATATTCAAAATACATATCAACTAACAAAGCTATAATAAAAATGACAAGAATAATTTGTTTTAAATATATTTTACCTAAAGTAGCAAAATAAAGCTTGGCGATATTCCAATACTTTTTAATACCTATTAAAACAACATTTTTATCAATTTTTACGACTTCGGTACTGATATTTTCATTGCTAACATTTACTTTTATATAGTGATAAAAATTTGAATTCGGATCAGTACCTTTTAGTTCTGCACCAGCACCACCGGTAATTATATGTTTTAATCCCCTTTTTGTGTAAGTATAAAATCCATGTATATGTGATTCAAAAAGTATTGTTACATTATATTTTATAAATAAATCTTCCAATTCTCTTGCAAAATCAGGATTTTTTAAAGCATGAGCAAACTTAACCCCACCTTTGTCAAAATCTCTAGGATCCCAAAGTGGAACATGCATAAAAACAAATCTATATTTTAAATTTTGTGAATTTTTTAACTGTTCTTCAAGCCAAAATAACTGTTCATCAGATATATTTTTTTCATTACTATTATCAAGCATAATAAATTTTGAATTACCCAGTGTAAAACTGTAATAAAATCTACCAAATATCGTATGATAAAAATAGTGATTTTGAAAAGCTACATCATGATTCCCTGGTAAAACTAAGGTAGGTATCTGAATATTTTTCCACTGGTTTAAAAAAGCCTGATAAGTTTCTTTAGTAGGATACATAACCAAATCGCCGCCAATTACAGCAAAAAGCAATGTATCATCCTGGTTTATTTTTTCTATTATATAATCAAAAATTGATGAATTTTTATTATCCCCCATAACTGCAAAAGAAAAATCTCCACCGTTATATCTATTATTTATTTCCTGCAAAGATTTAAAGTTTAAATCGTGTTCTTCTATCTTTTTCAAATCACCCAATTCTGACCAAACCCAAAATATAATTATTAAAATAATTAAAATGATTCTTAGGTATTTCCTTTTACTGAAATAACCGGTAATAATTTCACCTGTCTTCATTTTTTTCCCCATCTTGTTTGATAATTTTTACAATTTCATCAGAAGCATATGTTTTTTTTATTTTATTTATGTTTTCTCTCATAAAATTTAATTTAGTATCATTATTAAGCAAATTTAAAACTTTTTTTACTAATAAGTGCGAATCTTCTTGTGAAAATTCAGCACAATTATTTTTTGTTAAATATAAAGCATTATTTGTCTCTTGATATGGAATAGGGTCAATAAGAAACATTGGTACACCACAAGCTAAAGCCTCGCTGACAGTCAATCCACCTGGCTTAGTAATAACTAAGTCAGAAGCGGTTAAATATTCTTCAATATTATTTACAAATCCTAATTTCTGCAAATTTATATATTCATTGCTTTCAAAATATTTTATTTTTCCCAATAGGTTTTTATTTCTTCCGGCAATGACAATTAAATTTAGATATTTATTAGAAATAAATATCTCTTGAATTATATCAAATATTCTCTTCTCACTTATAGCACTACCAATTAGAAGCAAGGTTTTTCTTGAATCGTCAATATTTAACTTAGCTCTAAGGTTTTCCGAATCTATTTTTTTTCTAAATTTATCTGCTATTGGAATACCGGTAATATGGATTTTATCGCTTCTAACACCAAGCTTTATTAATTCATCTTTTACTTCTTCATTTGCTACAAAGTAGCAGTCAATATTTTTGTCATACCACATTTTATGTAATCCATAATCAGTAACTGTTACATATATCTTTCCATGAAATATTCCATCATCTTTCATCTTTGACAAAATATTGGCAGGGAGGAAATGAGTGCAAACTGCTTTTTCTACTGAGTTTTCTTTTATGAAGGATACAAAACCTTCCACATTATCAAGACTTAACTTATCGATAATGCTAAGTATTTTACTTTTATCCCTATTTCTATCAGTAATTTTATAAATAGTTTTACAGGCTAAGTGGGAATGCTCACCAATAAAATCATATATTGAGCTGTATGACCATTGGAATAACTTGTTTGTAAAAAACAGTACATCTATGATATAATAACAAATATCATTTTTTATAAAACTTTCAGCCAAAGCCCTTGCTGCTATTTTGTGTCCATTACCTGCCGTTACATAAAATAACCCTATTGGTTTGTTAACAGTCATAAATAGTCTCCAAAAGTATTAAATATATAAACATACCGCATTGAATGCTTTCATTATTATCTTTCATATGTATTTCATAATTTTTAATCATAAAATTATTAATAATAAAATCGTAATATATCTCTAATCCTATGTTGAACTAAATTTATTGTTTAGGTTCTTTTTCAAAATTATTTTTTAAATAATTATATAATAATATCTTATTAACATATAAATTTTATCAGCATTTAAATTACCTTTTAGCATATTTTATAATAATCCATTTATTATATTATTTTTTCTACATCAAACGTTATCATAACATTTATGAAGAAATTATGAAGATAGATTTACTTTTCAACACTCACCATAGTTCAACTAATGCGTAAGATTTTTATCTCCTTGAAATTTATCATAAAATTTAACCCTTTTATTTCTTAACGATCTACTTTGTACATCATATTTAGCAAAAAGAAAGTTATAAAGGTTATTAAGGAATTGATTGCTAGCCCTAAGATTAAAATTTGTTTATGGTAAAAATATTTATAGGATCAGTAATTTTTTCATATAAGTAGTTAAAAGTTTTAACTTACCGGGTGCTGGACTGTGATATTATTGTGATAAAATTGTGATAAAATTTGTTATGCTTTGATTATTTGCAATTATAAAATGTTCTTAAAATCCTTTAAAAATAGCGTTTTTTATAATTTGGTTTAATTGTTCATATAGCTATTTGGGGTTTTCGAATCCCGCCCTCTCCGTTTATTTATTTGTTACATTTGATTGGTCTGCCTATATAAACTTCAGCATAATCTCTATCTGCACCATATTTTACCCTATAATAATCCATGTCATCGGAAATATAGATATAACCTACCCCAATTCCAGTAGAAGAATCAACATTTTTAGTTTCAGGATAAATTTTCTTTTGAGTTTCCAAACCAAAATCGCTACATCTTCTATGAAAAGTATTATTATCTAAGGTGTTATTATCTATACATAATTCTATCCAATCATCATTTTCTTCCTTATAGTTTTTATCTCCATCATTGTAGCGCGATGTCCAGGCAGTGTAATAGTTTGTTTTATATTGTGATTTATCATAAATAAAACTTCCATCTTTCACAAACTCTGTTTTTTCGCAAACAAGTTGTCCGTTTACTAATTTGTACTTACAGGTATTAGAAAATCTACTATCACTACTGTGAGGAGAAGTTGTTGAGTCAGAAATTTTAACCAGCCATTCATTGTTGTGATAATATGTACTTTTCTGAGGATAATCAAATATAAACATTATATGTCCTGTATTCCCTGTTACAGTATAATTATCACAAGTGTCTCCTTCTATATTTTCAGGATGCTTATAGACTAAAATATCCCCTGGCATTGCATCCTTTATATGAGTAACTCTGCCCCAGCATAAATTATCGGGATTATCTAAGTCAGACATTGTTGCTTCTTCAGTTTCAACAGTAATATTATCTGCTGCTGCAAAAGCATCGGCAAAATCTGCTGCAAGAGGTCTTGCAGAATGATAGCATGTATCAACTTTATCAAAAAGAGGCTTTGCTATTCCCTGTACTACATAGTATCCAACATAACCTGAGCAATCTAAAAATAAATTGTATGATTCAATATCGTCTCCACCTATATCAGTATAATTAGGATGTAATATAAATTGGCTACCATGGACATAGCCTGTATGATCAAGTTTTAATAATATATCGATTACTTGACCATGAAAAGCTTCCCTAATTGTTTTTTCACAAGTAGGACACCATTGAACAAGTGGCAATTCATTAATAGGCTCATTTATACCTGAACAGTCTCCACCTTGATACAATGTCATTAGTTCACACTCCATTGTATAGGTATGTTCTCCATCATCATAGTCATAAGTTTCATAATATTGACATACTTCTTCATTCGTATCTGTAGACATTAAGACCTTACCTCCGTTTTCTTCGCAATATTGAACAGCTTTGTCATAATCTGAGCTTGATGAACCATTAAAACAGCTGCTTACTAAAAACAGTGCAAAAATTATTAAATACTTATACATTCTTATCCTCCATATTATATTTCAACAATGTATGAGAATATACCTTTTTAGCTTAAATCAATGATTTCTTGAGTACACAAGATCTAATTGACAAAAGATAAAAGGCTTATATTCAATTTTAACATGCTTAAAATTGAGTTTCAACTATAGTTGTGATTATAATTGAATATTAATTTAAATAAAAAATAAAATAGTTATTTTTTTAATATCTAGAGAGTATAGAATATTAATTGTTGTTCTAACTCTCAGATTGTTTTGATTATGTTCTTAAAAACAACATTATGTTAGATTCTTGTGAAATATTCTGGACCAGTTTGATACTTTTTTAATATTTTTCACTAATGACAAACAAAAAGCTATAAGAAATATTGATTATTGATATAAAATTATATTTATACATTTATTTTAAATCTTTGTTTAAAAGTCTTTTTATAATACTTTGTTAGAAGCTTCGAAATATTCTAACTTGATTTTTGATTTATTTACAACATATTAATTATTGAGAGTGTTGTGCATATTTTGAATGGCAGTTTTCTGAAAATGAGATTGTTTAAACAGTTTTTTGTTTCTTAATAAGTTAAAAAGATTGTTATTACGAGCTTTATTGAAGGAACTCTAAAAAGTAATGTTTCTTTTAATGTGCAACATCTTCTATTAGATTATTATGAGCTTTATTAGAATTAGTACTAAATTTATAATTTGGTGATTTAATGAAAATGCATAATAATATTTTGATAGTGATAAATATATTCATTTTATTATTTTTTATATCAGTTGAATGTTTTGGAGTAGAATATGCAGATTATGTGTTGGTTAAAAAATCAAAACACAAAATTTATCTATTAAAATCAGGCAAAATATTAAAATCATTTCATATTGCCCTGGGAGGTAATCCGAAAGGAGCAAAACAAAAACAGGGTGATGAAAAAACGCCAGAGGGTATATATTTTTTAGATTATAAAAATGAACGTAGTCGTTATTATAAATCTATCCATATATCTTATCCAAATACTTCAGATGTAAAAAGAGCCAAAAAGATGGGGGTTTCTCCAGGAGGAGATATTATGATTCATGGTCAAAAAAAAGGTTGGGGTTGGCTTTCGTTCATATCGCAAAAATTTGATTGGACAAAAGGATGTATAGCTGTAAGTAATAAAGATATGGATGTAATTTGGAAAATGGTAAAAGTAGGCACTCCAATAGAGATAAGGCCATGAAATGAAAATCATAAATCTTTTAATGCTAGTATTTGCAAAAGTAATATTTATACTATTTTCTTCCGTATTCAAATTAATACAAGATTTTAGGTCAAAAGTATAGGTAATCTGTATCTAGCATTTTAGATATGATGAAGGAGAAATAAGATGAAAATTGAAAAATTATTTAACTTTAAAGTATTTATTATTCTACTACTAATTGTGGAGATTTCTACTCTGTTTGGACGTACGATTTATGCTGATAATTGGAAAAAAGTGACTACGTATCCTGGGAGTAAAAAAATTCTAAATTTAACAGTAAAGTTTTCTGAATGTTGGGAACGTAACATGTATAACTATAATGAGTGGATCAATTGCAAAAATAATAAAGACAGAATTTCCTGGGACACGGTTAGCAAAAGAGTGAGAAGAACCTATGAATTTACTCTAGATTATCCCGGATATGTAACATTTCATTTTGAGTCTAAGGTTCCAAAAGGGGTATTTTACCATCAGGAACCCAGTTTCTGGGTGCTTAAGAAAGGCAAAGATAATAATTGGCATGAAATAACTAAAGTTACTTACTATAAATGCATGCAGGGATCCAAAGTAAGATCAGAGTCAAATATGTTTTTCTATAAGGTCAATCCAGATGGCTCGCTCAAGTACCTCGCACCACCGCCCCTCTATGAGGCTGGAGAATATAAGATTATTATTGAAGCGGGCAAACGTACTGGGGCTTATGAGCTTTATTATGTTCCTGGAGAAGTGAATTTGCAGGTATACATTATCAATGTGCATAAAAATAATAATATTAAAAAATTAGAATGCGAAATGCATCAACTGCCTATAATCAAATATAATAAGATGAAAAAAAACACAAATAAAAATGAAGAATATATTTTTTTGACCAAATGGAGCGGAGATGAAATAGCTGTTGATATAAATGGAGATGGAAATTTTATAGATTTTGAAAATTGTAAACCAGCTAACGGTCCAATAATATTAAACAGAAAATCCGTAATAATAACTGGAATGGGTTCATGTGCCTTGATTGATTTTGCAGAAAGAGGTTCAGTAACTGTACATAATATGAGTAATTTTTCAATTGAAGATTATATTATTACACAAGGTGGCATTACTGCAAAAACATTCATGCCAGAAGGCGATATACGGGTCGATTTTAATGAAGATGATAGGAATTTTAAAGAAGTTGACTTTTCTATTTCAACACCTACTTGTATAGCGGGTGTACGAGGAACTATCTTTCATGTTTCTCACCGACATGAAACTAATGCTACAAAGGTTTGTGTTGATAGAGGAAAGGTTGAGGTAACACCCAAGATGTTCTCTGATAAACCAAAAATGGTGAAATCAGGAGAATGTATAACTGTCGACAGTCATTCCTTTGGAACAGTAACTAAGCCAAGTTATTCATTAAACAATAATGGACTCATCGCATATTATCCATTGAATGGAGATACTGAAGACTATTCTGGATATAGGAATCATGGTGTCAACCATGGTGCCATTTTTTCCTCTGGATTTAGTGGAAAAGCTTTAAAATTTAATGGTACTGATGCATACCTTGAAATACCTAGAAGGATAAAAGATGATTTTACGATAGAGGCTTGGGTAAAATCTGATTCTCAGAGTTTAACAGGAACCCAATGTTATCAAGGCAATGGTCTTATTTGGTCAGATGTAGGTGGCACAAACAATGACTTCATCTTAGCTCTATTAAATAACAAATTTTGTATGTTTACTGGCAATCCGGACAAGAGCATTCTAAGTAGTACTACTGTTACAAAAGGCGGTTGGATGCATGTTGCAGTAACCAGAGAAAGAAAGACTGGCAAAGTTAGGATGTATGTGAATGGTAAAGAAGAAGCTTCTATGTTTGCAGGTAGAAACGCTCTAAATGCCAATCCTCAAATACATATAGGTGGCAACACACTTGATAGAAGGTTTTTTAAGGGTTTTATTGATGAAGTTCGAATTTATAACTTTGCTCGTACCAGTGAAGAAATCAGTTCGGATTTCAACAAAACAAAATCTTATATACCTACTTCAAATTTATCTACTGGCCAATACGTGGTAATTCATCCAGATAATAATATTTCTTTTACTTTTAAAAACAGATATAAGTTTAAAGGTTATGATGACTATATAACCATATCAAAAAACAGTATTTCTGATCTCAAAAAAGGGCAGGCACTTTCGATTTCTCTATGGTTTAAAGCTTCTGATTTGAGGGGCGTTAGATATTCTACTGATAAATGGGGAGAGGGCTGGAGAACTATTTTGTCTAAAGATAATGGCTATAGTGGCAGTTGTTTTCCTGGGAACCCTTTTTATAAAAATGCTGGTTATATCCTTCGTATAATTAATGACAAGATACAATTTTCTTTGCGAAACAATAACTATAAAAACAATTATGCTGATCTCTATAGCCCTAACATATATCCAAACAAATGGTATAATGTGGTAGTAGCTGTCTCAGCAGTTCCCGGCAATGGATTTGCCAAAATGTATCTAAACGGTAGAGAGGTAGATTCTAAGGTAATATCTAATCCGACGGATTATATTGACGGTCGAAATCTATATTTGGGTGCAACTTTTTATGATCGAACATGTTGCAAAAGCCCAAAATATTATGATTATGTGAATGGTTCATCAGGTATGTCGCAATTTTTCAAAGGTGAAATAGCTAATGTTCAATTGTATGATAGAATACTTTCACCTCAAGAGATTTTAAATTTCTATATGAAGCAAAGAAATCTTTTAGATATTTCAAATATACATAAAACTAAAGATATAGGTAATTTGAACAGTGATAAGATTAATAACACAGATATAAATGGTATATGGAAATGGTTTAATGGAGAAATTGTATGGATTTACAAAAATGGCACATGTCGATCTTCTGAAGGGAACAAAGATGGATGGAGTGTTATTCGATTTAACAGTATACCAACTTATCGTATAGTTTGGGAAAGTGGTGCAGTTGATTTGCTTGAACTTCATAATGATACCCTTGAGGGCTTTAATCAAGGTGGAACCCATATATGGGGCAAACGGATTAAATAGTTAAATTTAAGCTTAAAGTTAATTTAATATTTTAATGTTTAAGATTTTACCAGATGTTATTGTTTAATGTATGTTAGTAGAAAAGAGTAAAAATAAAACATTTGATATTTTTTTAGAGGAGTAATATTTATGCACACTTATATATACAGATTTATTGCTTATATGATGATAAGTTTAGGATTAGGAATTATAGTTCTATTTGGTGAAATAAAGTTAAATTATACAATTTCAATAGTGGCTTACACATTATCAAGTTTTTTAATATTATATGGATATTTTTTTCTTAAAAAGTCTTATTCTAAGAGAAAAGGTATTGGCCTAAATCCAAGATGGCTGGCTAAAATGGGTGATATTATATTTATTATTTCATTAAGTTTTGCAGCATATTCAGCTTTGGCGTGGGGTATTGATACAATATTTCATACTAAAATATACTTATATGATACAGAGCCTATGGTTTTGCAAGTGGTAGCTATGTTTTGGTTACCATCTGCCGCAATTACTGCTTTTTTTATCTCTAACATAGACACACAAAGTATAGAAATCGATAGAAACGGTATTATTATTCAATATCCTGAAGGAGTCAAAGAGATTAAATGGGAAAATTTAAATAGAATTTGCTTAAAGGATACAAAAACAATTATAGGGGGTGAAGATTGGGCTACCTCAAGACGTATGCAAACAAAACTGTCATTTATAACTAATGATAATATGATTAATATATTTGAACCTAGTCTAAAAAAGACTAAAAAGCAGATAATTCAATTGTTATACAATTATGCTCCTGATAGATTACATGATGATATTACTTTAATTGGAAAAGACTGGTAATATGTAAAAAAACAAAGGCCATAAAAGTTAATAATTTGAAAATGTATGATTATTTTGTGATATTACTCAAAGCAAGATGTTAGCATTATTATAAGTTGAAAATTATCCACTAAAATTTTCTTTTTACATTTGATTTTGAGAAAAATTATGTCTTATTAATCAGTAATTTCTTTTTTTCTTGAAAATGTGTTATTATTTTAATAAGTTATTAATGATGATTTATTTAAAAAGGAGGTGGAAATGATAGATAGAGGGATTTTTAGACAGTATGATATTAGGGGGGTTGTTCCTGATAATTTTAATAAAGAAGTTATAAAACAGATAGCAAATACTTTTGCTTATCAAGTAAAAGAAGAAACGGGTAAGGAAAACCCTACTGTTACTGTTGGAAGAGATGTTAGACTATCTTCTGATGAGCTTTTTGAAGGGGTAAAGGAAGGGTTGATAGATGCTGGAGTAAATGTTGTGGAGCTTGGAAGATGTCCCACTCCAGTTACTTACTTTAGTGCATTTCATTTGAACCCTGATGGGTTTATTATGATTACTGGAAGCCATAATCCTCCGGAATACAATGGGATGAAATTTGGTATAGGAAAAACGACGTTTCACTCTGAGAAGATTCAATCTGTTTATGAAAATATTATGAAATATGGTTATAGGAAATCAGATAAAAAAGGAACTGTGAGCAATTACGATATAGTGAGTGCATACATTGATTGGAATGTTGAGCACTTTAAAGAATTAAAAGAGAAAATAGATAATTTAGGTAAAAAAATTAAAGTTGTAATAGATGCTGGTAATGGGGTTGCTTCAAGGGTAGCTCCAGAGATTTTTAAACGTCTGGGTGTTGATACAGTAGAATTGTATTGTGAAGAGGATGGTAGATTTCCAAACCATCATCCAGATCCTACAGTGGAAGCAAATTTAAAAGATTTGATAGAAACTGTTAAAAAAGAATCAGCTGATTTTGGTATAGGGTATGATGGTGATGCGGATAGAATTGGTGTAGTTGATGAAAGTGGAAACATTGTCTGGGGTGATATGCTACTAATTGTTTATACAAAAGAGCTGAAGAAATTTTATGAAAAGCCAAAGGTTATTGCTGATGTAAAAGCTTCACAAGTATTTTTTGACTATGCTAAAAAGATAGGTGCAGAGCCGATAATGTGGAAAACTGGCCATTCTCTCATTAAAAATAAGCTTAAAGAGACAAATGCAGAACTAGCTGGTGAAATGAGCGGACATATCTTTTTTAATGATAGATATTTTGGGTATGATGATGCCATTTATTCATCTGTTAGATTTTTAGAGGCTTATGTAAATAATCTTATTGATAAAAAAGTAGAAAAGGTGAGTGATTTATTATCTGATGTTCCAAAGGTTTATAATACTCCAGAGATACGTTTTGAATGCCCAGAGGATAAAAAGTTTGAAATCGTTAAAAAGTTAACAGAACTTTTTAAAGAATATAAAGATAATGGCAAATATAACATAAAGGATATTATTGATATTGATGGCATTAGGGTAATTTTTGAAGATGGATGGGGGCTACTTAGAGCAAGTAATACTCAACCGGTGCTTGTGATGAGATTTGAAGCTTCAAGTAAAGATAAAATGGCAGAATATCAAAATATTATTGAGAGCGAGCTTAAAAATCTTATTTAAGAGAAATAGGGGAATTTTCCCCTTTATTTTATTATGAAAAACGGACTACATTTATACCTTTCAAATGATTTAAATATACTTTTTGATAAATTATATACGAATATTAAATCAGCATCTGTTAAACATTTCTTTGATCGGAGATGGATTGTTGTTCAAACAGATGGGATGGTTAGATGGTTGTCTTTAAAATTTACCGAAAGAGAAGGTTTTTTTAGCAATTTTAATTTTCTTTTTCCAAGAAATTTTATATTAGAAATTTTAGAAATATTACAACTTCTTGATAAAGAAAAAGCACTTTTAGATAAAAAAGAAATATTTTTGGAAATTCTTAGATACTTACAGAAAAGTGTTCCAAAAGAGCTCTCAGCATATATTGATGATGTTGGTGGTAAAAAATGTGTCCAACTTGCGTTGAAACTATCTGATATTTTTGACCAGTATATAACTTATAGGTATGAATATCTATTAAATCCTGACAAAATAATGACAAAATGGCAGAGAGAACTTTTTAAAAAGGTTGTTGTTTCAAGGCAAAATATTGTTGTTGGTATTCAAAAATTTATAGAAGATAAATTTGATAAAAACCTTCTTGAAAAAATACCTGATACAATAAATCTTTTTTCCATATCCATTTTACCTCCAATTTATATTAATTTTTTGAAAAATTTGTCACAGTTTAAAAGGGTTAATTTATACACTATCAATCCCTCCAAAAGTTATTGGTTTGAAGATTTAGGCGAAAAGGCGAGAGTATATTTTGAAAAGAAATATGGTAGCCTTACTGATTATTTTGAGGATGGCAATACAATATTATTGAATAATGGTAAGATGTTACAGGAGTTTATTTCTTTATTATATGATATGGAGCCAACACCTATAGAGTATGAAGATTATAAAGATTACGATGGTAAAACCGCTCTTAGCACACTTAAACAGAGTATTTTTGAAAATGTTAAAGATGCAGAAATTGTAAATGATGACACAATCCAAGTCCACTCTTTTCATAGTAAACTGAGAGAGGTAGAAGGTGTTTATAATTATATTTTAAGTGTTCTTGATAAGGATAAGTCAATTTCTTTAGAAGATATTGTAGTGATGTGCTCTGATATAAATGAATATGCCCCTTTTATTGATGCAGTATTTAAAAACAAGGATATCAAATACAATATCTCTGATAATAGTTATTTAAATGATGATGTTGGTATTAAAGGAGTTTTTAAGATTTTGAGCTGTTTGAGGGAAGATTTGAGTGTGGTTGATTTTTTAGATATGATTGAGAATGAAGCTATTAGATCAAAATTTGATATCAATCAAAACGAGTTGAATGTAATAAATTATCTGATAAATGAGCTGAATCTAAGGTGGGGGCTTTCTGAAAGTGAAATAAAAAGTTTTTATGAAAATATATCTTTAAATAATACTTTTGGATATTTTTATAAGAGATTGATGTTGGGGATGATTAGTGGAGAAGATTATATTATTGATAATGTGTTGCCATACACAAATATTAAACTTTCGCAGGCAGATCTGCTTGGTAAGTTACTTTATATTATTGATAAAATAAAATTTTATTATGAATCTTTTAAAGATAAAGTATCTTTAGAAAATGCAAAAAAGATTTTGTTTAATATTGTTGATGATTTTATCGGTGAAAATTTTAGCGATTCAGCCTCTTTCCTAAGTTTTTTAAGTGAGTTAGAAAAGATTGAAAGTGAGGAAATAATAGTTGATTTAGAAGGTTTTTTAGAGATTTTAAGGGTAGTAACAAATGACGTGAAAAATTCTTATAATTTTATGAGGGGAGGGATAACCTTTTGTGAGCTTGTTCCTCTTAGAAGTATCCCTTTTAAAGTGGTTTGTATGCTTGGGATGACAGATGAGAATTTTCCACGGAAAGATGTTAAACTTTTTATTAATGAAATGGAAAAAAATAGAAGAAAAGGGGATAGAAATGCAAAACTTTCTGACAGACTGTTGTTTCTTGATACAATAATTTCTGCTGAAAAATATCTTTATATAAGCTTTATCGGTAGAGACTTAAAAAAGAATAAGATAATTAACCCTTCACTTCCTGTGGTGGAGCTTGTTGATTTTATGCATTTAGAAAGGATTGAGCACCCACTGCACTCTTTTAATAGTAAATATTTTGAAAAAAATAGTAAACTTTATAATTATAACGAAGATGATTTTAAAATAGCATCTAATAATAATTTGAGTTTTGAAAAAGAGAATATTTTGGTTTTATCTTCAAAACAAGTAGATAATGGAGAAAAAGTAGAAAAGATTGGTCTAAGTAAACTTACTACTTTTTTGCGCAATCCGTTAAAATATTATTTTAAAGAAAATGGTATTGATTTTGAAGAAGAAACAAGTGTTTTAGAGTCAAAAGAACCTCTTTATCTTGGGAAATATGATGAATACAATTTAATCTTTAAAATATTAAGAGATTTTAAAGTGATTGATAAGCTTGAATTTAGTGGAGATTTGCCTCACGCAAATATTGGAAAAGGGTATTTAGAAAGAATAAAAAGGAGGTTATATTATCTTGATAATTTGTTAAAAGGAGTTTCACCTGAATATTCTCTTAAATTGCTAAATGACTTAGATATTAATTGTAAAATTAGTGATAAATTTTCACTGGAGGGGAAAATTTATTATCAGATAAATGGCAACCTATTTTTTATGGATTTCTTTAACAAAGCTAAAGATAAAAGTTATCAGTTAGAATGGGTAGTAAAAACTTTGGTTTCAAATAAAAATAGTTTCTATCTTATTAGGGAAAATGAAATAAAATCTGCCGATTTTAACCTCGATTTTAGTTATTTATCTTTTATTGTGGATGTTTTTGAGCGTGGAAAATGCCAACCAATAATATTTGACGATAAGATAGTAGATAAAACATATGAAGAATTTTTGAGAAGTCTTGAAAACTCTTTATTTCAAAAGATGTTTAATAACAAAGTAGATAACTATCTGATATATTTTGTTGATAACTTTGAAATCAACAGAAGTTATTTTGAATTTTTAAAAGAGATTAATCAAAAACTGTATAATTTTGAGGTAAATTTTGAAACTATTTGATCCATATAAGTTTGGATTTAACTTAAAAAACAAATATTTAATAGAAGCATCTGCAGGAACAGGTAAGACATACACTATCGCTGTTATCTACTTGCGACTTATTATCGAAAAGTCGATGCTACCAGAAAATATACTAGTGGTAACATTTACTGTTGATGCTGCAGAAGAGTTAAAAAATAGGATAAGGAAATTTTTAGTAAACGCTTATAGATTCATAAACGAAGAAAGTGATGACATAGACTCAAACTTAAAATTATATTTAGAAGGTTTTAAGGGTGATAAAAAAGTTTTGAGCCATTTGAAAATGGCACTTTTTATGATGGATGAGTCAGCTATTTTTACAATTCATAAGTTTTGTAAAAAGGTTTTAGTTGAAAATCCGTTAGAGACGAAATCACTTTTTAATTATGAGATTGAGAGTAGTGACAAAGAGTTGATAGAAGACTCAGTATATCATCTGTTTAGAAAGGTCTTTTATGGGGAAGATCCAAAAATTATAGATTTGTTGTTTAGGATTTATTCCCCAACAGACTTTGAAAATTTTATAGAAGATTTTTTAAGGTATTCGGATGTGGATTATATTAAAGAATCAAACATTAACTGTGAAGAGTTGGTTGAAAAGATAGAAAAGTTATATCAATCCATTGATGAGCTTGAGGAAAATGAAGATACAGCAAACAGGTATGTAAAAAGTTTTATTAAAAAAACTAAAATCTTTGATTTTGATATATTTCAATATGAGTTTAACAAAAGTGAATCAAAATATTTGGAGTCTATAAAGAAGTTAAGGGATGAAATTGTAACTGATTTTAAAAATTATATAAAGAATAAAATTATTTCAAATCTCGAAAGCATACAGGAGTTTTTAGATAGTAAGAAACTTAAAAATAACATCATTACTTTTAATGACCTTGTAAAAAATGTTTATTTGTCGTTGAGAAATAGTGGTGAGCTTGCAAGCAGATATAAAAACCTTCAAGTTTTGTTAATTGATGAGTTTCAGGATACCGATTTTTTCCAAATTGAGATTTTTAATAAAATATTTAATGAGAAAACTGTATTTTATATCGGCGATCCTAAGCAATCTATCTATGGTTTTAGAGGGGCTGACCTAAATGCGTATTTTTATGCCACAAAAAATATCAAAGAAGAGAATAAGTTTGTTTTATCAATCTGTTATAGGTCAACTGATAATTTAATAGAAAACTATAATAAGATTTTTTCAAAAGCATCGTTCTTTGGTGATGACAGAATAACGTATCAACAAGTATCGTTTTTTAAAGAAAATAAATTTAAAATAAAATCTTTTGTAAATAGTGATTTTGAAATTTACCTTCTTGATTGTACAAATAAAAATCAAGTTTTAGATTCACTATTTAACCGGATAAACTATGCCCTTTCTCATGAAAAAATAATTGATGGTGATGAAGAAAGGGGGTTAAGACCTGAAGATATTGCAGTTATTGTCCCTACAAATTTTGATGCAGAAAGTGTTAGAGAATATTTGTCCAACAGAGGCGTAAAGTCTGTATTAAATACCACAAAAACTGTTTTTGAAACAGATCAAGCATTTGAGCTGATTAAAATTTTAGATGCACTGGAAGATTATAAAAATCCATCGAAGATTAAAACAGCTTTACTAACACCGGTTTTTGATAAAAGGATTTATGAGATTAATGATGAAATTATTAGAGAATATGCTGAGAAATTTGCTCTTTATTCTCAATATTTACAAAAGTTAGGTGTTTTACCTGCATTTATTAAGATTTTTTTTGATGAAAATAGTAAGGGAAAAATTTTAAAAAGGGTAAATGGTGAAAGAATTTATACAAATTATCTGCATATTTTAGAACTTTTGCAGGAAGAAACCTTAAATGATGTTTATTCTCCAGAAAAGATGAAAAGCTGGATTATTAAAAGGAGAAGGGGGGATATAAAAGGGAGTGAAGATTATGAATTGCGTTTAGAATCTGATGAAAATGCTATTCAGATAATAACAATTCATAGAAGTAAAGGTCTTGAGTTTCCGTTTGTTATCATACCATTTTTTGATTATCCAAAGCAGTTTGATAGGCAGGGAACTTTTTATAAATTTTTCTACAATTTTAATGAAAATAAGCACTTGTTAGAGTTTATTTATGGAGAGGATAGTATTCTTGAAGACGATATTCAGGAGAAGGCAAGACTATTTTATGTGGCTTTAACAAGAGCAAAGTGTAAATGTGTAATTTTTGATTATAAAAGGAGAGGGTATAAATACTTGGATACTTTTTTGTATGGTGCAGAGTTAAATGATAAAGTTTCTTTTGACGATAAACTACAGAGATTAAAGCATTTTTTGGGTGATAATGCATATATTGATACTTTAGTCCCTTCGACAGATAAAAAAGTATCTTTTAGCAATGAGGATAAAAAATTAGTTTTTGAAAAATTTTCGGGGGAGTTTAAAAATAGCTATATATTAAGTAGTTATTCTTCAATGATTAAATCTGCAAAAAATTTAGAAAAAGGAAACGAAATTTTTGAGCTTGAAGAGTTATTAGAGCTTGATGAAAAGGAAGAACACTTTATTGCAGAAAATATATCTTTACCTCCTGGCGCAAAAACTGGCAATTATTTGCATAAGATCTTGGAGGATATATCATTTGGATGGAGTAGTGAAAAAATAAAGAATGTTTGCTTTGAGTATGGAAAAAAGCTGGGATTTGATGAAGCTGCTGGCTTAGAAGCTTATAAAATAATATCTAAGGTTTTAAATAAAAAAATTAAAGCAATTGATAAAAATTTTAGATTTGCAGAGTTAGATGATGAGAAATGTAGTAAAGAATTTGAGTTTTTTTTGAGATTAAATGATTCTCGTGGATTTTTAGATGAGTTAAAAAGTATTTTTAGTAATAAAGGGTTGTCAGTTTTTTCTAAGCGATTGCAAGATATTGATGTAGAAAAAGGTGTTTTGACATTTTTAAGAGGTTTTATTGACCTTGTGTTTGAATATGATAAAAAAGTCTATATTGTTGACTGGAAATCTAATTTTTTAGGTTCATCTATTGAAGATTATTCAAGGGAGCGTTTAATTGATGAGATAGCATTGCATCATTATTATTTACAGATGGTTATTTATCAGATTGCCATTTATGGATTTTTACAAAGTAGTGGATTTAAATATGAAATTGGTGATGTGTTTTACATATTTTTAAGAGGTTTTGAGCCTGAAAAAGAATGTGGATATTATAAATTTTCTTTAAGCAAACAAGAGTTAAATAAACTATTAGAGTATTTTTGATGATGGTATTAGATATTTTACTTAAAAACAAAATTATAGGTTATTTTGAGTATGAAGTTGCTAAATGGGTATATGAGAATACAAAAAATCCGCTAATTAAAAATATTTTTTTATTATTAGCATATAGCTATGAAAATGGGGATAGTTGTCTTGATTTGAAGTGTATTGAAAACCGTGATTTGTTAGAATTTTTTGAATTAGATGATAAAGGATTAAGCTTTATTTTTCCAGATAGTGAAAAGATAAAATCAGAAATTGTAAAGTATAACTTTTTGAAAAACTTGGTAGTGGTTTTTGATGATAAACTATTTTTTAAAAGGATTTTTAATTATGAAAAATATATTGCAGATAAAATCAGAGAATTATCAGCGAAAAAAAGAGGAATAAAAAAGTTTTTTTATGATGAGAACTTAAATAACTTACAAAATCTTGCTGTAAGTCTTTCTGTAATAAACAATTTTATGGTAATATCAGGGGGGCCTGGGACTGGTAAGACCACTGTAATCAAAAAGATAATCGAGACAATTTTAGATAATAATGATAATCATAAAATTGCTATAACAGCACCTACTGGAAAAGCAGTATCAAGGATTTTAGAATCATTAAAAGAGTTCCCTTTTCTTGATAAAATTGAGCCTCCTTGTACTATTCATAGACTTCTTGGTGCTAATAGCAGAGAGATGCGTTTTTATTATAACAAAAATAACAGATTACCTTTTGATACTTTAATTATCGATGAAGTTTCAATGGTTGATGTGGAAATATTTTATCACGTTTTACAGGCATTAAAGGATGATGCTCGTTTGATATTAATTGGGGATAAAAATCAACTCTCTTCGGTTGAGGCTGGAGCAGTACTTGGGGAGATTTGTAGTATAAAAGAGTTTTTTGGGTTAAATACCTTAAATTTTTTTACGAAGAATATAGCAAATAAATTTGATTTTAATGGTAATGTTGTGGAAAATGATTCTATGCCAATTGTTGACTGTTTAATTGAATTTGACGAAAGTTATAGATTTGGAAAAAATAGCGGAATAAGCAGATTGGCTGAGTTAATAAAATTTGAGAAATATAATGAATTAGAAGAACTAATTTTTAGTGAAAGAGGTTTTGATGGCCTGTTGTTTTATGATTTAAATAAAAATGTGATTGAGAATATCGTTGACGATTTTAAAAAAGAGATAAAAGAGAATTACCTTCAGGCTTTGAACAAAATCAAAATTTTAACTCCATTTAAAAGAGGGGATTTTGGGACAGAATTTCTAAATTTTTATGTGGATAAAAAATTAAAAAAAAGCTTTGGTGCAACAGATTGGTATACGGGTAGACAGCTCATAATAAATAAAAATGATTATTCAAATGGGTTGTATAATGGTGATATGGGTGTGGCAGTGGTAGAGGATAAAAAATATTTGATGTTTTATGATTCATTGAATAAAGAGTATTTAAAGTTTCCAGAGTCATTGATAAGTGGTTATGATTTGGGTTTTGCTTTGACAGTGCACAAAAGTCAAGGTTCAGAATTTGATAATGTTTATTTTATTTTAGGGAATAAAGACCATCAAATGTTAACAAAAGAGCTGATTTACACTGCAATTACGAGAGCTAAAAAAAGGGTAATTATAATTGGAGATAAACAGATATTGTTTAATGCTATCAAACGAAAGACTGATAGAAAGTCTGCTATAGGCAAGTTACTTTATGAGTCATAAATAAGTTTCACTTGTCAATCTTTGTTAAGTTTTGTATTATCTTTAATAACGTAATAAATATACAAAAAAAATAAGGTTAGAAAATTTGGTTAAAGAACTGTTAAGATATTTGCCTGAGTATAATCCTGAACCGGTTTTGTTGATAAATACAGATGGGAATATTTTATATAAAAATAGAGCTGCAGATAACATCCTAAAAGATAAAGAACTTCCGCCATTAGTTGTAGAAGATATAAAAAATAAGAAAAATAAATTTGATTTTGAATTAGAATTATCTAATAAAAAAATTTATAAGTTCTTTTCATATTTTATTGATAACCAAAATACTTATTTAGTTTATGGTTTTGATATTACAGAGATAAAAGAAAAAGAGAAACGATTGAATTATCTTGCAAACTATGATCCTATGACAAACTTACCAAACAGGAATAAATTATACTACGATATGTTAGAGCACATTGATTACAAATCTGTTATAGTTCTTATTGATATAAAATCTATGAGGCAGATAAACAGTATTTATGGTTATGATACAGGGAATAAATATCTAATAGAGCTATCTAAAATTTTAAGGGATATGTTTAAAGAGTTTAGTATTTACCGATTATATGGAAATATTTTTGTTGTTTATGATTCGGTTGGTTTGGCTTGTGAAATAAATGAAGATTTGTATTTGAATAAAATATATCAAAGCTTGTCGAGTAAAAGCATAAAGATTAATGGTTTTAACTTACCTATTAGTGTTAGATTGGGTTTTTCAAAATGTGAAGATTTAGAGGAAAAAAATAAGGATTATCCAGAGCTACAATTAAAGTTGGCCGAAACTGCTCTTTTAGAAGCTAAAAAACTAAACAGAGATTATCTATCTTATAGTAAAATTAATAATATTGTAGAACTTTATAAAAATAACTGGGAATGGTTAAACAGGATAACTGCACTTATAAAAAATGAGATAGATGGATGTTTAGTTCCATATTTTCAACCCATCGTAAATAATTTTACTGGTGCTGTGGAAAAATATGAAGCACTTATGAGAATAAAGATTGGTAAAAAGATTTATACACCAAATTTTTTTATGTCTGTGGCAAATGAATCTGGTTATATCAAGGATTTAACAAAGATTTTGATAGATGAAGTATTTAAAAGAATGAAAGATAATCATAAAAAAGTTTCGATTAATTTAACACCAATGGATGTGGAAAATGGTATACTAAATTATTTGGTTAATAAATGTAAAGAATACAATATTGAAAGTGGTAGAGTCACGATTGAGCTTCTTGAAAATGAAAATTTTTATGAGTTGGAAGATGAAGTTATTAAATTTAAGGAAAATGGGTTTTTAATATCTATAGATGATTTTGGAGTAGGATATTCCAATTTTAGTAAGCTGATTTCCATGCCTATAGATTATATAAAGATAGACGGTTCTTTGATTAGTAATATAGAATCAGATAGTTCTACTTATGATATTGTTAGACATATCGTTGAAATTTCTAAGACATTAAAGTGCCACCCAATAGCAGAGTTTGTTTCAAATCTAACTATATATGAAATTATAAAAAAATTGGGAGTAGAATTTTCTCAAGGGTATTATTTTTCTCCCCCCGTTCCCGACCTAAAAGTTTAAGTTATTTATTTTCTGCTATAACGGTTTTATTTTTCCCAGTTCTTTTGGCAACATAAAGTGCTTTGTCAGCTTCATTTAGCGCATCTTTTATGTTTTTAAATTTTTTTAAAGATGATACACCTAAGCTAACAGTAATTTTAAAGTCTATATCACCAATGTGGAAATTGTGATTTGCAATACTATTTCTAATTCTTTCTGCTACAGTGAATGATTCGTTTATATTGAGTTTGGGCAGAATTACTAAAAATTCTTCTCCACCATATCTCCCCACATAGTCATCCTTTCTCAATGATTTAGATATAATATTGCTTATTTCTTTTAAAACTTCATCACCTACTAAGTGCCCATATGTATCATTAATTTTTTTAAAATTATCTATATCTATAATAATAATACCAATTTCATCATTAGGATTGTTAGAAAGTGATTCTAATTCAGACATAATACTTCGCCTATTTAATACACCGGTTAAAAAATCGTGAATTGCATCATTATAAAGTCTAGCGTATGCTTCTTTTAATTTATTTTCTAACTTAATTATTCTTTCAGCACTAAAAAGTCTAATTTTTAATTCTTTGAAACTAAAAGGTTTTACAATATAATCATCTGCACCATGGTGTAGTGCTTCAAGAGTATCTTCTTTTTCAGATTTACCTGTAACAATTATAATATAAACATAGTTATCTAAATTTAACTCTCTAGTTTTTTTACACAATTCTATTCCTGTAAGACCTGGCATTAGCCAGTCTATTAACGCTATCGATATATTATCATTTTTAATTTTCTCTAGGGCATCTATGCCATTAGAAGCCTCAATAATGTCATAATTTAGTTTTTCTAAAAAAAATCTCATATTTTCTCTCATATCCTTATCATCATCTGCAATAAGAATTTTGAACATGTTTCACCTTTTTTAAATATATTTTAAACTGTTACAAATTAATCTGCTAATAGAATCGTAGTGAGGCAATAAAAGATGCCTAATCAATCTAATACAATTAATTATCAACATACTAGAATATGGTGGCAACATCCTCTAATTTATGGCTCCTTCCAACAGCTTGCTTTTTGCCAATACATCTAAACACTCTATGAGGCTGTTGCACAACGGATCATTTTTTTTATATCGCTATAGTTTTGAGATTGCTTCGGCAACTTCCGTTGCCTCAAATTGACCAAAAACACTGTCATTGCGAGCGTCAGCGAAGCAATCTGAGGTGCTTAAACAATTATTATTGTGCAACACCCTTTATATAATAAATATTATTGTAGTTTAATCTACTAAGTTTCTTATCACAATATTTTTTGATTGTCTAACATTTTTGTTTATTTGAATATTCTAATACATTAATGCTAAATGGTTGGTACTGTTAGATAAAATATAAATTCATACTGAGTTTGTATAAAATATGTTTAATAAAAAGTTTTGTGTATCAATAGGTTGTCTTGTTGGCACAAAATTTGCATAGTAAAGGGGTATGAAAAAGTATTACTTTTTTATTTTTTTATTTACATTTGTTCTCGATTTGTTTGCTTATCAAGATGATTATGTAGTTAATAAAAAGGTTTTGTGTTCAGAGTGTCATAAAAAATCGGAGATATCGAGTTTTTGTTTAGTTAATAAATCTTGTGATATTTGTCACAGTGGTACAAAAAAGAAAAGTGCATTTTTAAGTAATGAGTATTTTATAAATTTTATAAAAAAAAAGAGAAATCCTCATAACTCAAATTACTTATGCAATGTATGCCATAATATTTTAAATATTAAAAAAGCTGAAAATGAACTTAAATTATGTCTTTCGTGCCATGATGTTAGTTATGTTAATCTCTATGGTCATAGTTTTGGTTTTGTATACAAAGAGAAAAAAGATGTAATAATACCTGATGATTTTCACTTAAAAGAGGGGAAAGTTGTTTGTTCTACATGTCATGTATTTAAGTGTCAAAATAATTTTAACAACTATAAATTGTTAAAGAAAGGGTATAGCAGGTTAGAGGATTACTGTTTTAATTGTCATAAAAAAGAATACTTCAAAAAATTTAATCCACATATTCAAATAGATAAAAATGGTAAGTTAATAACAAACACATGTACTATATGTCATCTAAAGATACCTGATATACAAACAGCTAAAACAAAAGATGATGTAAAACTTAAAAGTGAAAATATAAATGAGATATGTAATGGTTGTCATCAAGTTAGTGGTTTACATCCAACAGGGATTAATCATTTAATAAAACCTAATAATGTAATTATTGATAGAATAAATAAATTTCTTTCTAAGGAGAGTATATATGTACCTTTTGGTAAAGATTATCAAATTTTATGTGTAACTTGTCACTTACCTCATCAATATGAATTAATTCCAGAACAGGCTGCAGGTAAATTTGAAAGAAGAATGAGATTTAATAAAGGTAAGGATTTATGCATCATGTGTCATAATAAAATTTAAATTTAGGAGGTTTGTGGGATGCGAAGTATTTTTATTATTTTTGTTTTTTTAATAACGACCATTTGTTATGCAGCGGATGATGAAAATTGTTTGCTGTGTCATAAGTACCGTACTTTATCCAGAATTGATAAGGATGGAAGAACAAGACTGTTTTATGTTAACGATTCATTGTTTCATTCGTCAGTTCACGGAAAAATTAAATGTAAGGAGTGTCATAATCAAATAACGAAAATTCCTCATGAGGAAAATACTAAAGTTAACTGTCTAAATGAGTGCCATATTATTGAGCCAACGAGTGAAAAAAGATTTTCGCATGAGAAGGTTAAAAAAGCCATAATGAATAGTGTTCATAATCCAAGTAATCCTTATGTTAATAATCATGACGAAAAAGATTTTCCAGAATGTGTTGATTGTCATAATAACCCATTATTTAGACCCATTCAGATTTTTAAAGATATAACAGAAGAAGGGCAAAGCGAAAAAGCGTTAGCGAGATGTAAACTATGTCATAAAGATGATTTTGCAAAATATTTTTACAATCATGTTAGCCATAGACTACATACAAGTAAAAACAGTGAAGAAATAGTTAGGATGTGTGAAAGGTGCCATGGTAAAGATGAAATGGCTAAAAAACATAAACTTAAAAATGCCGTTGCAACCTATAAAGATACTTTTCATGGTAAAGCTGTAATTTTTGGTTTTGAATATGCTCCAACTTGTATAGATTGTCATGTGTCTCCAAATGAATCTGCCCATTCTGTAAGAAGTTATAAAGATCCAAATAGTTCAATTGCAGATAAAAACAGATGGAAAACATGCGCACAGAAAACTTGTCACCCAAATGCAACTCCAGGGATGGGTGAAGTAAGAATGCATGTTGTTATAGATAAAAACTTATATAAACCTGAATATTATACAGCGCTTGGTTTTACCTGTTTGACTTTAGGTGCCTATTTACCTTTAGCTTTGATGATAGTTTTAGAATTATTTAGAGATATTTTTCCAAATTTTAGCCTTAGAAGAAGGAAAGGAGGTCGTAAATGATAAAGAAATACCCTTTGATTAAAATAATAAATGGGAAAAAATATTATTTAAAATTATTGCCTGCCCAAAGAATTCAACATTTTATTTTAATGACGACATTTATACTTTTAATTTTAACGGGATTTCCTCTGAAGTTTTATTATTATCCATGGGCAAAAACAATAATTAAAGCTTTTGGAGGCTTAGAAGTTACAACAGTAATACATAGAATATGTGGAAGTACAATGGTGGCATTATTTTTCTATCATTGGTACTATCTTTTTAAAAACTTATATATCTATTATATAAAGCCTAGCATAAAAACTCATACTTTTTCTATTAAAGGGATGTTAAAGTTTATTTATTTTTCACCTATGTTTCCACGCCTAAAAGATATCAAAGATTTTATAGATTTTCTTAAGTATGTTTTCTTTATTTCAGACGAAAAGCCTAGACATGAAAGGTTTCATTGGAGAGAAAAGTTTGATTATTGGGCAGTATTTTGGGGTATTCCAGTTTTAGGTTTAACAGGTTTAATGCTATGGTTTGAAGCTGATGCAACTAAATATGTACCTGGATGGGTATTGAATATTAGCTTTATTGCTCATTCTGATGAAGCACTCCTTGCAGCAGCAGTTATATTAGTCTGGCATATGTATAATGCACATGTAAATTATGATAAGTTTCCAATGTCTCCATTGTTTTTAACTGGTTATTTGCCTGAAGAGATTATGAAACATGAGTATTATTTAGAGTGGCAAAGAATTAATAAGTTGGTCGAAAATAATCCTGAGTTAGTTTTGGATATGGATGCTTATAAACTTGTGAAGGAAAAGGAGTTAGAAGAGCAGTATAAAAATTATATGAATTATATGGAAAGTACTGAATATTCGAATGTGGATAAGGAGGTTTAGATGAGGCATCAGTTAACCTTTTTAAAAAAAATATATGCCATTATTGGAATTATCTTTATTATTTATAGTTCATACCTTGTAGTAAAGCTTACAATGCATATATGGCATAAAGTTGACTATGGTAAGGAGAATAAAAGTAAGCAGGAAGAACTATTTAAAGAAATGTTAACTGAAGAAAAAAAGGTAACCTATGATCTTGGGTATAAGGTAATTAAAGAAGAAGAATTAGAGAAACATTTTCATCATGTTGGTGATAGTGTGATTCATGATGAAATTAATTTATGTATTAAATGTCATGGAGATATCCCTCACGATAAAAATAAAGCAGTAAGAGCTTTTTTAAATATGCATAGTGATTTTTTGGCTTGTGAGACTTGTCATATAAGAATTAAGAAAGAAAAAAAGTTTGTTTGGTATGATAAAATAAATGGAGAAGTGAAAGAAAGTATAGAGATTTCAAAGTATTTGAGTAATTCCAAAATGAAGTTAATTCCTATGGTTCTTGAGAGAGGGGTATTCATAAGACCTGATTCTTCTGAATTGAGAAAATTTGTTGAGGAGTTTAGAAAAGTAGTAAATAAATTACCACCTGCTAAAAAAAGCCAAGGTTTAAAACTTATTCATAAATACACAGATAAGAATCCAGTTAGATGTGATGAATGCCATGCCCTAACTATTGATTTGAGTTATCTGCCTTTGTTAGAAATTGGTTATAAAAGGGAGAGAGTATTACAGATATTAAGTAATGAAGTTGTTGGAATGGTAAATAAATATAAAGAATTTTATATTCCAAAGTTTTTAGAGCCACAAAAGTAAGTTAGCGGAGAAAAAATGAAAAATTTTTATTATATTTTATTATTGTTGATTATAGTTTCAAGAATATATGCTTATGAGTTAATTAATGTTGATGAAATTTATAGTTATCAATTTGCAGCTGGAGAGGTTCCAGCTGCAGCTGTTTTTATCAAAGATAGTTTATTTGTTTTAGAAGCGAAGAAGGGGGAAATATTCAAAATTAATATTAAAAAAGGGGAGGTTAATAGAAAATTTAAATTAGAGGATTCAGTAGGAGCTGTTGGTATAACTTATTTTGATAATAAGTTTTTTGTACCAATACCAAATAAAAATAAGATTTGCGTTTATAATAAAAATTTTAAAAAGATGTATGAAATTAAAGTTAAGGATCCTACAGATATCGAATTTTATAAAAATACATACATTGTTGTTAGTAATGATGGACATAAAATCCTTAGATTTAATTCTAAAACTTTAGACTTTATTGATGAAGTAGGCGTTATGGGGTTTTATGAGAGAGAATTTAGATACCCTTTTGATTTATTAATTGATAAAAATGGAGATATTTATGTTTCTGAGGTTATAAACACAAGAGTTCAAGTATTAAATAATAAATTTAAATTTGTTAAATATATAGGTAAGTGGGGGGTCAGTAGTGGACGTTTTTATAGACCAAAAGGGATAGCTTTTTACAAAAACTATTTGTTAGTAGCTGATGGATTTTTAGGTGTCATTCAGTTATTTGATAAAAAGACAGGGGATCTAAAATATTTATTAGGTAAAAAAGGGCAATTAATTAAGTTCAAATCTCCTGTGAGAATAAGAATCTATAAAGATTATTTAAGTGTTATTGATTATTTTACCAAAAAACTTTACGTTTTTAGGTTTTAAAAATGAGCAAGAGAAATATCTTTGTTTTAATGTTATTTTTAAATTTAATTCTATTCAGTTTAAAAGTTTATTCTGCACCTACGGGGCAGGAACCTGCTAAAGAATGCGCACTTTGTCATTATAGCTGGATGGATGAATTTATGTTTCAACATAAAGGAACTGATATAGTTAAATTTCCTGAAAAAAGAGTAGTAGCTGAAGAGATAATGTGTTTTTCCTGTCACGATGGGACAGTTGTAGATAGTAGAATTCGAGTTTGGGCTGAGGATAAACATAAAGTTGGTGTCAAGCCGTCAAAAAATGTTATAGTTCCAAAAAAGTTACCACTTAAAGATGGAAAGATTGTTTGTGCTACATGTCATAGTGCTCATGGTACAGGTGAACCTGAGAAAGAAGGTATCTCAAGAAGTATATTTTTAAGAATGCGAAATGAAAATTCTGAGTTATGCAAATCATGCCATACAAATAAATTTGGTAAAAATAATCACCCTGATGCGAAAGTAGATTATTTGATAAATGAAGAATTTTTTAGAGCAGGAGGTGTATTAGGTAGAGAAAATAATGTGATATGTGAAAGTTGTCACACTCCTCACGGACCTAAAGAAAAAAAGCTACTGTTGGGTAAATATGTTAATTCTGAATTGTGTTCCTATTGCCATACCGATAAATTAGAAAAAGGGAAGTATTACAAAAAAGGGGTGTTAACTCATCCAGTAAATATCATTTTTAAAGATAAAGTAAAAAGAATAGAAGTTGAACGAAATGGGGGGATTTTTGTTGAAGATAAAATTGTCTGCCTTACATGTCACAATACCCATAAAGGTGTAAATAAATCTTTGTTGATTATAAATAATAAAAATGATGAGTTATGTTTTAAATGTCATAATGAAAAAAAAGCGATTTATTTTACCAAACATAATATGAAAAAATTAAAAAGTTTTATGAGTAAATTTAAAAAATCACCTTATGAACATGGTGTTTGTTCTGCATGTCATGATCCTCATGGATGGGCATTGGATTTACCCAAAACGGATGATGATTTGTTGAGTAAAGCTTGTTTTTCATGTCATTTAGACAAAAGAATTGTGAAAGGTAAAGTAATTAATAAAAATAAATACAATCATCCTGTATTTATTGAAAGTAAATATAAAACAGATTTACCATTATTTGAAAAAGAGAATAAATATTTTAGCGAAATATTAAATGACAATAATAATCGTAATAACATAACCTGTGCTACATGTCATAATTCACATATAAAAAGTAAAAACTTTTTAAGAAAAGAAGTCAAAGACGGTAAGTTATGTCTAAGTTGTCATAATAGGAAAAAAGCAATTGTTGGTTCTGCTCATGGTAAAGATAAATTAAATTGCGTTTCTTGTCACAAGATACACAACTCTGATAATAAAAATCTTTTAATTAACTCATTAGAGAATGTTTGTTATGATTGTCATAGTAAAGGAAAAATAGCAAAGGAAAAATTGGTAGGTGAACATTCTCATCCAGTAAATATAATCCCTTCAAACAAAATAACAACTAGTAATGGTAAGTTTATAGAAGGGAAAATAATGTGTGTTAGTTGTCATGATCCCCATAATCCTGGCAAATTAGGTAAGTTTTTAATAAACAACCCAAAAAATACTGATATTTTATGTTTGAATTGTCATAAAGATAAAGATAACATTTTGATTACAAAACATGCAAAAATTAAAAAAAATAATGAGTTATTTGTTTGTACTGAATGCCATATTCCTCATAATGCTAAAAGCAAAAAATATCTTTTCAAAGAGATAATTAAAACAGAGAATGATTATTGTTTAATATGTCATAATAAAGATGGTATAGCACATAAGAAAGTGGTAAAATTAATGCATCCTATTGGAAAAGTGAATGATTCTGAAAAATATAATTTAAAGGAATTGAGTTGTATCTCATGCCATGATGCACATAATAAAAATAGTGGTTATAAAGAAAATTATTTTCTTAAAGCTTATGATAGCAATATTTGTTTTAATTGTCATAAAGATAAAACTACCTTTACAAATTCTAAACACAATGTGAGTAAAAAGAGTGGTAATTTATTTAAAAAGTTTAATGAAAACAGTTGTGAATTTTGCCATGATATACATTTTCAAAAAAATGATTATTTAAAAACTAGTGACAATAACGATAGATGTGTAGAGTGCCATAAATTAAGATCTATTGTTGGAGATAAGGTCATATACAATAGCCATCCATTTGTGTTAGCTCAAAATATAAATTACAATAAATATAAGCTTCTTGATGGGAAAATAGTGTGCTCTACGTGTCACGATCCTCATTTAGATAATAATTTTATGCTTTCAAAGAATATAGGTTCTACAGATGAGCTTTGTACAGGTTGTCATAAAAATAAAAAAGATGTTACTTTTTCTGAACATAATTTAAAAAATATATTACATATAAAATTGAATTCGGTGTGCAAAGAGTGTCATAAACCACACAATTATCCAAAAAGCAATAATTTATTATGGCCATATAATAAATATAATGACGAAAATTTCATAGAAGACTTATGTTTATACTGTCATAACAGTAAGGGGTTGGCAAATAAAAAAACTGTAAATTATTATGGCCATCCAAAAATAGTAATTACTTACAATGAGTTGATAGCTAAAGGGATAAAATTATTTGATAATCAAGGGAATAAAAATATTAAGGGCATTATTACTTGTTCAACTTGTCATGATGCTCATGTTTGGAGTGAAAAGGAAAACTTTAAAAAAATATATAGTAATGTAGAGGGTAATTCGTTGAATAGTTTTTTAATGTATTCCGAAGTGATTAAATTGTGCAATACGTGCCATGGAGCAGAAGGTTTGACAAGATATAAGTATTACCATACTGAAAAATACAGAAAAAAAAGTCAAAGAAAACTCTTGAAACCTAAAAATATATTAGATATTCTTATAGGTAATTAGATTTGATTTTATTTGATTTTATTTGATTTGGTATGGAATTTGCTTATTTGATTTATAAAGTATTGGAGGTTGATAATGAAAAAATTTTTTATTTTCTTTATTATATTGTTATCCCCACTAATTTTATATGCTTTTAATTGTACAACCTCAAAATGTCATAATGATATTAAAAAACTTGAGTTTGCTCATGGACCTGTAGCTGCAGAGCAGTGTACTGTATGTCATGTTGCTAGTAATATAGAAATTAAAAAACATATTGATAGACCAAAGAGTTTTATAGATTTCAAATCTCCTACAGGAGATGATCCTGTGTGTATTATGTGCCATGATAATAAAATGAACGGCAAGTATGTGCATGCTCCAGTAAATACTGGTGATTGTACAGCTTGTCATAACCCACATGGAGGTACTAATAAATATTTTATAAAGAGTAAAAATGAGTCCAAGACATGCTTTGAATGCCACGAAAATAATAAAACTGTGAAAAAATACTTACATGGTCCAGTAGCAGCAGGTGAGTGTTCCTCTTGCCACGATCCGCACTCTTCTGATTATAAATTTCAATTAAAAGCTGACAAGGATAAGTTATGTTTTATGTGTCATAGTGATAAAAAAGAAGGTTTTAAGAAAGTTGTGGTTCACCAACCTGTTAAGGATGGTTGTACTAAATGCCATGATCCGCACAATTCTGATACAAAGTTCCATTTAAGGGCAAAATCAGAAAAAGAGTTATGCTTGAGTTGTCATAAAAAAGACAAAAATTTATTTCATTTAATTAATAATGCAAAATATAAACATAAACCGGTTAGTGATGGAAATTGTGGTGATTGTCATAATCCTCATTCTTCTGATTTTGGTAAATTACTATTGAGTGATACTAAAAATATTTGTTTTGATTGTCATGATGATATCGGAGAGAAAGTAAAGAATTCTAAATATGTGCATGGACCTGTTAAAACAGATGGTTGTACTGCTTGTCATGATGTCCATGGTGCGAAATTTCCTTTTATCTTAAAAATGGCTTTTCCTAAAAAGTTTTATAACCCTTATAAAAAAGGTTTGTATGATTTGTGCTTTAATTGTCATAATGAACAAATTCTACAGTTTGCATCAACAACAAAGTATACTGGTTTTAGAAATGGAGATAAAAATCTTCATTATTTACATGTTAGGATTAAAGGTAAGGGAAGAAGTTGTAAAGCCTGTCACGAAGTTCATGCTTCCAATCAGCCAAAGCATGTTAGGAAATCTGTACCGTTTGGATCTGGAGGTTGGGAGCTTCCTATTAATTTTACAAAGACTAAAACTGGTGGCAGTTGTGTCGTAGGTTGTCATAAACCAAAGAGTTATGACAGAGTTCATCCTGTAAAAAATAATTAAAGGGGATGAGTTATGAGAATTGCAAATTTAATAATAATATTTTTCATTTTTACAAATGTATGTTTTTCTTTCCCCCTAAAAAACATAAAAAAGGGAGATGTGTTTGATTTTAGTAAGTTTACATCGCAAGAATCGAATTTTGCTAACTCACTTAAAGATAAAAAAATAAAAATGGTTTTATTGTGGAGGAGTGATAAACAATTGAGTGTTAAAATAGCTAAAAATTTTAAAAAGATTTGTAGCACTAAAAATATATATTGCTACTCAATGGATATAAAACAGATAAAAAAAGATGAATTACTTAAATTAATTGGCGATTTGTCCAAAAACTTTTATGTAACCTTATATAATGGTGATATCATTGAGGATTTAGGAATATACACTTTACCTGTAACAATATTTTTAGATAAAAATAATAAAGTAATTGATGCTATTGGATATGAAGGCCAATATTATGTTAAGATAAATAGATATTTAGACTATTTGACAGGTAAAATAAGTAAAGATGAATATGAAAAATATAGTAATACATCAGTTGTTGATCGAAGAAGAAGCATATTACCAGAAATAAATTTTATAAAAAGATTGATTCGCGATAGTCAGAAAGATGATGCGATAAAAAGGCTTAGTTCTCTAAAATTGGATAATTTAACTAATTTTGAAAAAGTTAAACTGTCAGAAGTTTATATATTATTACAAAGATATAAAGATGCTGTTAAATTATTAGAGCCTATATCTGATAAATTTATTGATGCTAAATTTTATTTAAGTTTGGCTTACTATAACATAGGTGAATATGAAAAATCATTAAACTTATTGAAAAATATAGAGAAAATTTATCCTAACAAAAGGAGACTTTATTTTTTACTTGGAAAAGTTTATAAATCTAAAGGTGATTTTAAAAAAGGGTGTGAATACTTTGAAAAGTCTTGTGAACAAAATCTTATTAATTAGCTTTTTTATATTTGTTTATAGCTTAGCTTATTCTAATGATATAGTTATTGTTTATCCTTTTGATAATATGATTGTAAATGATTCTCAAATACATATTATTGGTTATGTTAGCCAAAAAGATAAAGTAGAAATTATAAGTAATAAGAATTTAATAGATATTAAAAATTTTCAGAAACTAAAAACAAAAGACGGACTTAAATATGTTTTTATGACAAAGGTTAATGTAGATAAAGGGATTAATGAAATTAATGTAAAATATAAACAAAATAATATAAGTTTGACAGTTAAATATTTGACTTCAGCCGAATTATATAGAGACAAAATTAAGAGAAAAACGTATTTTCATTTGGATGAAAATAAAAGTTTATGTGTTAGCTGTCATAATTTTAAAAAGATAAAAGACTGTCAGGTTTGTCATTCAGATAAAATGAACTATACATATGTACATGGTCCTGCAGCAGCATGGCAATGTTTTCAGTGCCATGATAAAAATAATTATTTTGCTCCAAAACAACCAATATCTAGCATCTGTTTGCAATGTCATGAGGAGTTTAGGAATAATATGTTTAATGCGCCATATGCTCATGGTCCAACAGTAGCTGGATATTGTAATATTTGTCATGATTCACACGGTTCAAATAGGAAATATTTATTAAATGATAAGATCAATAATTTGTGTATTAATTGCCATTCAGAAAAAAAGTCAGGAGTTCATGTTTTAGCTAATTTTACTTCTTCAGCTCATCCTACAAGTGGTAAGAAGATTCCTGGAACAAAAGAGGAAATTAGTTGTGTTTCTTGTCATAATCCACACTATGGAGAATCTAAACAGCTATTTCAAAATGGTGTTAAAGATTTTATGATACTTTGTACCAGTTGTCATAAAGATAAACTATAGTATGGGGGGTTGCATGAAACTTTTTAGGATATTTTTGACTATTTTAATAGGTATTTTTATTTTTGGTTGCTCAACTAAACAGCCAGTATTTAAAATAGATCAGTATGTTTGGCCAAAAGAATCAGCAAATCCTAAATTTAAAGCTGTAAGAGTTATAGCAAATTCAGAAGAGTTTCCTGGAAAAGCATCGAGTAAAAACAGATTATTACAGGAATTGGTTGGTGATATTAATGTAAAATGGGTAGATTATAGAGCTATAAGAATTGCAACTGATGGTAGAGGCAAAGTTTATATAGCAGCACCAATTGCATTTAAAATACAGATAATTGATTTTATACAGAAAGAGATTAGGGATATAAGGTTTGGCTCTATTATGCCTTGTGCCATAGATGTTACTAAAGATGGTAGGATATTTATTGGTAATAGATCTGGTGGAAATGTTATGGAAATCACAGAAGATAAAAAGGTTTTATGGTCATATGGAAGAAAAGTTAATGATAAAGACTTCGAGAAGTTAAAAGCTGAAAAAAAATTCGATGTTGATGGACTATATAAAGATATTTCAGATGTTTTGGTTTATAAAAATAAATTGTATGTAGCTGATCAAATTTTTGGAAGAATTGATATTTTAACTCTAGATGGTAAATTCATTAAAAGCATAAAAAAGGTTCCAGCACCTACAGCCATAGCTATAGATCCACAGACTGAAGATATTTATGCAGTATCCAAATTTATTGGGAAAGTATTTATTTATGATAAAGACGGTAATTTTAAGGGGGAGTTATTAGAACCGGGAGATAATATTTGGGCACTGAACTTTCCAAACGGAATAGACTTTGATTCTGAAGGGCATATTTATATTGTGGATATTGCTTCAAATGGATTTAAAGTATATGATAAAAAAGGAACTTTTTTATATTATATGGGAGCACAAAAACCTTCTGTTTATTTAGGTGGATTTAATAACCCTAAAGATTTGGTAATTGATGATAAGGATAGAATTTATGTATTAGATGCTCCAAATAAAAGGGTTGTTATTTTTCAATATTTAGGAGAGTTATATAAAAAAGGTAGGAGAAATATGACAGTTGATGAGCCTATGTTGAGGTGGTAATTTGAAAATTATACCTAAAGAAAAATTTGAAAATATAAAACAAAAATTTTTTAATTTATCATTAACTCAAAAATTTTTAATATCTTCTGTTGCTGTTATATTTCTAGTTTTGGTTTTATTAAATTTGTTTATATATTTAGATTTTAAGAATTTTTTTATCTCTGTAGAGAGAAAAAATTTTGAGAAAAGGTTTAAAAAATCACTAATATCAGCAACCTCTTATTATGTTTTTAGAAATGACTGGGACAATAGTTTAGATTTTAGTCCCATATTTAATATATTAAATAATGAACCAAATTTAATAGAGGCGATTATTTATTCATCAGATGGAAAAAGACTTGCAGTGATGAAAGAAAGAAAAATACTAAATTTAGAAAACAAAAGTGAAGGATTACTAAAAGCATTAAAAGGGGAAATCAGTTATGAAATTAAAAAAGCTGGAGAATCAGAGAGTTTTAATTATTTACATATTGTAGATAAAGAGAATGTGATTCAAGAAATATATTATCCGGTTATTTTTGATGGTAAGGTTAAAGGAGTTGTTGAAATTTATAAAGATGTTACTGAAGTATTTAATAATATTAGAACTGTGAGATTTAGGGCAACTGTTTTCTCGATCTTTGGTTTTATTTTATATATTATATTGATTTTTTTTATTGTTAAAAAAATTGAGAATAAAGAAAAGCAGCTCAAAGACAAAGTGGCACATTATGAGAAACTTTCGATACTTGGTCAGTTTGCTTCTAAAATGGCTCATGAAATTGGTACACCAATGCATGTAATAATGGGTAACGTAGAACTTATTTTAGATGAATGTGAAGAAAATAATTTTGTTAAAAAGCGTGGAGAAAATATTGCAAGGCAAATAAATAAAATACAAAATATAATTAGAAATTATTTATATGTTTCAAAAAAACCTGTTCCAGTTTATGAGCCTGTTAATCTTAAAGAATTAGTTTCTGATATTGTTGAGGATATGTCATTTACTATTTCAGATAATATAGAATTAAGAACAAATGTTGATGAAGTCACCATATTTACTGATAAAGGCTTTGTAGAACAAATATTGTATAATTTTGTTAAAAATTCGGCTGATAGCATTGGTGAAAATAAAGGGTTTATTGAGATTAAAAGTGTTATAGATGGTGAATATATAAAATTATTGGTAGTTGATAATGGTAAAGGGATAGATGAAAAGATAAAGGAAAAAATATTTAACCCTTTTTTTTCAACAAAAAAAACTGGAAAGGGCACGGGCTTAGGGCTTGCTGTTTGTAAGGAGCTGGTAGAATCGTTAGGCGGTCAAATATTTTGTGAATCTAAAGATGGGGAAACTATTTTTGGTATAGAGTTGCATTTAAAGGTGAAAAATGCTTAAAATATTGGTTGTTGATGATGATAAAAATTCTCGTGATATAATAAAACTTTCATTAGAAAACAGTTACGAAGTTGATGTTGCTTTGAATGGTGTGCATGCTTTAGAACTTATAAGAAGTAAAAGTTATGATGTTGTAATATGTGATTATGTAATGAACGAAATAGATGGTATAGAAGTTCTAAAAAAACTTAGAAAAATTGGTAGTAATGCTGTATTTATTTTGATAACTGCTTTTGGCTCAAGTGACATTGCAATTAAAGCTATACAGGAGGGTGCTTATGAATACTTGAGTAAGCCTTTTAAAATGAGTAAATTGAAACAAATTATACAAAATGTTGAAAAGGGGTTAAATGAAAGCAAAACATTTAATGAAACAAATAAACTTGAGAATGATTTTGATGATCAAGTTATTGCAGAGTCGTCCGTCTTTTTAGAGACATTGAAAGATATGGCACGAGTTGCTATTTCAGATGTTCCAGTTTTAATTACTGGGGAGAGCGGAGTTGGTAAAGAGATTGTTGCTAAATCTATTCACAGATACAGTAAAAGGAGTAAATATCCTTTTGTAGCTGTTAACTGTAATGCAATTCCTGGTTCTTTATTGGAATCAGAGCTTTTTGGTTATGAAAAAGGTGCTTTTACTGGTGCTGATAAAGGGAAACCTGGTTATTTTGAGCAAGCTCAAAAAGGGACACTTTTTTTGGATGAGATAGGAGATTTAGAGTTTGATTTACAGGTTAAATTATTAAGAGTCTTGCAAGAGCAAAGCATTAGAAGAGTTGGTGGAATAAAGGATATAAAGCTTGATGTTAGGTTTATATTTGCAACCAATGTTGATTTGGATAAAAAAGTTCAAGAGGGTAAGTTTAGAGCAGATCTTTATTATAGATTAAAGGTTGCTGAAATTAGAGTACCTCCTCTGAGAGAGAGGAAAGAGGATATCATACCTTTAGCAAACTATTTTATAAGAAAGTATAATACATTTAATCGAGAAATAAAATTGAGCAATAAAGCTGAGAAACTTTTATTGAGATATGATTTCCCTGGTAACGTTAGAGAGTTAGAAAATATAATTAGGGCAAGCTTAATTAAGGCAAGATATACAGGTATTATTTTAGATGAGGATCTAAATATTAAAGAAGAATTTGTGAAAGATACTATAACAAAAGAAGATATTTTGCAGGTATTGGAAAAAACAAGAAATAATCGTAAAAAAGCTGCAGAATTATTGGGAGTTAGTAGAGCAACGTTTTATAGATTGTTAAGAAGATATAATATAGATTAGAGTAGTGATTTATTATATATGATTGTCTAAGGTATGTCTCATTTTAAAATTATAATGTCTCACTTTTATTAAAATATGTGTATAGATGTATCAAATGTGTATCATATAAATGACTAAATGTATCATAGCTCAATAGCTTGATATTTATGAGATAAGAAGGCCTTGCCTAGTTATAGCTGTTTTATGTCTCCAGATTAATTTACTGGAGGGTGTTGCACAATATCAATTGCTTAGCACCTCAGATTGCTTCGCTAACGCTCTCAAAGACGGCATTTTTGGGTCATTGCGAGGAGCAAATGCGACGAAGCAATCTGTGGTGCTTAAGTAAAACCTCCTTGATATTTATACAAAGTTGCCGAAGTGGGATGGGTAATTTGAGCTGCAATACTCTTAATTATTTATATTAAAGTTAATCAACTTTTTTTTTAAATAAGTTCGATTTGTATATGTCTCAAAAAGAGTTGAATGTGTTTCAATATCTACTAAGTTTGTAGCAATAATGTATCAAATGTGTATCACAGTGTGTTTGTATTATATTTTTAATAGTTATGTTTAACTTTGGTGACGAAAAAAAGTAAATTTATCAAGTAATTATAAAACTATAATTTTTATGTTCTATATCAAACTGATGAAGATTTATAATAAAAAACAATAATCTTTCGTATTCTTTTATTAATAAAAGAGAATTTATTATGGCATAGTTTGTGCTATATATGAATTAGTATTTTATAAGGAGGTAATATTATGAAAAAATTAATTTTATTGGCTACGTTAATTTTATTGCCAACCTTTGTTTTTGCAGGGGTTGCAGGTAGTGCACATGACTTTTCACAAAACAGTGCATCAAGTTTGTATGGTGGAACAGCTTGTGGCGGTTGTCACAAACCACACAATGCAGGCACACTAATTCCTTTATGGAATGATAGTAATACTTTTGATGGTCAGTACACAGCTTATTCTTCACCAACTGATTCTCTTAACGCTACCCCAAACAGTACTTTAGGAAGTGTTTCTAAAGCGTGTATGGCATGTCATGATGGTATGATTAATGATACTGTTAATGGTGGTACAGCAATAACCGCATTAAAAGCAACAGTAACAGTTGGTTTGGATATTGATTATCAAAATGATGCTCAAGGTCAACACCCTGTTTCTATCCAGTATGTAGATAATGGAACTGCTACATCTTTAAAACCATTAGCAAATGTGAAAGCTGCAGGTTTTAAGTTTTATGGAACGAGTGGCGATATTTTAGAATGTGGCACTTGTCATGATCCTCATGCTGGTGGGTCTCCTGATTTCTTAAGGGCTGATAAAGCGCAATTATGTCAAACTTGCCACAACAATTAAGAAAGCTTTTATACTTGGGGAAGGTGAATACCTTCCCTATTTATAAAAGCTTTGTTGATAGAGAGGGGGCTATGAAAATTACTGATAGATTTTATTTAGCTTTAGTTATGTTACTTCTTTTTTCATCATTTCTTTATGCATCAAGTTGTTCTACCTATAACTGTCATGTTATTAAACTAAATGGAGAATTTGTTAAAAATGGTCCTCATACATTTTATAGGTCTGATGGTGTAGATATTTCTCCTTGTGCTCCATGCCACAAACCACATAATGCAGGTAGCAAAATACCACTATGGAATGATACTAATCAGTATGATGACGGTAGCCCTTATAAAGCTTATTCAAGTCCAACAGGAACATTGGATAATTTACAAGATACAAATATAAGTTCACCATCTGAAGCTTGTATGGGTTGTCATGATGGGATGTCAGAAAGCACTGGTTTTACTGGTGGATATTTCGAAACCTATAGCATGGGTGTTTTAACAATTGATTATTCTAAGTCTAATCATCCCATTGGTGTTGTATATGATTATACAAAGGATAGTGGGTTAAATAATAATGTTGCTAACGGCTGGGTAAATGGTACAAATGGGAAATTTAAGTTAATAAATAACAAAGTTGAATGTTTAACATGTCATGACCCTCATAAAGGTGCAATTGGATATAGTTTTACAGATCGTAGAGATATAGAAAAATTATTGAGAACAACGGATGTGAAAACATTTTGTAGTGAATGTCATACTAATAAATAGTTTGATTAAAGAAAGAATAAAAAATATCATGGAAAGAAATGAAGAAATTTTACATACTAATTTTATTGATTTTATTAATTATTATTCAAGTTGTGGATGCCAGAAATAATTCTCATAAATTTTTATACCTTGATGGTAATGCCTATTGCTCATATTGTCATAAATTGAGAAAATCTTATAATATCAATCCATTATGGGGTGCAAATAAAATTTTTAATTATATCTCACCGATTATTAATTTAAATGTTTCAAAAAAAAACAGTTTCAAAGTAATAGATACATTTGATAATATCTCAATTGTTTGTATATCATGCCATTCAGATTATATTGAGCATTCATCAAGTTTTCACCCAGTAGGTCTAAGTGTTAAGAGTACAAAAAGACATTTAAAAAAAATGAAAATTTATAATAAAAAAATTGATAACAAGTTGCCATTATATGGTAATAATGATTTAATGGCCTGTTCCACATGTCATGACCCGCATACAAAAGAGGTTAAGCTACTTAGAGATTTACCAGAAAAATTATGTGTTGATTGTCATGAAAGGTGATTATGATATATAAGATAGTTATTTTATTAACATCATTTATTTTATTCATTAATGTTCAATTTGTTTTTGCTGGTTATATTTATTTAAATACTGGATTAGAAACATTATTTAAGTCGTACTCAAAAAGTGAAGATAATGAATCTAAGCTCTATGAAGGTGGTCAAATAGATAGGTTATTTTTAACAACTAAATATAAGAGGGAGTTTTTAAGAGGAAGATTAGGAGATTTAAAATTTGATTTAAATTTAGATAAATATCATATGAATTATTTTTATAATGAAAAGCCAAGTTTTAGCGTACCATTTAGCAATAATAATGGTGATAATACAGATAAATATAACAAGTCTATAAATGGAAGATTAAATCTAAAATTTCCTAAAAAACAAACTGAGATTACGTTAGAGTATTCAGAAGATAAATTATTTAAAACTGATAGCGATGTATATTTTAACTCTTTAAGTAAGATTAAGACTGATATCCAAGAATTAGATGGAGTGGTAAAATCTTTAGATGATTATGATAAAAACAAAATGCAAAATTACTATTTTTATAAATATGGGACAATTAATTTGATGGCTAATTATACAGAATATAAGTATTACAAAGGGTTAGAAAGTGATACCAATTATTTAAAAATAGATACTATTAAAAAAGCAGGGGTTGATATAAAAAATAAGGTTGGTTTTAATTTTGAACAGGAAATAAAAAAGTTTAATTTAGGGGATGATGACTCTGATAAAAAAACATATCTTTTTGGTTTAGTTGATGCTTTTGGTTTTCCCACACTTCTTAAATTTGGTGATTTAAAATTTGATGGTTATGCTAAACATATAGATGAAAATTTTGAAGGCAGTAATTTTAATAGTAAGTTTTATCAATTAAGTACTACTTATGAAAAAAATCAATATACTTTGTTTTTATCATATAATTATGAATATAATGAAGATAAATATGTGAACGATATTGACAAATATAATGTTGGCACTATTGGTTTGGACTATGATTCGAAGGATTTGACATATTATACCGAAATAAAATATAAAAAAGGTGTAATAACTTCTAATAATTTGGATAATAACTCTTATTCTTTTAATAATTTCTTAGCTATCATAAGTTCTGGTTTAAATGGATCAGGAAGTGTCATTATAAAAAATAGTGGCACTTCTTCGGTAGTAATAGATTTGAGTGGTTTAATTGTTGATGGAAATAATAATTTTAACAATGTGTTGATTTTACCATCAGATCAGTTAGTTATCAGTTATTCTGAATATATTAAAGGTAATGCTGTTATTTTATCTGGTGATGGTGATGATTTAACTGTCTATATCACAAGAGATACGGGTTATAAATATAGGAAAAATGAATACAATATTAAAAGTGGATATTATTTAAAATACTTTGAAACATTTAAATCGAGACTTGATATTGATTATTATTTTTCTAATTATGATGTGATTTATAATCCTAATAATAGATATATAAATGAGGATGAAAATCGTTTTAACTTATTAAAATTATTTGAAATAAGACCCTATAATTTAATATTTGATAAACAGTTTGAATACAAACATTTAAATGAAAATCAGGACAAGAGTACAAACTGGGGTGTTATTTCAAAAGATGGCTATTTTTCACTTAATAAAAAGTTTTATCTAATTAGTAAATACAATAAATATAATTATGATAAGTCAAATGATAAAGAGTATTACAGCTTTACCTTAAATTTGGATTTAAGGGGCTCAGATTATAATATCAGTTTTTATCCTGAGAAAGAATATGAAAAAGAGTTTGGGGTTTATAAAAAGTATACAACAACATACGATTTAAAAGTAAGATACAAAAAGCACAACTTATCTACCTATTATAGCAAAGAAGAGAAAAAATATAACAATTTATCAACATATTCAGAAAAAGAGAAAAGAGTTTATTATATCTACAGTGGGGAAAATATATTATTTGATGTTAAATACAATGAGAATATATATGAATATAAGTTACAATTATTTAATGCAAATTTAAAGTTGGTTAAATACAGAAGTTTTCCTGTAGTGAGACCATATGCTATTTTTGAGATAGGTTTTGAGAGAGAAAGGGATAATGCAATAGGAGAGTATGAAAAAGATGATTATGTTATTGTTAAATTAACTTATACGCCCACTGATAGACTTAGAGCAATATTTTCTTTTGAAAAGCAGATAGACAGGAATATGGATAAAGGGTATGATTATGAGTGTGGTGTTAATTATCAAACTAGAGTATTTAAGTTAGCTTTAGGCTATAGAAAAAATATTACCGAAATTGATGAGAAAAGGAGAGTTGAACATGAGGTTTATTTTGAATTGCGCAAAAATTTTGATTTTTATTATGGTACTGGTTCATAGTAATTTACTATTTGCTGAGGATAAGGTTGTTGCAAAAGTTAATGAACAAGACATTCATCTTTTCGAAGTAAAATCTTTTTTGAATAAAGTAGTACCAATAGGACGTTTTCATACACAATCACTAAATAAAAAAGAGTACTGGGAAAAAGCTTTAAATACTGCAATTGATAGTAGAGCTATTGTTATATTTATAAAAAACAACAATCCTGAAATATATAATGGATTAAAAAATAAAGTGAATGAGATTATTAAAGTCATTAAAAAAAGATTTAAAAGTAATAATGAATACGCAAAAGCATTAAAAGAAAATGGTATAACAGAAAAAATTTTATATGAAACATATATGGATTTGAATGTTAAAGATATCATTAAAGAAAAGATATTTAGTGAAAAGATAGAACCTAAAGTTTTGAAGGAATATTATAAAAATAATCAGCAAATGTTTTCTACAGGTGAATCTTATGTGGTGAAAAATTGTTTAATTAAAGCTGATGCAAGAGAGCTAAAAGCAAAAGAGATGGAAGAGAAAAAAAAGGAAGCAGAAAATTTACTGAAAATGCTAAAAGAAGAAGATGAAAAAGCATGGCAAAAGTGTGATAAAGGTATTTATCCAGAACAAGATACAGTTTACAAATTTAGCAAGAATTATCCAATAAAAGAAATTTTTAAACTGAAAAAAGGTGATTTTGGAGGACCTTATAGAAACATTTATGGATATTTAATTGTGAAAGTCATTGATATTAAACCATCCGAAGTTCTTCCATTTGATGAGATAAAAAATGAAATTGAAAGATTGATGAAATTAAAAAAATTTAAAGATTATTATAAAAATCTTTTAAAGAGAGCAAAAGATGAAGCAAATATTAAAATTCTTGATAATAATTTTAGTAATTAGTGGATGCTCAACACATAATAAAAACTTAGTTCAGTTTGATAAGCTTTTTTGGCCTGATATGGTTAATCCAAAAATTGCCTTGGTAGATATTATTAATATGCAAAAGATTAGAGAAAATTATAGTTTTTTTAGAAAATTCTTTGGGTTAGAACATGAAATCCAACCTTTATATAGACCTTTTGCTGTTGCTGCAAATGATGAGTATGTTGCTGTTAGTGATATAATGTTTGGAGTAATTTATTTAATTAATAAAAATAATTTTAAACTGAGGATAATAAAAAGTATAAATAATAAAAGATTTAAATCCATAGTTGATTTAGATTTTGCTGACAATGACTTGTATATGGTAGATTCTGAAAATAATATTATTATCAAGTATAATGTGATAGATGAAGCCAGTAAGGTAATTGATGTTCAACTTGAAAAACCTGTATCAATAAAAGTAGATATTAAAAATCATTTGATATTTTTAGCTGATACTAAACGTAATAAAATAATAGTTACAGATTTAGGTGGAAATATAATAAAGGAGTTTGATAAATATTTTAATTTCCCTCTTGATGTTGACATTATTCCTGAAGAAAAAATTTTATTTGTTTTAGATTCAATGAATTTTAGGGTGTTGAAACTAGATTATGATGGCAATTTGATTGGTGAGTTTGGTGAGATTGGTAATAGACCCGGTAATTTTTCAAAACCTAAAGGGTTGTGTATTGATAAGTTTCATAGAGTTTATATTACTGATGCAGACTTTGATAATTTTCAGATCTTTGATGAGAAAGGTAACCTCCTTTATTTTATTGGACAAAATGGTTCGGATGAAGTGTCTTTTTATATGCCCGCAAGAGTTTATTGTTATAAAGATGAAATTTATGTGTCAGATCTTTTTAATTCAAGGGTAAAAGTTTTTAAGTCTTTTAGATGATTTTTTGGTAGCGAGACGGAGGTGCGTTTATGAAAATTAGATTATTTTTATCTTTGTTTATCATAATCGGTTTTAGTGTTATTATTTATGCTGGTGTTGCCAATACAAAACATAATTTGTCAAAATCAGGGCCTGGTCCCATAAAATCAAGCGAAGAAGATAGAGTTTGTGTATTTTGTCATACACCACATAACGCACTTCCTTACGCTCCACTTTGGAATAGGGAACTAAGTAATGCTTTATATCAAACATATACTTCTGTAACCATGAATGCACAGCCTGGACAGCCAACTGGCAATTCAAAACTTTGTTTATCTTGTCATGATGGTACTATCGCTTTAAATGCTATATATGCATCTTCAACTCCGATTGCTAATGATCTAAATTTTACTTTAACAGGAGATTCAAATCTTGGGACAGATCTTAGAGATGATCATCCTATATCTTTTGTGTATGATGATAATTTAGCAAATCAGGACAGGCAATTAAAATCACCTTCTACACTTCCTTCTTTTATCAAATTGCAAAACGGTAGAGTAGAATGTACAACATGTCATGATCCTCATACTGAAACTGTTTATTTCTTAAGAACTGGGGATAAGCAACTATTATGTACAAGTTGTCATGATAAAAAGTTGGAGGGAACTGTAACTTTGAGTTTTTCATCTTCTATTCATAATCAAGTAATAAGTAGTGCCCCAATTTCTGCAGATTACCCATGTGGAGATTGTCATAAGCCTCATAATGCAAAAGATGTGGTTAATGGTGATTCGACAACACAGCTTTTAAAAGGGAGAGAAGAGAACCTATGTTTTATATGTCATGGGAGCTCACAAGGTATAGGCCCTCTTTCTCAAAATAATATTGATATAGAGAATTTAATGAGCAGTAATGATGGATTTTATGATACTTATAGTGGGACTCGTAGATGGGTAAACAGATCTCATGATGTAACTGATGCACAACAAAGTAGTAGTGGAGCTCATATAGAGTGTATAAATTGTCACGGAGTACATGGTGTAAGAAGAGATGATTTAAATACTACAAATGTTATAGAATCGCTTGTGGATCCTGATAATCCATCCCAACCATTTACTTGGGGGCAACCAACAAACTATAGTGGATCTGATAAATATTGGTTGAAAGTATACAAAATAGATCACTTTTGTTTAAAATGTCATGATGGAAGTTTTCCTACCTTTTCTGATAGACCGGATTTAAATGTATTAGAGCCTTCCAATAATAATGGTTATATAAGAAATATCGCTTCAGGTTTTTATAATTCTGTACATGGTAAAAAGAGAATCCCTTGTATTATTTGTCATGATCCTCATGGTGGCAATCCATTTTTGATATCAAATAGAGTAAGATGGACAAATGCTCCTTTTGATACCAAAAATGCTTCAAGGTCAAACTTTGATAGTGGAGACATTTATGTACCTATCCCAGTTAAATTCGAGTTATGTAGAAAATCTTGTCATAATGGAGACAAACAGAGCCACCAAACAGGTAAAACAAACTGTCAATCGTGTCACTATCATGGTGGAGGAAAACTATAATTCTGAACGTTGAAAATAGTCCAACTTCATAACAATTATAACTGTTAAAGGAAGTACTTTAAATTATTACTTTAACAATCATTTATTATTGGTGAATAAAATGGTTATTCGTTTTAATGCTTTATTAACCATGGGGTCTGGTTTTAAAAGTAAGTGGTCAGCTTTTTGATAATATGTTTTTGCTTCTAAATAATTTTGGTAGACTTCTTTACAAACTCCTAAATTATATAAAAGAGATACTGATTGAGGGTTAATTTGGTACGCTTGTTCCCACAGTTCACACGCTCTATCCATTCTGTTGTTAGAAGCAAATTCTAAGCCAGCTCTAAAATATTTTTTTGCATTTTTATCTTTTATGTCATCATCATTATCTTTTAATTCTATAGTTAAGATTACTTTATACGGAAGTATATCTCTTCTAATGTCTTCTAAAACTTTATTTTGTGCTATTGTTAATAGTTCTGCGCTGGATTTAACAGGGTAGCCAGAATCTGGGCATGCTGCAGATTTAGCTGTTTCTGTATAATCAGAAGAGTAAATAATTGTTCCCGTTTCAACTTCTATAATTTTTGTTGTTGCAGAAAAAGTTGCAGTTCTTTTTATACAGTTTACGTAATAATATTTCCATTTTAGGCATTTTGAAACAGGTATGTTACCCAAAGGGGTTTTTAATTTGCTTTCTTTTGACTTTATACACTCACTTCTTTGTTCTTTAAACAATATATCTTCAACTTTTGAAATATTGATAGTACCAGTTAAAATTGCTGATGCTCCAATGAGTTTGGCGAAATTAATGACATCTTTTTTATTTACTAATCCACTATTTGAAAATTTCAATTCTTCGATAATTTTATTTATTTCTGATCTTTCTACGAGTTTGTAATATTCATTTCCATTTTGTAATAGTGTATTAGATATCATGGATTCGATTTTATTTGAAAAGATTTTTCCATCTTTGCCTTCAAATGGGAGTACAGCGATACTTTTTAGAGAAAGTAGATTATAGTATTTTGGTTTTAAAGTAACATTGACTTTTATTTGTGGAGATGTGCAACTAATAATTGAGATAAATAAAAAAATATAAAAAATTACAAATTTCATGTGGATAAAATATATTAAAATAAGTTTTTTGACAAGTTTCTAAAAGTTGATCAATGTTAAAAATAATTGTTAATTCAGCATAACATCTTTTATTTTCTTGACAAAAGGTTGTTTGTGAACTAATATTTAATTAAAATATAAAGGTGTTTTAATGGTTCTCTTATTAAAAATTCTATTTTTCTTTTTTGGAAGGTCACTATCTTTTTTATCAAACCGTGATAACAATATAAAAAATGAGATATTATATCTGCCTGATGGTTTTAAAATTGTCGTAAAAGTATTTGGATTGGATAATCCAGTTTTATGTTTTAAAAAAAATGATAATAAACTTTGTTATTCGTTAACTTGCGATATAGATGATGCTGATTTGATAATAGAATTTAAGTCATTAAAAAGTGCATTAAAGATTTTCCTTGGTTTGAAAGGGCTTGAGGTTGGTTTTGCTGAAAAAAGGATGACACTAAAAGGGATGATAGCTGATGGACTGATGTTTACTAGAATTTCTATGATTGTTCAAAGGTATCTTTTCCCTGCCTTTATTTGTAAAAGAATTATGAAGAAGCTTCCAGAGATAAATAACTTGTTAAGAATTAAGCTGTATTTGTACGGAATTGTTAGAGGGTAAAATTATGAAAACTTCACTTTTTGAGTTTTTTGTTCCAACAAAAATTTTAGCTGGAGAAGACTCCTTATCAAATCTTTTCTATGAGCTTTCACTTTTAAATAGCAAAAAGCCTATTATTGTAACGGATAAAGGTATTGTAAATGCTGGCTTGTTAAAATATGTAGAACAGCCTTTGAGAGAAGCTGGTATCGAATATATAATTTTTGATGAAGTTCCTCCTGATTCATCATTGAAGATTGTTAAAAATATTTATGAGATATATAAACAGTCAAGTTGTGATTCGATAATTGCCGTGGGTGGTGGATCTGTAATCGATTCAGCAAAGGGTGCAAACATTTTGATAGCCTACAATTCAGAAGATTTAGCAGATATTGCAGGAGCAGATAGGATTGATAGAAAGCTAAAACCTTTAATTGTTATCCCAACTACAAGTGGGACTGGTTCTGAAGTTACATCTGTTGCAGTAATAGCTGATGAAGAAAATGGTTTGAAACTACCCTTCGCATCACAGTTTCTCATACCTGATGTGACTGTACTTGATGCCAGAATGACTTTATCCCTACCACCGATTATGACTGCAGCTACTGCTATGGATGCTTTGACACATGCTTTGGAAGCGTATCTTTCTTTACAGAAAAACCCAATTTCGGATTCTTTCTCTTTGACAGCTATCAAATTAATTTTTCAAAACTTATATAAAGTAATAGATGACCCTAAAAACAGAGAATATAGATTAAATATGATGATTGCCTCTACATGTGCAGGGGTAGCTTTTTCAAATGCTATGGTTGGTATAGTTCATGCTATTGGGCATACCTTGGGAGGGATGTACAAAATACCACATGGTGTTGCTATGGGGATTTTGCTTCCTGCTGGTCTTGAGTTTTATTATGATACGAGAAAAGCAGAGTTTGAAGAAATAATAAAGCTATTAAATAATTTTTTAGAAGAAAAAGTGAAAGATTTGATAGAATATGTCAGAAATGTTCTAACAAGACTTAATGCTTTGACTAATTTACCAATAAAATTGAGCGATGTTGGTGTTAGAAAAAGTGATTTTGATAATATTGCAAAGATGTCTTTAAATGACGGTTCCATTGTTTTTACACCAAAGTATGCAGGTATTGATGATATTATAAAAATTTTAGAGGTGTCTTACTGATGAATGTTATTGAAGGTTATAGCGATAAGATACTGTTTGTTGATTTATCGAAAAAGAATTATGATGTTTTGAAGCTAAATATAGAGGATTTAAAAAAATATTTAGGTGGCAAAGGATTAGGAATTAAGCTTTTGTATGATCTTTTTGATGAGAAGATTACCCCATTTTCCCCTGAGAATCCTATTATTATTGTTCCAGGTGTTTTGATGGGGACAAATGCTCCATGTAGTGGTAGATTTCATGCTGTTACAATATCCCCTTTAACAAATATTGTGGGGACATCTTCCTGTGGTGGACCTTTTGGAATGGAGCTTAGGAAAAATGGTTATGAAGCTTTGGTGATAAAGGGGGTTGCAAAAGAGCCTACTTTTCTTGTGATAGGATCTGATAGTGTAGAGTTTTATTCGGCTAACGAGATTTGGGGTAAGGATACAAGAGAAACACAATATTATTTTGAAAATTATGGTGTTGCATCATTAGCTATTGGGCCTGCAGGTGAAAACTTAGTGAGATATGCAAATGTGATTTCTGGTCATAGATTTTTGGGTAGATGTGGATTTGGAGCAGTTTTTGGCTCTAAAAATTTGAAAGGTGTAGTTGTCAAAAAAGGTATATATAAAATTTTACCAAAAAATGAAGAAATGTTTGATAAAATAAGGAAAAAAGGGCTTAATTATATCAATAGAAACAATTTTACAGCAAGCCTTTACAGAAATTATGGTACAGCCTCAAATGTAAATTTTACAAATTCTAAAGGTGCGATGCCTGCCTACAACTTCCAAGATGGGGCTGATCCCAAATCTTTTAATCTTGCTGGAGAAAATATGGCAAAATTGTTTAATACAAAACATCATACCTGTAAGCCTTGCTCAATATTATGTGGTCATAAAGGGGTTGTGGATGGCAAAGAGCTTTCTGTGCCTGAGTATGAAACTGTGACACTTTTGGGTAGCAACCTTGGTATATTTGACTCAGCTATTGTTGCAAAATGGAATGATATTTGTGGCAGAATGGGGATGGATACGATTTCCACTGGTGGTGTTTTGGCATGGGCAATGGAGGCAGGTGAAAAAGGGATTTTTAGCTCAAATTTGAAATTTGGTAAAGGTGATGGGATTGAAGAAGTTTTGTTGGATATAGCTCATCGTAGAGGGGTTGGTGATGATTTAGCCGAAGGGGTTAAAAGGTTAAGTGAAAAATATGGTGGAAAAGAGTTTGCAATACATGTAAAAGGGTTGGAAATATCTGGGTATGACCCAAGAGCTGCTTTCGGACAAGCATTATCATTTGCAACTGCAAATAGGGGAGGTTGTCATCTATCAGCATATCCTATTGGGCTGGAAGTGATTTTTGATTTACTAAATCCCTATTCTGAAAAAGGGAAAGTGGAATTTACTGTATTTTTTGAAAATCTTTTTAATTGTATTAATTCGCTACAAGTTTGCCTCTTTACTGCTTTTGCCTACCTTTTAGAATCACCTTTAACTAAATATACCCCTGATTTTTTACTTAGATTTTTTATGAATAATTTATCGAAAATCGCTGTGTTACTAATCGATTATTCTTTGTATTATGAGTTGTGGGTTTCTGTAACTGGGTTGAATATCTCCAAAAAGGAGTTTTTAAAGGCTGGCGAAAGGATACATTTATTGGAGAGGTATTTAAATAATAGGCTAGGTGTGACTAAAAAGGATGATATTTTACCAGCAAGATTACTTTATGAGCCAAGAAAATCTGACAAAGAAAACAGACTGCCACCATTAGATAAAATGCTTAAAAGATATTACAAAGCCCGTGGTTATGATGAAAATGGAGTAGTTAGCAAATCCAAACTGAAAGATATTTTATAATTATTTTGCTGTGCTTGTTAGGATGTTGTAGTAAAGATTTGCGGCGGTGATGACTTCTTTGAAACTTACAAATTCGTCCTTTGTATGTGCCACTGATAAATCACCTGGGCCTAAAATAATCGGTTTTATACCTGATTGCCAAAAAATAGGTGCATCTGAATCACTTTTGAAATCGGAAGGATTGAACTCTAATTTCATTTTCTCATAAATGTTTTTAAGCAATTTTGGCATAGAAGCTTTGTTTGAAAGCTCATAACCGTGATGAATTGTTTCTAGTGAAAGTTTTATCTCTTCAGAATCAAATTTTGAAAAGATTAAATCCTCTATTTCAAATACGAGTGAGCCGATAGCATACTTTATCGGGATGTGAAGATCCAAATAGGCTTCACATCTATTTGGGCTTGCAAAACCTGATTGTGAACTACTAAAATCCCTTATATTGTATAAAATATCCCCTTTATGCCCAAGATAATCTAAAATCATATTTATAGCATCCATCATAATCTTAACAGCATTTTTATCAGGTTTAGAAACAGCTGCATGTAATTTTTGGCCATAAGTTACAAGGGAAATTTCCACATAGCCATAGTGCCCAAAACAAGGGAGCAAATTTGTAGGCTCCCCTATGATAGCCCAGTCAAATGGATAAGCTCTACAAAGCTCAAAAGCTCCATCACCTGATTCTTCTTCACCTACTACCAGAGCGAGTGAACATGGAAAATCTTTCTTCACTTTTTCTTTAAAAGTCAAAAAAGCTTCAATCATCGCAGCGCAGCCACTTTTCATATCTGCTGTACCAAGCCCATAAATTTCATCACCAACAATATCTGCTTCGTAGTTTTCATAGTCAAATGCAGGCACCGTATCAATATGCCCTACAAAAACAATTTCACTTTCGTCACTTTGGGGTAAAATTATTAGATTACCTCTTGATTCTTCCACTTCTTGATATTCAAAATCTATTTTGTATTTTTTAAAATAATTTTTTAAATAAGAAATTATCTCTTCTTCCTTACCTGATGGGCTGTAGATATTTACCATATCTAAAAAAAGTTCTTTAAGTCTTTTTTCATTAATCATTTTTTATCCTTTAAATTTAGTGTTAAATAAATCTGTTCTTTGGGTGATGAAAACCCTTTGTTTCTAAAAAAGTTTAAGGCTTTTTCATTACTTTTTTCTACATCGACGATTACAGTTTCCACATCGTTTTTTTTCATGTGTTCTAAGAATTTGTCAAAAAGGATTGATGCTATCCCCTGTTTTTCGTACTGTTTATCAATACAGAGCCAAACTAAATATCCATATCTTATAGATGCCTTATGAATAATATAAGATAATATAAAACCTGCTATTTCATTTTTTTCATCTACCGCTACAAAACAACTCTCTTTATCATTTACAAAAAACTCAACTACCTCATTTTCATCCCAAACTCTATGTAGGTTTGGGTATTTATTTAATGTGAATACTTTCTCTCCAAGTCTATAAATTTTTGGTAAATCATCAATCGTCATATTCCTGATTTTTATTTCACTCATTTTAACCTCTATATACTCCTCTTTTATTATTATAAAGGTTTGTGATAAAAAGACAACAAAGTATTTAATTTGTAAATTTTTTTTAAAGATATTTGATTATACTTTTAAAAAATATACATTGCCATTAACATATATTTGATTATGATTAAAATTTATTAAAGTCTATAAAAATAGTTTTTAGCTTGATAATTTTGAAACAGGATTTTATTAATAAAACATGTTAGAAAACTACACTAAATCAGCAATAGTTAAATTAAAGCTATTAGAAATATTCTTTTTTGGTGTTGAAAACCAGTTTTATCAGCTTCAGTGGATAGCTAATGAGTTAGATGTCAATATTAATACTGTAAAAAGCGTTTTTTCTGAATTGAAATCAAAGGGTTATTTTGTTGCTGTAAAAGGGAAGGGGTTTTGTATCAACAAAGAGTTTTTATACAAAAGAAAAAATTTATTACTTTATCAAGGGGAATTATCAAAGGTTATAAACAAAATAATAAATAGTGGTTTAAATAGTGATGAAGTGTTTTTCTGTTTCAATCATGCTCTATTAGAACAAGATTCTGGGGATATCTATTATGTTGATGAAGAGTATTATAATTTGTTTGTAGGTAGAAGAGAATTAGAAGAGCAGTTGCAAAGAGAGGTAATCCCACTTTTATTGCCTGATGCTGTGAATAGGCTAAAAGAATGTAGTTTTGATAATTGTATAATAATTACAACTTATTACTGTTTAAAAAGATTGGAAGAGGTTAATAATTGTAATGCAAAAATCTTCCCTTTGAAAATTACTCCACCAATAGATACTTTGATAAATTTTGATAAGGTAAGTACGAGTGATATAATTTTAGTGATAACAATTAATGATGAGATGAAGAGGAGATTTGAAAGATCTTACAGTTCTTTAATGAGAAAATTCAATGCGTTAATATTTGTTTCTATTGAAGAAAAAACAAAAATTCAAAATTTAATTAAAGATGCTAAATATGTACTCACTTTGAAACAGATCTACGATACGAATAAGAACCTTTTTAATAAGGTAAAAAATTTAGTTGTTTATTCAAGATTTCACGATGAAGAAGGCATAAAAATGCTCAAAGATGTAATTGAGAGTAGGAGGTTTTGATGATTATTGTAGGCGTTGATACAGGTGGTACTTTTACAGATTTTATTTATAAAAAAGATGGGAAATGGGGGGTATATAAATTACTATCTACTCCACATAACCCTGCTGAAGCTGTTTTAAAGGGGCTTGATTATATTCTTGAGGGTAAACCTGGGAATATTACACATGGCTCTACAGTTGCTACAAACGCAATTTTAGAAAAGAAGGGTGCAAATACTGCATTGATAACAAATAAAGGTTTTGAAGATGTGATAGATATAGGCAGACAAAATAGGAAAAAGCTTTATGACTTATACTATCAAAAAAATAAGCCACTTGTGTCATCGACTATGAGATTTGGTTTGGACTGCAGGGTTAATTCAAATGGTGAAGTTCTGAAAGAGGTGGATTTATTACAGCTTGAAGAGATTGCTGAAAAACTAAAGATTGCGGAAGCAGAATCTGTGGCTGTATGCTTTTTATTTTCATTTTTGAATAGAAAACATGAAAAGATTGTAGGAGATTATCTTAGAGAAAAAGGTTTTCATTGTTGCCTATCATCAGAGATTTTACCTGAGTTTAGAGAGTATGAAAGGTTATCAACTACAGTAATAAATGCTTATGTATCACCTAAAATGGATAGATATATAAGTCATATAAAAGATAATTTAACTGAGGGGAGCAAGCTCAGAATAATGCAGTCAAATGGAGGGGTAATTTCTGCAGAAGTGGCAATGAGTGAATCTGTTAGGACTATTCTTTCTGGTCCTGCTGGTGGAGCTGTTGGGGCATTTGAAATAGGGAAAATGGCAGGTTTTGACAAACTAATTACATTTGATATGGGTGGAACCTCTACAGATGTGGCACTTATTAATGGAGAGTTGCCTTTAACAGTAGAATCTGAAATAGATGGATTCCCTGTAAAAGTTCCTATGATAGATATCCATACGGTTGGTGCAGGTGGTGGCTCAATTGCTTATAAAGATGATGGTGGTGCTCTGAGAGTGGGGCCGATAAGCGCAGGTGCTGATCCTGGACCTATTTGCTATGGTAAAGGGGAGCAGATTACAGTTACAGATGCAAACCTTTATCTTGGAAGACTTATCCCTGACCACTTTCTTGGTGGAGCGATGAAACTTGATAGAGAAAAGCTAAACTTTTATTTTGACAAGCTATCCAAAGAGTTTGGTTTGACCACAGTGGAGCTTGCAGAAGGGGTTTTAGAAGTTGCCAATACAAATATGGAAAGAGCGATTAGGGTAATTTCTGTAGAGAGAGGGTATAACCCATCAGATTTTACACTTTTCTCCTTTGGTGGTGCAGGAGGGATGCATGCTGCATTTTTAGCTAAACTACTTCATATCCCAAGAGTATTTGTTCCTAGAAATCCAGGTATTTTATCTGCAATAGGGATGATTTTATCAGACATAATAAAGGATTATTCAAAGACAGTGATGTTGAAAGAAGCATTAAGCTTTAATGAATTGAAAACATATTTTGCAGATTTAAAAGAGCAAGGGATAAATGACCTGTTGAATGAGGGGGTAGAGCGAGAAAATATATCATTAGAGTTGTATTTGGATATGAGGTATTTAGGGCAATCTTATGAGATTATCGTTCCATTTACGGAAGATTATGTAAATACTTTTCATGAATATCATAAGAGATTGTATGGGTATGCAAATTATGAAAAACCGATTGAAATAGTAAATTTAAGACTTAGAGCAAGAGGTAAAATGGAAAAACCGAAATTTGAAAAGAAAGCTACTAAAGTAGCAGATATTGATAAAAATGCCATATTAAGTGAAACTGATGTTATTTTTGGTGGTAAAACTGTTAAGTCTAAAGTCATTGATAGGGATTTACTTTTGTATGGTAATAAATTCGATGGGCCAGCTATAGTTATCGAATATTCTTCAACAATAGTAATACCACCTGAGGCAACAGTTGAGGTGGATGCTTTTGAAAACTTGATAATTCATGTTTGAGGTGAGGTTATGAAATTAAATCCTATATTATTAGAAGTTTTTAAAAATAGATTTATTTCAATATCAGAGGAGATGGGAGTTACATTAAATAGAACAGCTTTTTCACCAAATATAAAAGAGAGAAGAGACTTCTCATGTGCACTATTTGATGAAAATGGTGATATGATTGCTCAGGCTGCACATATCCCAGTTCATCTTGGCTCTATGCCTATGAGTGTGAAATCAGCTATAGAAAATGTAAATTTGAAAGATGGCGACATGGTTATTTTAAATGACCCTTATAAAGGTGGCACTCATTTGCCAGATGTAACAATAGTTGCACCAGTTTTTTTAGGAGAAGATAAACCTCAATTTTTTGTTGCAAATAGGGCTCATCATGCTGATATCGGTGGTATGACTGCAGGCTCAATGCCACTATCTACCTCAATTTTTCAAGAAGGTTTAATTATACCACCTCTTAAAATTGTTGAGAAAGGTGAGGTGGTTGAGCCTTTGATGAAATTTCTTCTAAATAATGTGAGAACCCCTTATGAAAGAGAGGGGGATTTTACAGCACAAATTATGGCTAATATAACCGGTATAAAAAGGATTGAAGAGTTAGTTAATAGTTATGGGCTTCAAATGGTAAAGGAGTACGCAAAAGGGATGATGGATTATTCAGAAAAGATATTAAAAAATAGAATAAAAATTATCCCCGATGGAGTTTATAAGTTTGAAGATTTTATGGATGATGATGGTATTGAAAAAGAGAAAATTAAAATTGCAGTTAAGCTGATTGTAGATAATGACAAAGTGGTAGTGGATTTTACAGAAAGTGATGACCAGGTAAAAGGTAGCATCAATGCTGTTTATTCAATTACTTTGTCTGCAGTTTTGTATGTATTTAGGTCTTTGATAAAGGATGATATCCCCACAAATGCAGGGCTTTTAAGACCGATAAAGCTAAAAACTCGTAAAGGTAGCATAGTCGATGCAAAATTTCCTGCCAGTGTCGCTGGCGGTAATGTGGAAACTTCTCAAAGAATTGTTGATGTGCTGTTGGGAGCATTATCAAGAGCGTTACCAAATGAAATACCTGCAGCAAGCCAAGGGACTATGAATAATATTACAATTGGTGGGATTGATGAGAAAAGTGGCCAACCATTTACTTATTACGAAACCATTGGTGGTGGTATGGGAGCAAGCAGTTTTGCAAATGGAGAATCTGCAGTGCATTCTCATATGACAAATACTTTAAATACACCGATTGAAGCTCTGGAATTTACATATCCTATGATGGTTGAAGAGTATAGTATTAGAAAAAACTCTGGAGGACAGGGTAAGTATAGAGGTGGTGATGGGATTATAAGGCAGATCAGGTTGTTAAATGATGCCGAAGTGACGATGCTTACAGAGAGAAGAATTTTTAGCCCATACGGTTTAAATGGAGGAGAGCCTGGAAAGTGTGGTGCAAACATTGTTATTTCTAATGGTGAAAAAAGAGAAATTCCAGGCAAATTTAATATAAACCTGAAAAAAGGTGATATAATTAGGATAGAAACGCCAGGTGGTGGCGGCTTTGGTAAAAGTAAATAGGGAATTAGTGGGTGGATGAGCCCACAAAAAATAGAGAAGGGAGTTTACTATGGGAGTAAGAAAACTTTTAGTGTCAATTTTAGCATTTTTATCTTTGTCAGTTTTTGCTTTTGCTCAAAACTTTACACTTAATCTTAATGCTATTTATGGCCCAACTAGCTTTCACACTCAGGGTGCAATGAAATTTGCAAAACTGGTGGAAAAGTATACCAATGGTTCTGTAAAAATAGTTGTTCATCCAGGTGGAAGTTTGGGATTTAAGGGCCCAGAGCTTTTAAAAGCAGTTAAGGACGCACAAGTGCCTATGTCTGATATTCTGATGGGTGTTGTTGCAGGTAGTGAACATGTTTTTGGAATTAGTTCATTACCAAGACTTGTTTCAAACTTTAAAGAAGCAAGAGCTTTATATGAAGACTGTAAGCCGCTTTATGAGAAAGCAGCATTGAAATGGAATCAAAAGTTTTTGTATGCTGCGCCATGGCCACCAAGTGGTTTGGTTACAAAAAAGGAAATAAAAAGTGTTGCTGATTTAAAAGGGCTTAAAACAAGGACTTACGATAAGAACGGTGCAAAGTTTTTGAGAGAGCTTGGTGGGTCCCCTGTATCAATGCCATGGGGAGAGGTTTACTCATCTCTAAGAACTGGTGTAATTGATTCAGTGTTAACTTCCACTGAATCTGCAAAAAATGGTAAATTCTGGGAAGTATTGAAATATTTTACAAATATTTATTATGCTTTCCCTCTCAATATGGTAACAATCAATTTGGATTATTGGAAAGCTTTATCAAAAGAGCAGCAGAAAGCTATGCTTAAAGCTGCAAAAGAGATAGAAGAAATGCAGTGGAAAAACTCAAAAGATAGATATTTTTCTGCAGCAAAAGTTTTAGAAGAGCATGGAATGATTATAAACAATCCAACACCTGAGCTTGAAAAAGCTATGGATAAAGCAGCTAAGAAAATTATTGATGAGTTTATGAGTAAAGCAAAATCTAAAGAAAGAGCTGTTTTGGAGAAATATATTAAATGAAGAAAGTTCTAAAAATAATAGATACGGCATCGAATATCGGTGCCGTATTCTCTGCCATATTTATGATTTTGATAGTATTACTTATTGTTATAGAAATATTTTTGCGTGCAATATTTAATAAATCTACATTAATTACTGATGAATACAGTGCTTATATGTTTGTTTTTGTTGTAATGTTAGGGTTGTCTTATACTTTCAAAGAAAAGGGGCATATTAAAATTACAATTATAACTTCAAGATTAAAGAAAAAAACACAACGATATCTCGAAATTGTTATCTTATTTATAGCTTTAGCTATTTTAATATTTTCGTTATATTATTCTTTTAAGATGGTTTATGATACTTACTCTTTAGATATGAGGGCTGATACAATTGCAGAAACACCGTTATATTTACCTCAAATTGCCTTACCTTTGGGCTATTTTATATTTATTTTACAGGTAATTGCAGAGATAATAAAAAAATTCAAGTATGAGGAAGATGAATGATTTCTGATCCATTATTGTTGTCGATTGTTATGTTTGGTATTATGTTTTTATTTTTATTGAGTGGTTTGTGGATAGGGTTTTCTTTGTTTGCTGCTGCAATTTCAGGTATGCTTTTATACAAATTTAATTTACCTCCTACAATTTCTATTTGGAGTAAAATTGGGGATTTGATAGCCAATTCTGTTTGGAACAGTTTAGATTCTTGGTCTTTAACTGCATTACCCCTTTTTATTTTGATGGGTGAAATCCTTTATAGAACAGCTATTTCAACAAAATTATTAAATGGGCTTTTACCTTGGCTTACTAAAGTACCAGGAAAATTGCTTCACATAAATGTTTTTGCTTGTTCACTTTTTGCTGCGGTATCTGGATCTAGTGCTGCTACTACTGCAACAGTTGGTCAAATAACATTACATGAATTGACAAAAAGAGGTTATGATAAAAGATTAGCTTTAGGATCGCTTGCAGGAGCTGGTACACTCGGTTTTTTAATACCACCAAGTTTGATTATGATTATTTATGGTGTCTTGTCTGATACTTCTATAGGGAAGCTTTTTATAGGTGGTATTTTGCCAGGGCTGTTACTTGCAGGGATGTATTCTACCTATATTATAATAGTTACACTTATCAAACCTAATGTTGTTCCAAAAGATGATGAAAAATACTCCTTTAAAGACAAGTTAATGCAATCTAAGGAGATTTTACCTGTAATATTTTTGATATTTATAGTATTGGGAGGTATTTATTTAGGTTTTACAACCCCAACAGAAGCTGCTGCAATAGGTGTAATAGGGTCTTATTTACTTGCCATTTTGTTTAAAAATTTAACATGGGAAAATTTTAAAACATCCCTTTTAAATGCAGTAAAAACTACATGTATGATCTCTTTTATAATTATGGGTGCTGCTTTTCTTTCTCAAGTGGTGGGTTTTGTAGGCATAGCAAGGGCATTAAGTGAATATATTGCAAGTCTTAATCTATCCCCCTATGTGTTAATATTTGTTGTGGGATTGATGTATATATTTCTCGGTATGATATTGGATGGGATCTCTATGGTAGTCATGACTTTACCGATTGTTTTACCTATAGTAACTATGGCTGGGTTTGACCCTTTATGGTTTGGTATATTTTTAGTTTTTATGGTGGAATTAGCTCAAATTACACCTCCTGTGGGTTTTAGTCTTTTTGTAATACAGGGGATTTCAGGTGAGGATATTTCTACTATTTTAAGAGCTACTTTTCCATTTTTTATGATAATGATTCTTATGGTTATACTTATAACTATGTTTCCTCAGATAGTTGAATATTTACCTAATCATATGATTAGGTAAGTTTCATGATGAATGTTTTATTACTTTGTGATGACCATTCCTTCTTGTATCAGAAGCAGCAAAGTCTTTGCCTGCAGCGTGAACTCCGCCGAAATACATATTAAACTCATCAAATTTTACTGTATCATACTGCTCTTCAACCTCTTTTATAAATTCTCTTGGAAAACCTTGCTCATAATAAACTATATTGTTTTCAAAATGGATTCTTGGTGAATTTATACTTTTATCCAGCGATAATTTTTTTATTATAAAGTTGTAAATAGTATTTAAAATAGCGCTTCTAATTCTATTACTTCCTGCACTGCCAAGTGCTAAATAAAATTCTCCATTTTTTGTAATTATCGTGGGGCTCATCATGGAAAATAACCTTTTATTTTTTGGCCAGTTGAAAAAGCCGAAAAAGTTTAAATCTTCTTCTCCTAGCATATTGTTCATCATAAAACCAGTGTTTGAGATAACAACACCACAGCCTTCACCATTACTTGTGGTGCAGCTTACAGCATTGTGATCTTTGTCAACAATACTAAAATGTGTTGTATTCCCTAAGTCCTTTTTACTATACAAATATCTGTTAATAAAATCTATATACTTTTCTTTTGAAATATTTATAAATAGATCCAAATTTTCTTCTTTGAAAAAAGAATTTCTATACAGAGATGTTTCTTTGATTACTTCTACTAAATCTGAAAGGGAATTTTTAGAAATATGATTATACTTTTCTAAAAACTTAAATGAAAAATATAATAACATCCCTCCTATTGATGATTTAAAAGGAAGATGTAGCTCATAGCCATCTAAACTTATGGTTAAAGGAGTGTTATGCTCAACAGAATAATTCATTAAATCAGATTTTTGCAACAAGCCCCCATTTTTATTGTAAATCGATTCTATTTGATCAGCTATTTCCCCGTTATAAAAAACATCTACCCCTTTTTTGATAAGTGTTTTAAGGAAATTTGCATATTCAAAGTTTTTAAAAAAGGTTTTATCATTTAGTAATGTTCCATTTATGACAAATTGCTTTTTACTTTCCTCGGTTGCTAAAAAAATAGGGGCTAATAGGTCATTTATCACATAAGAGATAAAAGGGCTTATATAAAACCCTTGTTCAGCAAGTTTTATGGGGTATTCAAGACAATCTGATAAAGGTAAACACCCCTTTTCTTGATGAACTGTCAAAATACCAGCAAGATTTCCAGGAACAGCTGTGGAAGCATAACCTACATGAAAGGTTTGCACAGCAGATTTAAAATCAACATTTACTGGGTAAAAGTTTTTCTCTTTTGTATTTTTTGATGGAACATTTACGAAAAAATCATAATATTTGACATCTTTTGTTTTTGCGTCAAAATATGTGAGGTAGCCTCCACCAGCAGGGCTTGTGAGGGGTAATTCTGCTAAACAAGCTGTAAAAAAAGATGATACTGCCGCATCAAAGGCATTCCCACCTTTTTCTAAAGTATTTATTGCAGATTGCATTGTGTGATAATCACCAGCAGAAACGGCACAAAAAAATCTTTTCATATCTCACCTAATTTGCACAGATTTAAAAGGTTATTAAACTTATTGTAATTTTCTAACAATTTGTATGAAATACTATTATTTTCTGCATAATCATTAATAAGTTGTAAATACTTGTTATTAATAGTATCACTATATTTTTCAATAAGAGTTTTGATTAAGGTGTTTATTTTTACTTTTTTATCTTCCAAAATGAAACTGCCATCTAATGAGTATCTTATAGCATTCCATTTGTTTTGCTTTAAGATTGGATAAAATAATTTTTCACACTTTTTATTGTAAAAATTTTTGGCAATAAGATAATAGAGTGCAGTTATTGCAATTATTCGATTAACATCATTTGTACTATCACATATTCTAAGCTCAACAGTCCCATAATCAGGTCTTATTCTCACATCCCACCATAAATCGTTATATTTTTCTATGAAACTGTGATTGTATAAAAGTTTTGTTGAATAGATGAAGTCCTCATAATTTTCTAAGTACTCTGGAACACCACCTCTGGGTAAGTTTTCAAAAATGAGACTTCTATAAGAGTGTAATCCAGTGTTTTTGCCTTCAAAAAATGGCGATGAGGTAGAAAGTGCCAGCATTAAGGGCATATATTTTAAAGTATGGTTGTGGACATTCACAGCTGCTGCCTCATCAGGTAGTCCAATATGTATATGCATACCAAATATCAAAAATCTATCTAATACCATCTGTAATTCGTTTTTTAATTTTTCATATCTTTTATCAGGTGTAGGTTTTGCATCTGTGATTTTTGCAAAAGGGTGAGTCCCAAGACCTATAATTTTTGCATCATGCTTTTTTGCTACAGTTTTGAGTTTTTGAAAAACGTTATCAAAAAATGGGGCAATTTCATCAAGACTCTTAAAAACAGGTGAGACTATTTCTATAATTGATTGGAAGTATTCTTTTTTAATATATTGCCTATCTTCTTGTGGAAGTTCTGCTAATATTTTGTCTCTGACTCTTTTGAGATTATAGGTTGTAGAATCAACAATGAAAAGTTCTAATTCTATCCCGATGTTTAAACTTGAACATTTCTTAAAACTAAAGTCCATACCAAATTATAACAATTTTAAATAAAAATTCAATCACATAAAATAAATTTTAGCTGCAATAAACAGCATCAAGATACCTATCGAAAATTCTATTATTTTCCAGATTTTTGGTTTTGTAAGTATGGGTGCCAAAAGTTTGGAGCCGTATCCAAGAGAATAGAAAAATATAAAAGATGCTAATGAAGCACCAATACCAAAAATATATTTATATTTTCCATATTGAGCAGAAATTGATCCTAACAATAATACAGTGTCTAAATAAACATGTGGGTTTAAAAAGGTAAAAGCCAATGTCATAAAAACAGTTTTTTTAAAGGTTTGATTTTTATAATTATTTAAAGAAAGTGCTTCATTTTTGGCAATTGCAGAATATAGATTCATAAATCCATAAAAAGAAATAAAAATTACCCCAAAATATTTAGTAAAGGTTATTAATACAGGGTGTTTATCAATCAAAAATCCTATGCTAGAAATTCCTGTAAATATAAGTAAAGCATCTGACACGGCGCATATAAAACAGATTAGAAATATATGATTTTTTAGTAAACCATTTTTTATTAAAAAGGCGTTTTGTGCCCCAATTGCCATAATCAACGAAAATCCTAAACTAAATCCATCAATCAGGGCAGTTGAAAAAACAAATGACATATCTATTTTATATTATAGAAATTATTCTTTTTCTATAAAAAGTTATTTTTTTGACTGTAATCAAAGATTTTTATGTTATAATAAATATATTAGCAATCAAGAACACTAAATGGAGGTGGTTATATGTTTTGTTATCAGTGTAGTGAAGCTTTAAAGCAACAAGGTTGTACAGTAAAAGGTGTATGTGGTAAAAATGATGAAGTTGCTACTTTGCAAGATCTTCTCATTTATGCAACTAAAGGGATAGGTTATCTTCTCAATGAAGGTAAAAAGAAAGGGATCAAAGATGAAGAAGCATCTTTGTTTGTTTTAGAGGCTCTTTTTGCAACAGTGACAAATGTAAACTTTGACCCACAAAGGTTTGTGGATTATGTAAATCGTGCACTTGAAATCAGAGATAATTTATTAGAAAAAGTTAAGCCTGAAGGTGCACTGCCTGATGCAGTAACCTTTAAAGTAAACGGCAAAGATGATATGCTTGCAAAAGGAACAGCGGTTGGTGTGCTTGCTGAGGCAAATGAGGATATCAGGTCATTGAAAGAATTACTTGTTTATGGTCTAAAAGGGATTGCTGCTTATGCTGATCATGCTTATGTGTTGCAGCATAAAAGTGATGAAATCTTTGACTTTGTAAATTTTGCATTAAGTGAGACACTTAGAAAAGATATTACAGTTGATGAGCTTGTTAATCTTGTGATGGAGGCAGGTAATACTGCAGTTAAGACAATGGAACTTCTTGATAAAGCAAATACTTCAAGATACGGCAACCCAGAGATTACTCAGGTTTACACTGGATTATATGAAGGGCCAGGTATCCTTGTGAGTGGTCATGACCTTCTTGACTTAGAAGAGCTTTTAAAACAGACAGAAGGTACAGGTGTAAATGTCTATACTCATGGTGAGATGCTTCCAGCTCATGCATATCCAGAGTTGAAAAAGTATAAACATTTAAAGGGTAATTTTGGTACTGCTTGGTATAACCAAATTCATGAATTTCCAGAATTTAATGGCCCAATTTTGTTTACTACTAACTGTATTGTGCCACCAAAAGATTCTTACTTTGATAGACTTTTTACAACAGGTTTAGTTGGATGGCCTGGTGTACCTCATATACCAAATAGAGTTGATGGAAAACCAAAAGATTTTACACCTGTAATCGAAAAAGCAAAAGCAATGGGTGGATTAACCCCTAAAGAGGGCAAATACATAACTATAGGTTTTGCTCATGAGCAGGTTATGCAGGTAGCTGATAAAGTTATTGAAGCTGTTAAATCTGGTAAAATTAAAAGATTTATCGTAATGGCTGGTTGTGATGGTAGATTAAAAGCTCGCGAATATTATACTGAAGTTGCTAAAAAATTACCAAAGGATACTGTTATTTTGACTGCAGGTTGTGCTAAGTATAGATACAATATGCTTGATCTTGGGGATATTGATGGAATCCCTAGAATTCTTGATGCTGGCCAGTGTAACGACAGCTACTCTTTAGCTTATATTGCTCTCAAATTGAAAGAGGCTTTTGGGCTAAATGATATTAATGAGTTGCCAATATCTTATGATATTGCATGGTATGAGCAAAAAGCTGTTGCAGTGTTGCTTGCTCTTCTCGCACTTGGTGTAAAAGGGATAAGGCTTGGGCCAGTTTTGCCAGCTTTTCTTTCACCAAATGTAGCAAAAGTGCTTGTTGAAAACTTTGACATCAAACCTATCGGTGATCCAGATACTGATATTGAGTTGATGTTACAAGGTAAGTAATTGAAATGTTGTGTAACAGGCTAATGTATTGATAATAATTATGAGATTGCTTCGGCAACTTTTGTTGCCTCGCAATGACCGGAAATTGCCGTCATTGCGAGCTTTAGCGAAGCAATCTGAGAATTTAAATTATATAGTGCCAGATATTCTTCTGGCACTACTCTTTTATCTCAAATCCAAGTACATGTTTTAATGCATTGTCAATATTTGGATATTTAAACTCAAATCCAGAATTAATCAGTTTTTCAGGATAAACCCTTGTGCTTGAAAAAAGTATCTCTTCAGCTTTTTCTTTTAGAATAAGTTTGATAATTTTTTCTGGGACTTTTAAGTTTATTTTTGGATTGAGTAGTGTTTTTAGCTGTATAATTAACTGATTCATTTTAATAGGATTTGGGGAGACTATATTTATCGGACCAGAAAGATTTTCATTTGCTATAATATGTATAATGGAATAAGCAATGTCATCTGGCGAAATCCAACTTAACCATACATCATCTTTGCTAAAGATAGGTGAAATTTTAAATCTGAATACATCTAAGAAGTTTTTAAGAGCACCACCAGTAGGAGTCAGAGTCACGCCTATTCTTAAAATCGCTGTTCTAACCCCTTTTTTCATGGCGGGTTCTGTAGCTTCTTCCCATTTTTTGCAAACAATGGGTAGAAAACCTGAACCACTTTCACTGTTTTCTGTTAAAGTTTCGTCTCCTCTATTACCATAAAATCCGATTGCTGATGCAGAAATGAATAACTCTGGAGGATTTTTCATCTTCGAAATTTTTTCTGCTAAAAATTTTGTTGTTTCAACTCTGCTCTCAATAATTCTCTTTTTTTTCTCTTCAGTCCATTTCCCTTCTAAAATTGGTTCACCAGCAAGATGTATGACTATATCAGCACAGTTTAAACAACTACTCAGGTAGTGATTATTCAGATCCCATAAAATGGAGTTTTTGTCTTTTTTATCACGTCTAATTCTAACCACATTGTGACCAAGGGATGATAAATAGTTAAATAGGTAGTTTCCCAATACACCTGAGCTTCCAGTAATAACGATATTTTTTTTGGTTATTTTGTATTTTTCTTCTATATCAAGGTCGTTTTCAATAACCTGATACCTATAATTTAGCATTTTATCTAAATCTGCTAAAATATACTTTTTAAAAGGTTTAGAAAATGGTTCAAAAGGCAGACTAAATCTTATTTCATCAATAAGCTCTGTTTTATTCTCATCTATTTTGTTAAATTTGTGAAAATGTATAAATTCCTTAAATGGGCCTTTGATCTGTTTATCGGTAAAGTATTCGTATCCCTTGTAATCAATATGTTTTGATATCCATTTTAATTTAAAAAGGAATTCTTTTATTTGTAATTCTGTAATTGAGTCAGTTGCAATCCCCTCTTGTTTTAATACAAAAATATTTTTATAAGGGGGGATTAGTCTATTTAAAATGCCTGGTCGTGTAAAATAACTAAAAACTTTTTTAATATTATAATTTATTATATATCTTTTTACAAATAAATTCATGTTAGTAACGTAATATAACATTTTATTTAGTCAATTGTTATTTACATTTACTGACTAAAATATTATTATAGACATATGTCTATAATGTGATGGGAGGATGTTATGAGTAAGGTTGATAAGCTAAAAATAACTTGTATCTCTGAAACAAGCTGGTTTGATACTGACAAACTTCTGGAAGATATTAAAAAACATGGCGGGATGGACACCGACCAGTATATTATCGACTGGGATAATAAAAATAGTGGTGGGTATAGTGCTTTAATAGAATACGAAAAGGATAATGAAAAGAAATATTTACTTTTTGATGTGGGATGGAATGAAAAGTATATGGATTACTGTTTTGCCAGGGAAGGTGTAGACAAATTATTAAAGGATGGTCTTCTAAATGATGTTTTCATTAGTCACGAGCATATGGATCATTATTGGGGGTTAAGAAGCGTAACTAAAATTAGAAATGATTTTAATCTTTATATTCCAAAAGGTTTTTCAGAAAAAGGATATAAATTGTTAGAAGAAGCTGGATTTAAAGGGAATTTAATTGAAGTAGGTGATGATAATCAATTTGATGAAGTGTATTCATTGATTTTTGAGCTGGATATAATACTTAATGTGAAAAATGAGCAGGTATTGGCTTTTGATGTAAAGGATAAAGGGGTTGTTACTGTTACTGGTTGTTGTCATCCTGGTGTAAACAATATGCTTGATAAGGTATCTAAAACTGTGGGAGATAACCTTTATGGCCTTTATGGTGGACTTCATATTTCACTTTTAGAAGATTGGAATGATGATAAAAAAAATGAAATTGAAAGGTTAAAAAGTAAAGGGTTAAAGAAAGTTGCTGCAAACCATTGCACAGGAAAAATAGCTGTAGAAGCGATGATAGAGGCTGGAATACCTGTGGTAAGAGGTAGTGCTAAATTTGGTTCTATGAGTGATTTATATGTTGGGAACGGGGATTTCGTAGAGTTTTAATAGAAATATGATATTGCTCATTAATCGCTACTTAAATCCCAGATTGCTTCCCCCGCCATTGAGCCTCACATATTTAAAATTAAAAATGTAAGTTCTGTGCACATAAAAAGTTTTAAGCTTAAAATTTACTACAAAATGGCGGGGTCGCAATGACCAATTTCCTAGTCATTGAGAGGAACAAAAGCGACGGAGCAATCTGATGTTTATGGTAATTTTCAGCAAGTTAGTCTGTTGTACAACTTCCTAATAAAATTAATAGAGCACCTAATAATTTGGGTGCTCTTTTAATAAACAGTTGATTTATTTGTAAAAAAAGATATAAATTTTCTTCATGTTTTATGCAGACCTTCACACTCATACTACTTTTAGTGATGGAGTTTTGATACCTGCCGAATCTGCAAGAAGAGCTAAAACGGTAGGGTATTCAGGTATTGCTATTACTGACCATGCTGATTCTTCAAATTTCCAACTTATAATATCTAATTTATTGAAGTTTAAAGAAGAATTTAATAGCTTTAGTGAAGATTTTAAGGTTATTATAGGTGTAGAATTAACGCATGTTTTACCATCTCAAATAGAAAAACTAACATTCTTATCTAGAAAAGAGGGAGCTGATATCGTTGTAGTCCATGGAGAAACTATTGTGGAGCCGGTAGAAGAGGGTACAAATGCTGCTGCCATTGATGCATGTGTTGATGTACTGGCGCATCCAGGACTAATTTCAGATGAGCTTGTAAAAAAAGCAAAAGATAACAATGTGTATTTAGAAATTACTACGAGGAAAGGGCATTCTTTGACAAATGCACATGTGGCACGATTGGCTCTGAAATATGGGACAAATTTGGTAATAAACAATGATTTTCATGCACCAGGTGATTATTTTTCACTAAAAATGATTGAAAACTGTTTGAAAGGTGCTGGACTTGATGAAGAGCATATAAAAACTGTTTTTGAAAATAACAAAAAATTGTTTATGAATAAATTGGAGGGTTAAATGAGCAAAAAAAAGCAAGTTGTTATGGAAGAAGTGCCAATTGATAAAGTGGAAAATTTTGTAGAGAAAAATTTTAAGCAGATTTTGATTGGTGTAGCAATAGTTATACTTTTGGTTTTAGGTGGTTACGGATTAAAATCTTATATGGCAAAAAGTTATGCTAATAAAATAAATGAGCTTGGACATTTAGAATTAGTTTTGAAGTCAGGCAAAATTGATAAAAATAGTGTAGATTTGTTCCTTGAAAAAGGGGAAAAGGTATCTGATGTGAAAAATTATGTTGTTTTAAAGGCTATGCAGCTTTATGCAGTGCTTGGTGATCATAATAAAGTTAAAGAGGTAAGTGGTGATCTTACAGATAAAAATCTGGAGCTTGGCGAAAGTCTTATGAGTGATTTGGGTATTAAACAGGTAGATTATAAAAAGTATTTCGCAGATTCTTATTTAACACCTATATGGTATTATAGAGCAATATTATCAGCTAAAGATAAAAATGAAGCTGAGAAGTATATTACTGAATTTAAAACAAAATTTCCTGACAGCAGATTGTTAGAATTAATTGAAAACTGGGAGCTTGGTTCATGAAAAAGGTTTTGAGTGGAAATGAAGCGTTTGCAAGAGGAGCTTTTGAGGCTGGAGTAAAAGTAGTTAGTTCGTATCCTGGTACACCAAGTACAGAGATAACAGAAAATGTTAAATTTTATGATGAAATTTATTCCGAATGGGCACCTAATGAAAAGGTGGCTTTTGAAGTTGCACTTGGTGCAAGCCTTGCTGGTAAAAGGGCGATGACTTGTATGAAGCATGTGGGTTTAAATGTTGCTGCTGATCCTTTGATGACGGCAAGTTATACCGGTGTAAATGGTGGGCTTGCTGTTGTTGTAGCTGATGACCCAAACATGTATAGCTCACAAAATGAGCAAGATAGTAGAAATTATGCAAGATTTGCAAAAGTTCCTATGCTTGAGCCTTCAGATTCTCAAGAAGCAAAAGATTTTTTGATAAAAGCCTATGAGATTTCTGAAAAATTTTGCACACCTGTTTTGGTTAGAAGCTGTACAAGATTGTCTCACAGTAAAACAGTTGTTGCGCTTGGGGAAAGAGGGGAAGAAGTTGATTTTGGGCTAGAAAATAATATTCCAAAATGGGTGATGGTGCCTGCCAACGCAAGAAACAGGCGCAAATTTGTAGAAGAAAGACTTGTAAAACTCGCAGAGTTTTCCAAAAGTTCTGATTTAAACAGAGTAGAGATAAATTCACCTAAAATTGGTATTATTTGTTCAGGTGTAGTTTATCAGTATGTAAAGGAAGCGATGCCTGATGCTTCTATTTTAAAGCTTGGTATGGTTTACCCTATAAGTTTTGATATGGTTAGAGAGTTTGCATCAAAAGTAGAAAAACTTTATGTTGTGGAAGAGTTAGATAGATTTTTAGAGACAGAGATAAAAGCGCAAGGGATCAAAGTAGAAAATTTAAATAGAGATGTATGTGGAGAGCTCTCTGTTGATAAAGTTAAAGAGCTATTTGGAATAAAAGAAGATATAAATGTTGAAAAACTTGAATTGCCAAATAGACCACCAAATATGTGCCCAGGATGTTCGCACAGAGGGATGTTTTATGCAATTAGCAGATTAAAACTTTTTGCTGTTGGTGATATTGGCTGTTATACTCTCGGTTTACTGCCACCTCTTAGTGCAATAAACAGCACTGTTTGTATGGGTGCTAGCGTATCTATGACTCATGGTATTGATAAGGCTTCAGATGGGAAGTTGGCGAAAAAGGCTGTTGCAGTAATTGGAGATTCTACATTTTTACATACAGGCGTAAACGGTTTGATGAATATTGTTTACAATAAAGGTTTTTCAACAGTAATTATTCTGGATAACAGGATTACTGGTATGACAGGTCATCAACCAAACCCTGCTACTGGTATTACTATCAAAGGTGAACCTGCGCCAAAAATAGATTTTGAAATATTAGCAAGAGCAATAGGTGTAAAGCATGTATATACAGTGGATCCTTTTGATATAAACCAGTGCTTAGAAGTATTAAAAAGAGAAGTGGAAAGAGAAGAGCCAAGCGTAATTATTACAAACAGACCATGTATTTTTGCAGATAGGACAGTTATTTCAAGCCCTTATTTTGTTGATACAGAAAAATGTACGGGTTGTAAGGCCTGCACAAGAATAGGGTGTCCTGCTATATTGTGGGATGACAATGAAAAACAGGCTTTTATTGATGAGACTTTATGTACTGGATGTGGATTATGCCCAAGGGTATGTAGATTTGATGCTATTCATCAAAGAGGTGAGAAATGAAAGTTGATATTTTGATGGTTGGTGTTGGTGGACAGGGTATTGTTCTTGCAAGTGATATTGTATGTGATGTTGCACTTCTTGAAGGGTATGACGTAAAAAAGAGTGAGATACATGGGATGGCTCAAAGAGGGGGTAGTGTAGTATCTCATGTGAGAATAGCTGATAAAGTTTATTCCCCTGTTATCCCTTTTGGTCAGGCTGATATTATCGTATCTTTTGAATATATGGAGTTTTTAAGGTATTTAGAATATAAAAATGAAGATACAAAATTATTATTAAATACTAATAAAATCTATCCACCTTCAGTGGCTATGGCAGAGGCTGATTATCCTGAAGATACAGTTGAAAATTACAAAACAAAATTTGCCATTTTAGTGGAAAAAGATGGTTTAAAACTTGCTGAAAAAGCAGGAAATGTGAAAGCAGTGAGCACAGTTATGCTTGGGGCACTTGCTAAAATACTTGATTTTAAAAAAGAGAGCTGGTTAGAGGTAATAAAAGATAGAGTCCCTTCTAAAGTTGTAGATGTAAATATCAAGGCTTTTGAATTAGGGTATGCTGATTGACTTGCATATCCATACAAATTTTAGCTCTGATGGTGAGTTTTCTCCTTTAGAAATTTATAAAGAGATTAAAAAAAGAGGGGTTTCCCTCTTTTCTATTACCGATCACAACAGTATTGATGGTGTATTAGATCTTTATTCAAAAGTTGATATTGCTGATAATATTTCTTTTATCCCTGGTGTAGAATTTTCCTGTAAATTTAAAGGGGAAGAGATACATCTTTTAGTTTATAACTTTCCTTTAAATGATGAAAGAGTAACTTATCTAATAGACAAGTTTAAAGAATTAAAGATTGAGCAGGCAGTAAAAAGGGTTTATAAGCTAAAAGAGTTGGGTTTTAAAGTTGATGTTGAAGAAGTTTTAAAAGAATCTAACGAAAAAGGGATTAGTGGTGTAACATTTCTCAATGTTTTAAAAAAATATCCAGAAAATAGAGAAAAGCTGTTTGACTATTTAGAAGGGGATAAATCAGATTCACCATATACAAATTTTTATTTTGATTTTTTTAGAAAGGGTGGTTATGCCTATGTGGATGCAGATTTGCTTGATTATATTGAAACGGTAAATCTACTAAAAGATGAAGTTTTAGTTATTGCTCATCCAGGGCTTTATCCTAAAAGTATGATAAAAGATTTAATTATAGATGGTATAAAGGGGGTGGAGGTTTATAGCTCTTATCACAATGATAAGTTTCAAAATGAGTTTCTTTTGTTTGCAGAAGAAAATAATCTTGTTGCAACAATTGGTAGTGATTTCCACGGTCCGAATATAAAGCCTGATGTTGATTTTATCAATTTTGAATTAGAAACCAACAAACAACAAAAAATAAAAAACTTATTAAAGATATTGTAAAAAGATTAAACTTTCAAACGATTGAAGATAAAACATAGGTTGAATATTTTGATTAATTGTTGTATTATAAATAATCTGGTAAATAAAAAATGTGCCCAAAGGAAAAATCTATTTTTGGAAAATATAGAAGATATTTTGATGCAATCAATGATGCCGTTTTAATAATAGATAAAAACTATAATATTAATGATGCCAATATCAAAACTGAAGAACTTCTTGGCATTAAAATTAAAGATATTTTAGGAGAAAAGTGTTTTGTAGTTTTAAATGTTGGTTTTTGCCCTGGAGAGAAATGCCCATTACCTAAATGTAAATTAAATAAGAAAAGAAGTGCTTTTGAAACTAAGATTAATGGTAGATTTTATAAGGTGATTGTTGATCCTGTTTTTGATGATGATGGTAATTTTGATGGTTCAGTCCATATTATCATGGATGTGACGGCTAATAAAGCTAAAGAGTTGCATCTAAGCCAGCAATTAGCAATTAATAATGAAATATTGGAAAATGCTCTTGTGTGGATTGATATTCTTGATAAAGAAGGGAATGTGGTACTGTGGAATAAAGCTGCTGAAAGGATTTCTGGGTATAGCTCAGAGGAGGTAATAGGTAATCCTAAAATTTGGGAGTGGCTTTATCCAGATGAAAATTATAGAAATGAAATTTTTCAAAAAGCAAAAGAGATACTTGAAGGGAAACTGAATGTCATTGATTTTGTTACAAAGATAAGAACCAAATCTGGTGAAGCAAGATATATCTCTTGGTATTCAAATAAACTGTATGATGTGGAAGATAATTTTTATGGCAGTTTAGCAATTGGTATTGATGTCACTGATAAAGTAAAAGCTGAGGAGAAACTCAGAAAGAGTGAAGAGAAATTTAGAGTGGCGTTTTATACTAGTCCAGATGCTGTTAATATAAACAGATTGGAAGATGGTTTATATGTTTCTTTAAACAAAGGTTTTACTGATATTACTGGATATACCGAAGAAGAGGTGATAGGTAAGACAAGCAAGGAACTAAATATCTGGTATGATTATAAGGATAGAGAATATTTAACAAAACAACTTAAAGAAAATGGAATTGTAAGAAATTATGAGTCAAGGTTTAGAATTAAAGATGGATCTATTAAATATGGTTTAATGTCAGCATGTATTATAGAGATTAGTGGTGAAAAATATATTTTAAGCATTACAAGAGACATAACTGATTATAAAAAAGCTATTGAAGAAAAAGAGAAATTACAACAACAATTATTTCAAGCACAAAGATTAGAGTCAATAGGACGTCTTGCTGGTGGTATTGCCCACGATTTCAATAATATGTTGAGTATTATTTATAGCTACATACAACTTGCACAGATGCATCTTGACGAAAAAAGCCAAGTTTATAGTTATATAAATGAAATTTTTAGGGCTTCTGAAAGAGCTACAGATCTAGTAAAACAGCTTCTAGCTTTCGCAAGAAAGATGCCAGCTCAGCCAAAAATTATAAATGTAAATGAAATTATTTTTAATATGCTGAAAATGTTAAAGAGGGTAATACCAGAATCAATTGAATTGAAATTTGAGCCAGTAGATAATAATTGTTTTGTTAAAATAGATGAAGTTCAATTAGAGCAAATTATAACAAATTTGTGTGTAAATGCAAAGGATGCTATAAAAGATAAGGGTAGAATTATAATTCAAACACAAAAATATATTGTAGAAGAGGAAGCTAAATCGCTCGTTGAATTAATTCCAGGAAAATATGTTTTAATATCAATTTCAGATACAGGTGAAGGGATAGAAAAGGAGCATTTGAGCAAAATTTTTGAGCCTTTCTTTACTACAAAGGAGCTTGGAAAAGGGACGGGGCTTGGTCTTGCAACTGTTTATGGAATAGTAAAACAAAATAATGGTTTTATTAATGTTTACAGTGAAAAAGGGGTCGGTACTACATTTAAGATATATTTTCCATTGATAGAGGAAACTAAAGTTAAAAAGTCGGTTGATATGGGCAATAAAGGGTTAATCTATGCCAAAAATAATGAAACTATTTTGGTGGTAGAAGATGAAGATTATCTTTTAGATGCTATAAAAATGCAATTAGAAAGTTTGGGATATAGAGTGATCGCTTTTAATAATCCAGAAAAAGCCTTAGAAAATATAGTAGAGAAAAAAATAGATTTTGATTTGATTATTACGGATGTGATTATGCCAAAAATGAGTGGGAAAGAGTTTTTTGATAAGGTAAAAGAGGTTATTCATGAGCCAAAAGTAATTTTTTGCTCTGGCTATCCTGAAAGTATAATCTCTGCTGAAGGGATAATCGGTGAGAATATAGAATTTATCCAAAAACCCTATCATATAGAGGATTTAGCCAAAAAAATCAGACGACTCTTAGACAGTTAAAATTATAAATTAAATAAGTATACAAGAGATTTACAGAATAAGATGATATGTTTTTTAACTGGATTGCTTCGCTAACGCTCGCAACGACGGCATTCTGTGGTCAACGATGCAGGGAATGTTGCCGAATCAATCTCATAATTATATTAATTATCAATATGTTATTCTATTGAGCAACTTCCACATTTAAATATTAAATTGCTTTTCTAACATAATATTTAGAATTGTTCTATCAGTATCAATCATACCTTCTTTGCTAATTTTACCCATACTCTTGATAGTGTCCTCAGTAGTGGATCCTATAATCCCATCTGATGATTGAGCAATTATCCCTTGTAGTGATAAAAGTGCAGATCTTACAGCTGAGCCACCGGCTGTTGCAAGTTTCAACGCACATCCAGCTTTTGCACCATCACAAATTACACCTGCAAGATCCTGAACTACATTTTTTATAGCTCCACCTATATGTTTTTGATTACCACCTAAGAGATATGCTATCCCTGCAGCTGCTCCTGCACCTGCTGCAATTGAACAACCACATACTGCAGAGAGTCTACCTGTAAATGATTTTATATAAGCAGTTACAATATGACTCAAGGCAATAGCTTTATAAACTTCTTTATCGCTAACTTGCACATAATTTTTTACAATCCAAATAGGTAATATTGCAGTAAGACCATGGTTGCCACTGCCTGCAGAACTCATAGCCGGAAGACTTACTCCTGACATTCGTGCATCAGCAGCAGCAGATGTGTATATTCTAGCATCTGTTTCCATATCTCTCGTAATAAGTTTTTGTCTGACCATCCTATCAATAGCTAGTCCTACTCCAAGGCCAGGGCCGTGTTTTAACCCGTATTCAGCCAATGCCATATTTGTATCAACACCTTCTTTAATAAATACAAAATCCTCATCATCTAAATCATCAAGCATATCTATTAAATTATCTAAACTTAAAGATGAAAGCCATTTTTCCATTTCTGCTATAGATTCTTTATTCTTTTTTACTTCAGTAAGTAAGTAGTCATTAATGATTCTTTCACCATTTTTATAAAGTGCAGTGATGTTATTATGATAATTTTCAATAATAGCCTGGCTATTTTCTCTGTCTGTAATAATTTTTGTGTCAATATAAATTCCTTTTTTTTCATTTAGTATATTTATTTCTATTATACTTTTTTTCACTAAATTTTCTGCTTCACTTAAAATATTTTCATTGGCTAGTGATAAAATTTCTAACTTTAATTCAGGCTTTTTAATAATAATACCGAGAGCAATGGCAAGATGTAGGCCACTTTTTCCATTTGTCCCTGGAATAGCTACAGCTAGAGCATTCTTATATAAATTTGGGTCTAATCCAACCTTTATTGATTTAATATTTGATGTATCTGACAATAAGCTTGCCGCAGCTGCCGAGCAAAGGGCTAAAGCAACTGGTTCAGTACAACCTAAAGCTGGAGCAACTTCCATTCTTAGTATTTCTTTAACTGTGTACATGTAGCCTCCTTTAAAGAAGTACATTATATTAGAAATAAATATATTTTCAAATATAAATTCAGTAATATTGAATATTGACTTTTTGAAGCTTGGAAAATTTATTATTTAAGTTGTGGAAATTAACAGTAAAAATTTAACTTTTTAATATTGTTTTATAAGTACTTATAATAGTTATATTTTTCAGTTTCTGAACAAATTAAATAAATTATGAATAAATTAGTGAAATATTTTTTCTTCAGGCGATAGTGTGTCGGATTAGTCCCGTCAAAATCACCGTCAGTCTTTTTTGTTAATTTTCTGTTAGGCTTTGTAAGTGATTTATAGATAGAAAAAACGATGGTGCCCAGGGGCGGAATCGAACCACCGACACGAGGATTTTCAGTCCTCTGCTCTACCGACTGAGCTACCTGGGCTCATCCATCAAAAGCAGGGTGTTTTTACAAAAATTATTTAACAAAGTCAAGCACTTTTTTAAAAAATTATCCTTGCCAGCCTAATCGTTTGGAAATTTCTCTAGCATATTTTTTAGCTGTAGGATAAATCTCATCAAATATTTTTTCATCTGTCATTCTGCATGCTGGACCTGTAACACTTAAAGCAGCAACAGGTACACCTAAATAGTCTTTTATTGGGACAGCTATGCACCTGACTCTTTCTTCGAACTCTTCGTTATCGAGTGCATAATCGTTTGCTAATACCTCTTTTAGGTGTTTTTTCAATTCAGGCAAAGATGTGATAGTGTTGTTAGTATATCTTTTTAGTCTTGCACCCATATACATGCTATTGATTTCTTCTTCTGACGCATAAGCAAGTTGTATTTTTCCAATAGCTGTACAATAAGCAGGAACATCTTTTCCAACCCTTGATACAACTCTAACATTTTGATTTGCTTCAACCATATCTAAATAAACCACAAACCCTTTTCTTAAAATTCCTATATAAATTGATTCATTAACTTCAGCTACAATCTTTTCCATAAAAGGTCTTGCAAGTTTTAATATATTTAATTTATTGATAAACTGTTGTCCAAGGTTGAAAATTTCTATACCTAATCTGTAGTTTTCTGTTTCAGGGTTTTGCTCGATATAACCTCTTGACTCAAGTGTTGCAAGAAGCCTAAAAACATTGTTTTTATGTAAGCCAAGTGCTTTGCTGAGCTCTGTTACTCCAAACTCATCTTTATTTTCACTGGTTCTAAATACTTCAAATAGTTGTAGCGCGTGTAAAACTGATTGAACAAGTTTTACATTTGATTTGTAAGTCACATCTCACCTCTCATTAATATTTCTAATAAAATATAACACTGTTTAATTGAAAAATCAACTAAACATATAAATAAAATTAAATATGACAGTTAATTTATTTAACAAAATATATGTTGTCAATTTTTATTTTCTGTTAAAAAGCAAATAATCAACTTTTTAATTCTCTTGTTCTAAAATTATTCATAATTTTTTAGTTTTTTAATAAATATCCTCATTGAGTTTAGAACAGCTATTAGTGCCACACCCACATCCGCAAATACTGCCTGCCACATTGTAGCAGCCCCAGCTATACCCAAAGTAATAAAAATAACTTTTACAGCTAAAGAGAATATGATATTTTCCTTAGCATTTTTTTTGGTAAGTTTAGCAATTTCGATAGCTTTTGGCACAGATATAGGGCTGTCATCCATTATAATTATATCTGCTGCTTCTATTGTGATACTACTTCCAATACCACCCATAGCTACACCTACATCACTAACGGCAATCACTGGGGCATCATTGATCCCGTCACCAACGAAAACTACTCTTTTCTTTTTATTTTGGGCTGATAACTTTTCTTTAATTTCATTTACTTTTTTTATTTTATCTTGTGGGAGTAGGTTTGCATAAAACTCTTTAATCCCTATTTGATTTGCAATTTTTGAGGCAGCACTGTAATTATCCCCAGTCAGCATAATTATATTTTGGATACCGAGTTTTTTAAGTTTATCTAAAGCTAACTTTGATTCGCTTTTCACTATGTCATCGATTAAAATGTATCCCAAGAATTTGTTATCTACTGCAACATAAACTACAGAGTGGTCAACATCACAATCATCATGTTCTATATTCATAAGATGCATAAGTCCATCATTACCAACGAAAACAGTTTTTCCAAATACCTTTGTTTTTATTCCATAACCTTTAATTTCTTCATATTCTTCTATTTTATTTATATCTATTTCACCTTTGTATTCATTGAGTATTGCTTTTGATATTGGGTGGTTAGAGTTAAACTCTGTATAAGCAGCAAATTTCAAGATTTCTTTTTCCGTAGCTCCGTTTTTAGTTACAATTTTATTTATTTTGAATACACCTTCTGTTAAAGTTCCTGTTTTATCAAAAGCCACAGCTCCTGTATCTGTTAAAGCTTCTAAATGATTACTACCTTTTACTATAATTCCATTTTTAGCTGTTTTGCCTATCCCTGCAAAATAAGAAAGTGGTATCGAGATTACGAGCGCGCAAGGGCAGGAAATAACAAGTAATATCAATGCACGATAAATCCATAAAGTATAGCTTTCCTGTAAAACTAATGGAGGTATAAAAGCTATAAAGACTGCAGTATAAACAACTATAGGAGTGTAGATTTTAGCAAATTTTGTAATAAATTTTTCGGTTTTTGACTTATTTTCTGTGGCATTTTCCACTAAATCTAAAATTTTAGATATTGTAGAGTCTGAATAAGGTTTTGTAACTTTTATTTTTAGGAGGTTACTATCATTAATCATCCCTGATAATATTTCATCGCCTTTTTTTACTTTTTTTAATTTGGACTCTCCAGTTAGTGCTGATGTGTCTATAAAACTCTCACCTTCTATAACTACCCCATCTAATGGAATTTTTTCACCTGGTTTTACTACTATTATTTCACCAGCATTAACTTCGTCTGGTTTTTTAGTGATATATTTTCCACTTTTAATTACTGTTGCGTATTCTGCTTTTAGGGAAAGTAAATTGGTAATCGATTTTTTAGATCTATCTACAGCCAGATCTTGTAAAAATTCTCCAATGATGTAAAAAAGCATTACCGCAACAGCTTCTGGTAACTCTTTGATAAAAATAGCACCAATTGTAGCAACAACAATTAGAAAATTTTCATCAAAAAGCTGTCTATTTTTTAAGTTGTTCAATGATTTTAAAATTACAGGGTATCCAATTAAAAAGTAGGGTATAAGGAATAAAATATATTCTACAGTTAAGTTTGGGACAGAGATGTTTTTATAAATTAATGCGATTATGTAGAAAAAGAGAGATAAAAATATTTTTGTAAGCATAAATTTTTTGTTAAATTGTTCGTTATCATTATTTATTTTACTAAAATCGATTAATTCAACACCTGGATCAGTGCTTTTTACTATTTCATTTGCTGTGTTGAAGTAGTCTTTTTTTAGGAGAACTGTTTTATTTGTAAAATTAACATTAATAGTATTGTCATTGAGCCCTTTTTGAAGAGCTGTTTCGATTTTTGCAGCACAACTTGGACAATCTAAATTTTTTAGAATATATCTTCTCTTATCCATGTCTTATATGCTCCAATGCGTTTTCAAAAAGCTTTTCCACGTGGTCATCATCTAAAGTGTAATAGATGTTTTTGCCGTCTCTTCTGCTTTTCACAAGTTTTGCAACTTTAAGGTTATTTAGCTGGTGAGAGACAGCAGAAACGGAGATATTTAACTTATCAGCTATATCATTTACGCATAACTCTTTTTTGTCTAAGATACTTAAAATTTTGATTCTGGTTGGATCACCCAATATCTTAAAAAGATACGACAGTCGTTCGATTTCATAATCCTTTAACATATAAAACTCCTATATTTGTTCATTTGTTCAAATTTATGATTGATAAAATGATTTGTCAAGAAAAATTTCCTTTATTTTTCGATAAAAAAGAATTATTAGTTAAATAGTAAGAAAATATGGGAGATTTTTTATGAATGTGATTTTTTTCAATATAATTTTTATAATAAATCAGCTGATGGTGTCTGCACACTTTTTAAGGCATTCAAATATTGTTTTAACGGCTTTTTTTATGATTTCTATCATTATAATTTTTTTTAATGAAAAGATTAAAAACAACCTTATTAAAACTCTTTCTATAATCAATATTCTTGTATGGTTATTTACTATGTATCAAATTGTAAAAATTCGAATTGCATTTCATGAGCCGTTTATTAGAGTAATCATAATTTTGGGAGTAGTTATTATTTTAAATATAGTTACTTTATTATTTTATCCAAAAAAAATTAATCGTTGATTTATTCGTTTTATTTTTATAAATCTTATTATTACTGTAAAAATATCAGGAGGAAATACGTATGAAATACAACCCTGCGGAGATAGAGCAAAAATGGCAAAGTAAATGGGAATCTGAAAAGGTTTTTAAATGTGAAGCTGATAACAGCAAAAAGAAATATTATTGTTTAGAAATGTTCCCTTATCCATCAGGGAAAATCCACATGGGGCATGTTAGAAATTATGCAATTGGTGATGTGATAGCTCGTTATAAGTTGATGCAAGATTATAATGTTTTGCATCCAATGGGGTGGGACGCTTTTGGTTTGCCTGCAGAAAATGCTGCTATAAAAAATAAAGTTCATCCTGCTAAATGGACTTATTCAAATATCGAATATATGAAAAAACAGCTTAAAATGCTTGGTTTGAGCTATGACTGGGATAGAGAAATTGCAACTTGTGATCCTGAATATTACAAATGGGAGCAAAAAATATTTATTGAGATGTTTAATAAAGGGTTGGCTTATAAAAAGACATCGTTGGTAAACTGGTGCCCTGATTGTAATACAGTTTTGGCTAATGAGCAGGTCGAAGATGGTAAATGCTGGAGATGTTCAAATGAAGTGGAGATAAAAGAGATTGAAGGATGGTTTTTCAAAATTACTGATTATGCTGAGGAATTACTTGAATATACCTATAAACTTTCTGGTTGGCCAGAAAGAGTTCTTACAATGCAAAGAAACTGGATTGGCAAATCAGTGGGAGCTGAGATAGATTTTAAAGTTGATGGTATTGATGAAAAAATTACTGTTTTTACAACAAGGCCTGATACCTTGTATGGTGCCACATTTATGTCTATTGCACCAGAGCACCCTATTGCTAAAAAACTGTTGTCTGGTACTGAAGTTGAAAAGGATGGGTTAGCTTTTATAAATGAGATATTGAAAGAGGATAAAATTAGTAGAACAGCAGAAGATAAGGAGAAAAAAGGATTTTTTACGGGTAGATACGCTATAAACCCTGTAAATGGGATGAAAATACCTATTTATATAGCAAATTTTGTATTGATGGATTATGGTACTGGTGCTGTTATGGCTGTTCCTGCTCATGACCAGAGAGATTTTGAGTTTGCTAAAAAGTACGGGTTAGACATTATTGTGGTAATTCAACCTGATGGTGAACAGTTAGATCCTGAGAAGATGACAGAAGCTTATACCGGCCCAGGAAAAATGGTAAATTCAGGAAAATTTGATGGTTTGGATAATGAAAAGGGGAAAGAGGAGGTCATTAAATATTTAGAAGAGCTTGGAGTTGGTAAAAAAACTGTGAATTATAGATTGAAAGATTGGGGGATATCAAGACAGAGATATTGGGGTACGCCAATCCCTATAATTTATTGTGATGATTGTGGAGCTGTACCTGTTCCTTTTGAAGATTTGCCTGTTAAGTTGCCTACCGATGTGGAAATAACTGGTGCAGGCAATCCTTTAGAGCAGTGTGAGGAGTTTGTAAAAGTAAAATGTCCAAAATGTGGCAAAGATGCAAGAAGAGAAACTGATACAATGGATACTTTTGTTGAGTCAAGCTGGTACTTCTTAAGGTATTGTTCACCTCATTGTGACACGAATATTTTTGATAAAGATGAAACAGAATATTGGATGCCAGTTGATCAATACATTGGTGGAATAGAGCATGCTATCCTTCACCTATTATATTCAAGGTTTTACACCAAGGTGTTGCGTGATTTAGGCTATATAAATTTTGATGAGCCTTTTGAAAGACTTTTGACTCAAGGTATGGTTTGTAAGGAATCTTATAGATGTGAAGAACACAACTGGTTATTCCCTGAAGAAGTTATCGATGGAAAATGTAAACATTGTGGTAGAGATGTAATTATCGGTAGAATTGAAAAGATGAGTAAGTCTAAAAAGAATGTGGTGGATCCTGAAGCCTTGATTGATCAGTATGGTGCTGACACAGCAAGACTATTTTCACTTTTTGCAGCGCCACCTGAAAAAGATTTGGAGTGGAGTGAGCAAGGTGTAGAAGGTGCTTTTCGTTTTATAAATAGGGTTTGGAGATTGGTAGTTAATCATATAGATTTGATTAAAGAGTATTATGGTAAAAGTTATAATGTGGATGGAAAGCTTGAAAAAGAGATTTTATACCATACTCATTTGACTGTTAAAAAGGTTACAAATGACATTGAGCGTTTCCAGCTTAACACTGCAGTTGCAGCTATTATGGAATTTACAAACAATTTATATCTAATAGAACCAAAATTAGCATCGGAGTCAGAAAAAGCTCTGTTTGCTGATGCACTTGTAAAGCTAATAAAGATTATTTCACCGTTTATACCTCATGTTGCTGAAGAGTTATGGAATAGGTGTGGGTTTGAAGGGTATGTATCAAAAGCTGACTGGCCAGCTTATGATGATAAATTTACTGTAAAAGATGAAATAACTATTGCTGTGCAAATAAATGGAAAAGTTAGGGCTCAGATTAATGTGCCAAGAGATATTGAAAAGGATGAAGCTATAAGGCTTGCTAAAGAAAACGAAAAGGTTAAGAACTATATTGATGGTAAGCAGTTGATAAAAGAGATCTATGTGCCAAATAAGCTCGTTAGTTTGGTAGTTAAATGAAAAAATATTTTGTATTGTTGCTGGTGATATTTGTCCAGCTGTCCTGCGGATATAGGATAGCTGGACTTGATGATGTTAATGTAAAAGAAAGATTTTTTGTTTCTGATATTTTAAACTTAACATCTGAATCTGAATATACATCTGTTTTAACTTCTGAAATATATGATTTTTTTAGTAAACATAATTTACTAAGCAAGAGCAAAGAAAATTCAGCTCAACTTGTGGTAAGGTTAAAAAAAGTAAATTATGAAAGTAAAATTTTGCAGTCTTATTCAAGGGCCACATCTTCTGATTTAAATATCATTGTTGATATAGAAGTTAAAAAAGATGGGAAGAGTATTTACAAAAACACATTTACTGATTCAAACTCTTACATAATCAGTACTAACATTACAGAAACCTTAAACAATAGGAATGAAGCTTTTGTAAAAAGTATAAACAATATTTTGATGGATTTTATAAATGACTACAAAGAAAAAAATATTAATAGCGGGAAGTGATAGTTTTATTTCTGATAGGTTAGATGAGTTAATTCCTGATGATGAAAATATTGAAATTAAGAGGTACAATGAGGAAAATTTTAATATTGAAGAAGTAGTTGATTTTATTTCTACAATATCACTCTTTTATGAAGATAAATACTTAATTGTTAAAAATATTCATAAAATTAAAGAGTTAGAAGACAGTTTGAATTATTTTTCAGGTGAGTCAGAAGCACATATTGTGTTTACATCTGAAAACAATAATCTTATTAAATTATTTAAAGATCATTTTGAAATTATAAAAGAAACAAAACATTCATATAAAGATTTTGTAGTGCAGGTTATGGAAATTTTTAAGTCAAAAGGGGTTGATATTGAGTTTAATGAGGCTAAAGAGATTTATGAGCTATGTGGACGAAATATTGACTTGATAAAGCAGGAAGCAGAAAAGATATCAATCTTTTTTTATAATCAGAAAATTGAGAGCTTTGATGAAATTTTGAAACTTATAAGCTCCTCAAATGTTAATCTTGTATTCAAATTTTTGGATTCATTTTATGTGAGAGATAAAAGAAAAACATTAGAATACTTAAATGAAATGATTTCGGCTCATGAAAATCTAATGATGGTGTTTTACATGCTTGCAAAAAGAGCTAATGAGATGTTTTATTATAAAATTAATCCAGAACTTGTTAGCGGTCATGCTTATAAAATTTCGCAAATAAAGTCAGCAGTAAGTAAGTGGAAACTTGATGAACTTTCTCAACTAATAGAAAATTTATATTTTATTGATAAGAAATTAAAAATATCTACTATTTCTTTGGAAAATGAATTAATTTCATTAATCAATTCATTGTAAAAATTAAATTTCATTTTTGTAGTTGAATACACATCAATATATGCTTGACTTGATACTTACAAGTAAAATGCATTGAAAAGCAATTTTAGTAGCTATAATTGCTATTATTGTATAACTCTCTTGTTTTATTTTTAATAACATTGTTTGTATTATTTAATAGAATATAAAGAACAAGTTTACTTTACAATTTATATATCTGTGTTATAATTCATTAACGAGTGAGATAATGAAAAAGTTATTAATAGCTGTTGCTATTTTAATAATTATTCTTACAAATGTTTATTCATTTGAAATCAGTGATACTTATGTATATCTCCCTTCTTCAGAAGAAGTTACGAAATTATATGGTAAGGATTTTGTTGAAAGTAATGTGGATTTTTTACCTATTTATAAGAACAAAGTGGATTATGATGGATTAAAATCTTCTAAGCTTTTTGTAGAAAAAGGTACTAATAATTTCATTTATATTTTAATAAATTATACCAAAGATGCAGATTCAGCTCTTACAACGTTTTTTCAAAATTTAGAGAGGGCATTTGCTGCGAGCGGTAAAAATAAAAAAGCAGAAAAATTAAACATTGGTGATAAGGGCTTCTTTATGCCAGGAGATATGGGGGTATATGGAGTAAAATATGGTAATTTTTTGATTAGAGTAAATTGTACTAATGTTTTTGATGGGAAGAAGGCACTTGTATGGATTTTAGATAAAATTGTTAATAAAAAAAATTCTAACAATGTAAATTTGGCTAAGATAAAGTATTTACTGATAAATGAGCTTTATCTTCCCAAATCCAATATTATAAACAAGGCTGGTGTTAAAAAGATTAAAGTAGGAATTCAGTTGTTAAATAATTATAAGGAAGTTTATTCTTCTGTTAAAGATTGTGAATTAAATTTAAAGCAAGAGTTAAATAGTTTTAATGTAACGGTTAAATATCCTGTAAATAGAAAGTTTTTAGATATTTTGGATAAATTGAATGGTGGTAGTTTTTTTGTATTATCTATTTCTGGATATAAACCTTTGATTATAAATTTAGATAAGCAGGATTTTTATTTATTATCAGATCATATAGAGTATAGGCATGATTCTTCTTTGAGTATGGATCTTTTTAAAGAACCTGTTTATTGTAGTAAAAACGGTCATATAGATGAATCAGTATTGTTTAATAGAAAGCTTGGTAAATATTTTTGGTTAGTTAATTCAAGAACAGATTATATAACTATTGCAGAATACGATAAAAAGAGCGGAATTAGCAAAATACGATTAATTAATAACAAATATAAAGTTAAAAGTCCTAAGTTGATTCTTGATGATAAGGGGGATATTGTTGTAATACATGGCTATAAAGATGAGCTATATACAATAATCGATAATGAATTAGAGCCTATTGCAAAGCCAAATATTATAGGTGAGAAAAATTTTGATTTTGATCCATACAAATATTACCTTTTTAAAGGCGAATTGATTAGAGAAGGGGAATGGTTGGTCCCTTACTATAGTTCTTATAATCAGATAAATATTATTCCTCCGTATTCTAATTATAGTTATGTGAGGGATTATTTTTGTGATAAACTAAAAGTAGTATCATGTGGTTATAATACGTTGAAAAAAGAAGTTTTGGCTAAAAATTTGAAGTTTGAAAATTCGGCTCAAGTTTATGTTTATTGGAAAGGAAGATTTGAAGTAAAAGGAGACCTTAAGAAAAAACCAAGAACTGAAATATTAAGTAAAAGAAAAACTGATACTTGTAGCGAAGAAGTAACATCAATAGAGTATCAGTGCAATTCTTTTAAAGATTATTTTAATGGAATAAAAGTTGCTGATGTAGATATGACAACTGATGATTATCGAATGGAGTGTATAGAGGCAAGAGATTTGCCTGTGAATTGTGAAGGTAATCTTTTTGTACCTGTGAACTTTGGTGTTAAAATAAAATTTTGTGGACTTAACAAATGTATTATGAATAAGTATGAAGGTCCTTATGATGAGATAAGATATTGTGACAATGGAGTTATCAAAAGTAAGGAGATTCATCATTCTGGGTGGATAACTTTTGAAGATCAGAATCAAATGAATATAAAAGTTAAAGTAAACAAAGTAAAATATAATGAAAAAGAAGATAACTTCTTTGTTTCAACTAAAAATGCAAAAAGATTGGTTTTTCATGGTCGTGTAATAAGCAAGGATGGAAAACCTATTGTTGATTCGACAGTTTCTATAAATGGAAAAAGTGTTAAAACTGATAGTGATGGAAGATTTGAAATTATTTTTGATATCAATAAAGGATCAGAAGTAAAAGAATATGATTTGGAGTATACTTTATATAAGAAAATAAGTGGTTTAAATATTGAGCTTTTATCTCAAGAGAAAATTTATCCTAATGGTGGTTATTATAAGATTAAAATAAGCGCTTTGAATGACAAAAAGCCTCTTAAAAATACGGAAATTTCAATAGAAAAAATAACTTCTTTTTATAGGAAAGATGGTAAACAGATTTTCCCTTCAGGTTTTGAAAATGGTATGTTTATTGGAAAAAAAGAAGAAACAGATGATAAAGGTATATTGACTTTTAGCTTTAAATCTCCCGATTTTAAAGGTGATGGTATAAAGAAATTTCACAATATTCTTTTTCCAATATTTGCTGAAATAAAAGTTTGTGAAACTATAAATCATTATTGTGATTCTTTTAAAGTAATAATAGATGATCCTGCTCCTAAAATAGAAGTAAGAATCCCATCGGGTATTGAGGAAGGGGTTTGGCAATTAAAACCTTCTACTATAAAGATTGAAGATCCAGACAGTAAAAATTTTACAATTCAGATTAGAGCATATGGCAGATTAAAAACAGTGGGTAGAGATACTATAACCAAGAAAAATGAGCCTCTTATATATAAAACTGATAAAAAATTTATTGAGTTTTACTATGAACCTTTAAAATTTGGAGACGATTTAGCTGGAAATTTACCAAACGTTTTGAAAATGTATTTAGATACAAACTTGAATGTTTTATTAGGTTTTGTTGGAGTAGGAGGTAGTGTTTTAGCGGAAGGTGGAACAAAAGCATTAACTAATATTCCTGATTTTAAGATTAAAAATCTGGTTATTAAGACATCTATTTTGAATAAAGCTAATATTAATATAAGTAACAAAGAGACATTTTTAAAATATTTATATGATTCTTCAACTAAAGGTATGTCTGCTTCTATGATGGGACTAACTTTGGGAGATATGAAGGAGGGCGTAACTACTCCGGATATTGTTAGTATTACTGATTGGAGTATAGGTTTTGTGGATTTAATAGGCGGTTCTTTTTCTAATTCGATAACTCATAGTAAAGCTTTTAAGGTGAAGTCATTAGAAAAATTGGGGGGAGCTACTTTAAAGAAGTTTTCAAAATCTGGCTCTTTAAATAAATTAATAAAAGTTTTGAAAATTGATAAGTTAAGTAAAATTTTAGGAGAAAATAGTGGTTTAAGTGGAGCACTATCTGTGGAGTTGGCAAAAGCATTGTGGGCAAATGCAAAGACAACTTACGAGATTTTTAATCAATATAAACAGATAGCAGAATCATATCAGGATATAATTTTCGTTCCTGTTGCAATTAGTGTTACAGATGAATCTGGTTATGGTACGTCTGTTATTAGAAAAGTTGGTGTAAAAATTAATAAATTAAATAATTGGTAATGATATGTTAAAAAGAATAATTATTTTAGTATTTTTTGTTCTAGTTTATTCATTGATTTATGCTTATGATAATTATGAATCTATTATTAATGAGTATGTGGAAGCTTGTCAGTCTAAAGATTTAGATAAGATTGCAAATCTTATAGATAATTCTAATAAAAGTTTTTACCAAAAAGTTCTGGCTTTACATAAAGCTATTTTTGATAGTATGGATTTAAAATTTAACAATGTTAAAGTGATAGATAAAAAAAGTTATAGTGATATAGATATTGTTACAGTTGTTACTGATATCGATCTTAAATCTGGTAAAGAGGTATTTAATAAAAAAGATAACTATATTTTTGTTTTCAGAAAAAGCAATGTTAAGATAATCAAAATAATAAATGATGTTAATTTTAAATTATATAAGAAAGCTGCTATTTATTCATATTTTTTAAAGCAATTGTTTGCTAATCAGGATGCCAGTGTAGAAGATAATAGTTCTATTAAAAATTTAAAAGCTTATAATAATCTTGTTAAAATAGATTTATTAGCTACAAGTAAAGATGATAATATATTAAATAATAACGATTCTTCTTTGAATTTTAAAGTTTCTTATGATGGGGATTCAATGTTTTTTGGTTATTTTATTGTAAAAATGGTTGGTAATGAGAAGGAGGTTCATAAGGTACCTTTGCTATTAAAAAAAGGCATGGTTAAAAATATTGTTATAAAATCTCAGATAAAACCTTTTTCTAGTGGTGAATATGTGGCTAATGTTGTTGATAGTAGATATAATTTAGTTTCAACATTTAAATTTATAATTAAATAGAGGTGGGCTATGAAGAAAAGTTTGATACTGGTTATGTTGATGATTTTAATTGCTGCATGTACTCAAGATATGCAAAAACTCAAAGAGGAGAATAAGCGTTTATTAATTCAGATGAGTAATTTACAAAATAAAAATGATGAATTAAGTACTGAGTTAAAGAAATGTAATAAATTAAATAAAATTTTAAAAGAGGAAAAAAGCTATAACTATACTGAATTAGCAAATTTAAGAAATGAATTAAGAACATTTTTAAAACAACAAATAATGCAGATTGAGAAATTAACAAATAAAACTGTTTTAATGGATTATGTAGGGGGAGAGGTAATAAAAAGGGAAGGGAAAAATCTTGAAGGTAAGTTGTTAGTCTATAAAGGGAAAGTTTTTTCAAGTGGAGATGAGATAAGAGGGGTAAGGGGGTTCTTTGCAAGAGATACCAAAATTCAATTGAAAATATTTAGAAAGTTTGAAAATAAATATGTTTTGGTTGGAGAGTCTAAACTATATTCAGTAAAAGCGGGGAAACAATATATACAACTTGAAAATAAAATTGTTTTAGATCAAGGGGATATAATAGGTATCTATTTTCCTAAAGGTTACATAGATGTTTATTATAATAAGGTACCAGGAGGATTTGTGATATTATCAAATACACCTAAGTTGGGTGAATCGATAAATTTGAAAGAAGCACAATTTACATTTTCAATAGGACTAATGGGCTATTTTGAGTAGATATTAACATTACTTTTTTTTGTTAAGAAAGCGTAGTTTTGCTCTGTAAAGTATAAATAGAATTAGTAGTATAAAATTATTTGAAGTTCCAGTGGAGCAACCTCCTCCACCGCCACTACTACTTTGACTACTTTCATTATTAACTGTATTTTGTTGTTCATGTTTTATTGTATATAAAAAATCATATAAATTTAATCTTTTCCCAGAATAATTTTTTAAATCTTCACCTGTTGAGTAAAGGAAATTTACTATTTCTGATTCAGTTAGTGAAGGCTTTTCTAAGAGTGCTAATGCCACGGCTGCAGAAACAACAGGTGTAGCCATAGAAGTGCCAGATTCATATGCGAAAGCATCAGATTTGTTACTCCCTCCAATCTTTAAGAAATCAATTTTTACAGCTCCAGCACCACCTTCATAGCATATTTTGTATTTCACATTTTGAGATGTAGTAATATTTGATACAATATAGTAAAATTCATTATTTTGTATGCCACTTTGACTTGTTAGCTTTACCCATGTAGAGCCGTTATCAAAAGAATTATAGACCACTATTGAGCCATTATCAGTATTAATATTAGCTAATGCAACAAACTTTTTATAAGTAAAATTTTGTAGTTGAAATGTGTTCAATAATGTTGTTTCAATAGAGTTATTATCACAATTGACAGAACTATTTGTTGAAAAAGTTAAATAATTATTTTCTACCTGCCAACCATTATAACTAAGGTTATCAATACTCCCTGAAAAGTCTTCATTTATTATTAAATATGGATTAGATATGTTTTTTAAAAGAGATTCATTGTAGGTGCTGATAATATAATCTCCTGGAGCGTAAATATCTACCCAGGCCCCATAATTTGAATAGGATGCAAGATAATCATCCTCTTTTGTGGCTCCCACACTTATTACACCATTGTAAGCAGCAGGATAATTTTTAATATCATCACCATCATTACCAGCTGCAGAAACTACGATAACTCCTTTATTAATTAGTTGATTTATTGCATTATATTCTTCATCACTATAATCGATACCACCTAAACTCATATTTACAACTTTTATAGGATAGCCTTTATCTATTAAGTCTAAAATTTTTGCGATAGATTCTAATTCATCATCAATTGTAATACTTGCATCTGTTCCACAAGCGATTTTTAAATTTAAAATTTTAATTTTGTTATTTGTAATACCCGCAATACCAAAACTGTTGTCCGTATTTGCTGCTATTATACCTGCAACATGTGTCCCGTGTCCCACTATATCGTAAGTGGAGTTATCAGAGTTGCAAAATGAAAAGCCATAATTACCAAAATCTCCACCGTTTAAAATTTTCCCTTCTAAATCTACATGATTGTATGCAATACCTGAATCCACTACAGCAACAATAAGTTCATCATTACTATTGACTAAATCAATTGCTTCTGGCCAGTTGATATCGGTATCATTTTCGTTGTTTAAATACCACTGTTTATCAAAAAATTCATCATTTGGTATATAAAAAAGCTCTCTTTTAACAGGTTTTACATATTCCAATTCATCTTCATTATAGTATTTCAAGATTTCATTTTTATCCCCTTTTACATACGTTCGGTTTCCTATTGAAAACTGTTTAATTTTTTTGTCATAAATTTGAATAAATTTTTTAAAGTTTGGATTTTTGAGTTTAAAAAGCTCACTATGAGCAAAACTACTTATTATCAGAATTATAAATAAAATTTTAATGATTAATTTCATAATTATTATCCTTTTTAGATATGTTGCACAACATGCTTACCTCTTGTTAGTTAATATAATCATGAGATTGCTTCGTCGCATTTGCTCCTCGCAATGACAGGGAAACTTGTCATTGCGAACAAAGTGAAGCAATCTTCTGCTTCAACGTTTTACTCGAGATTGCTTCGGCAGCTTATGCTGCCTTGCAATGACACAAGATACTGTCATTGCGAGCGTTAGCGAAGCAATCTGGAACTTGAGTATATTTTACTGTGCAACACCCTCTATTTATTTAAACAAAAAGCCACTACAGGATCGAAACCAACCCTTATAGCACCCCAATGCTTGCCATCTATAAAAATGGGCATTGATAGATCACAAATAATCTCTCCAGTATCTCTCATATATGTTTGAAGTAAAAATTTTTCTTGATTCCTTGCTGCTGCAATACCAGTAAGGTCATTAAAAATCCTTTTATCTCTACTGCTAATAAGGTCTTGTTCATAATTGCCTGTCAATGGTTTTGAGTATTTAGAATTATGCGTTGGTGCATAACCGTTTTTATCCACACAAAGTGTAAATATAGCACCTGGTATCTCATTTACTGCTTCATCATAAATCCTCTGTAACTCCTTTTCAAAATGCTTATCATAAACAGTGGAGTATTTTTGTGGGTTAGTGTTAGGAATTGGTCTGTAATTTGTATCAAAAATATTTACACCACTATTTTTAATGTTGTTAATTTTTTCAACACATAGCTCTTTATATTTATTTGCTAACTCAGTTATTGTTTCAAATTTACACTCACCAGCACCTGTTTTAAATTTTGAAACAAGTACCTGCATAAGTTGTGTTTCTTTGTTGAGCTCTTCCGTAGCACTATTTGCTTCATCCATGCTTGTTAAAACATCTTGACTTAGGTTGTAGATTTCTTCCACACTTTGATGAATTTCGTTATTTGTGATAGATAATTCTTCTATAGCTGATGCAATCTTTAATAACTGTTCTCCGTTAACTTCAAATTCTTGTATCATTTGTTGAAACTGATTTGCCGTTTCACCAATAATTTCTGTAGTGTCTTTAACATCATCAACTATCTGCTCGCTTTCTTCTTTTGTTGTTTTAACATTTGTTATCATATTTTTTATATTTTCGTTTATATCATCTGTTGCTGATTTTACTTTTTCTGCAAGCTTTCTTACCTCATCAGCTACAACCGCAAAACTTCTACCATGCTCACCCGCTCTTGCTGCCTCTATTGCAGCGTTTAATGCTAGCAAATTTGTTTGATCTGCAATATCTTGAATCAAACCTAAAACCCCTTTTATCTGCTCAGAGCTATTACTCAAAATATCAACAACATTTAGAAATTGCATAAACTGATCATTTACCTTTTGAATTTTATCTGCAACTTCATTCATTTTCTCTAGAGAATCTTTTGCTGAATTTATATTATTTTGAGTTGATGAAGTCACATACTGGGTATTCTCTGTAATTTCAGTAATTGCAACATTTGCTTCATTACTTGCATTGAAAACTTGCTCTGCCAACTCCCCTTGTTTTTTTGAATTGAGAGTTGCTTTACTTATTTTTGCTTTTACTTTTGCAGAACTTATTGCTATGAGGATACCGTGAGATCTTACGGAATCGATTATTTCTCTTAATTTTTTCAAAAAGCTGTTGTAACTGTTTGATAATTCACGAAACTCGTCATATGTTGTTACAGGAAGGTCTTTTGATAGATCACCTTCGCCACTTCCAATTTCATTAAATATTTCAATGATTTTTTTTACAGGTATTAATGTTAAATATCTTAAAAAATATAAGATAAAACATGAGGATAAAAATGACAAGATAAGTATAGCTAAATAGTATGTATTTGTGGTAGATAAAACTTTAGCTACTTTTTCAAAATTATTATTTGAGATAAAATTTATTATTTTAGATTTTGAATTTAAGAAAATTATGTATGTTATTATTTGAAATAAAAACAAAAAGAAAATATTTCCGATTAATTTTTTGGTTATAGAATTAAAAAATGTTTTTTCAAAAAATAAATAGAGTTTTTTCATTAAAGACCTCCATCTTATAGAAAATAAGTTACCCCTTGTATGTTTTTGATCTTTTTATAGATTTCGAATAATTCATCTTTATTAATAACTTCCACCTCAACTGTTACTGATAGGTATTTATTCGACTTACTTAGATTAAACTTTAGGTTTTTGTTTTTTTTGTTTTGAAAAAGTAAGATTACTTTATTTTTAAAAATTTCGGTATTGATACCAATAATCTTAAAAGTGTATAATGTGGGAAATTCTATTACCTCATCAATGTTAATATTCATATACACCTCTTTATGTTATATAATCACACAATGTTTTTTTATTCAAGAAATTTTTACTGTATTCCATTTGTTTAATCCACATTCCAAAAATTTTCCCTTTACCTTCTAGTGATTTAAGTTTTTTTAATGATTTGTCGCTGATTGGTGTTGGTGTTTTATTTTCAAAAAAACTTCCAGGAAGTGGCATGAAGTAGTGAGCGTGCACCCTTACTTTTGACTCCCATTTTTCAATCCATTTTATACTCTGTTCTATATCTTTATCTGTTTCATCTGGTAATCCAAAAATAAAGTCCACGTCCACACCAAATCCGTATTTTAAGAATAGGTTTATTGTTTTTTCTACCTGTATCAAATCAGTTGGTCTATTTATAATTTTTAATAATCGTTCACTGGCAGTTTGAAGACCAATAACTACTTTTTTGTTTGAACAGTAATGGTTCATCAGTTTTATTAAATCTTCATTTACATGAAAAGGGTTTAGCTCAGATGGAAAAGAGCCAAAAAATATTCTTCCATTATTCTTTGTAATAGATTTTATGGTTTTAAAAAGTTCTTCGATGGCTTGTAAGTTAATTCCATTTTTATAGTTATATATGCCAGCATCAGGAGTTATAAAACGAAAATCTGTTTTTTTATTTTTGTATGCAAAATCAACATCAATTGCTATAGATTCTATATTTCTATGTCTTATTTTCCCTTTAAATAGTTTTGGAGTTTGGCAATAGTGGCAATTAAACAAACAGCCCCTTGTAATTTCAATTGGTCCAAAGATATGGTGTTTTTTTGGATAGGAACTAAACTCATTTAGATTAGTCGAAATTGTTTGTCTGTATATTCTTTTTAGGCTGTTTTCTAATAAATCGTTTACAATTTCTTTTACGGCAATTTCACCTTCACCTACACAAACAGAATGAAAGTAATTTAAACATTCATCGCTTTTAGCAGATGGGTGAGGCCCACCACAGATTAAGACATTCTTATCTATTAGTTTCTTAGATAGTTTGAAATAGAAATCTTTATTTAATGAATTAAATGAGCAAAATATTACTGAGTTTTTAATCTGTTTTTGTGATGCACTTTCATTGGAAATTATTTCATATGGAAAGTCGAAATATTTCTCAAAACTCGCAGCAATTGCTCTTATTGAATATTTGTTGTATTTATCTTTTATAAAAATAAAATTCATGCAGCAACTTTTTTCACTACTAAAGTTAGCCCTTTGACATCAACAACTAATACTTTATCATTAACATTGATATCGTCTTCAGAAATTATATCCCAGTATTCTCCGTTTATAAAAATTTTCCCTTTTTTTCCATCCCATTGCATAACTTCTGCTGTCATCCCTATTAGTTTTTCAGAGCCTGTTTCAGGTTTTCTTTTGAAATCCTTAAATATAACTTTTCCTAAAATAAAAGCGATTAGTCCTATCAATCCAATGATAGTGAGAATCATATAAATAGACACACCTATCCCCATACTACCTTTTACTTTAAACAACATGTTAAGACCAATTGTTATTAAAATAATAGCAGATATTGTGAGCAAACCATAGCTTGGAATAAAAATTTCTAAAATTAATAAGAGAATACCTGATAAAAATATCAGGAGAGCTAATAGATTTATTGGTATAATATTTAATCCTAGTAAAAAAAGTATGAATGAAATTATCCCTAATCCTGCAAAAATAAAAGTTCCACCAAATTTAATTTCAAGATATATTGATAAAAGTGTGATAAATAAAAGTAATACCAAAATATCTGGGTTGCTAAGAAAAAATTTAAGTTTTTCAAATTGAGTAGGCTCAATCTCTTCAATCTGGATATTATCATTAAATATATTTTTTAAATACATATTTAGTTCTTGATTATTTTTTACGACTTTGTCTATAAGCTTAAATTTTAAAGCTTCCTGTGCAGTATAACTTTTAGAATCTTTAACCATTGATATTGCTTTTTCAATATTTCTATTTCTTTTTTCTGCAATGGATTTCATAAAAGCAATAGTATCGTTTTCTATCTTTTTACGCATATCTCCATCAATATCTTTACCAAAAATTGACACAGGATGAGCAGCACCGATATTTGTTCCTTCAAACATGATGGCATAATGAGAAGCCAGCACAATAAACGAACCAGCTGAGCCAGCTCTTGCTCCAGGTGGAGAAACAACTGTTATCACAGGGATTTGAGAAGTAAATATGGATTGAACAATTTCTCTTGTAGATGTTAGTAGTCCACCTGGTGTGTTTAAGTATAATATTAGCCCATCTTTATTTTCACATTTTTTTATCGTTTGTTCTATAAATTTAGATGTTACTGGTGAAATTACACCATCTATTTTTATTGCACAGAGGTTGGCTGATATTCCGTATCTAACTAAAATAAAAAATATAAATAGGGTTAAGATAAATTTATTTTTCATTTTTAAGATGGAAAAAGTAAACACCAGTTTTTGATGCAAACTTTCTATAATATTTGGTTGGGAAATAATCTATAAGCTCTTCTTTATACCAGGTGTTCCATATAGATTTAAATTTACCACACAATATTAAGTTTTCAACGATTTCATTTTTATAATCTTCATGGTCAGTTGCAATAAAAAGCTCCCCGTCTTTTACGAGCTTATCTGATAACAACTGCAAAAATTCTGGTTTTAATAATCTGCGTTTATGATGTTTTTTCTTCGGCCATGGATCTGGAAAGTTTACAAAAAATCTTTTAACACTATTATTTTCAAAAAGTGCTACAAAAAATTTGGCATCAAAATGGATTAGTCTAACATTTTGGAGATTATTTTTTTCTACACGATGAATGGCTTTTCTGATAACCTTTTTTACAACTTCAAAACCTAAAAAGTTTTCATTTTGCCATTTTTGAGCGTAATGAGCTATAAATTCTCCATTTCCTATTCCTATTTCTACATTTACAAGGTTATCATTTTTGAAAATATCTTTAAAACTAATAGATTCATAGTTTGCAAATGGTTTTAGTTGAGGTTTTATTTCCTCAGAAAAAACATAAACTTTACTTTCGAAATCCAATTTTAAATTTATTTTATTTACTACATCTGCTTCCATCTAACTCCTTTATCGTAATAAACTTTTAATTTGTTATCTGATTCTAACCAGCTTAAATAACCTTTTACAGTTGAATTTATTAGGCTGATTAAATCTAAATTGATATGGATATCAAGCTCATTTATCAAAATATCTGTAATCTCCTCTGCAGTATTTCCATCTGCATATTTATAAATTTTATTATAAATATCTAATAGGTGTTCTTTATTAATTTTGATCACATTTGTAGATTTGTTTTTTGATAAAATCCCTTTGTGACAAAAAATTATTTTTTCAAAATTGAGTTTTTCTAATTTTTCTAAGGATTTGTAGTATTCTTTTGGATTGAATAAATAGAGGAGCTTATATTTTTCTATCAATTCCTCAGAAAACAGTGCATCACCTACAAAAAGAATATTTTCAATTTTAAATCCTATCTGTGCAGGTGAATGGCCAGGTAGATCAATTATTTCTATGTTAAGATCATCTAAGATTTGAGTAGCCAAATCTATAGGCTTTGCTGATTCAACTTTTTCGGCCTTAAGAAATTTGCTAGTAATAGCAGTATAAGCAGCACCACCATAAAGAAGTGATGGTTCTAAATATGGATAGGTTAAAAAGGATAATTCATTTTTATGTATATAGACTTCACACCTATATTTGTTGTGAAAGAAAAAGTCCCCACCTACGTGATCTGCATGAGAATGTGTATGAAAAATCGCTTTAACACTTTTTCCTAATAGTTTATCAATCTTTTTAGCGTTGGACGCATCAAGACAGCTGTCAAACAAAATTACTTCATCATTTAAAACCAAACCGCAAGTATAAGATGCTTTTTGATCAATTACAAAAAGATTATCCGTTATTTCAATAATTTTCATTTATAAATTTCTCTAATTCATTTATTAGCTCATCAGGATTTATACCATGCATCATACACCCTTTTTCAATAGATTCATTTTGTACTCCAAGACAGCTAACACAACCCATATTAAATTTTTCAAATACTTCAACAACCTTAGGATATTTTCTCAAAACGTCTACTATAATCATATCTTTACTTATTTTCATAACTCACCCCCTATGATTAGCAAATATAACATTAAAAATAATTATTGACAATTTAAAATTAGCAAATTGATATTTATGAGATTGCTTCGGCAGCTTACGTTGCCTCGCAATGACCACAAAATTTGTCATTGCGAGCGTTAGCGAAGTAATCTGGGAATTTGAACAGTTATTACTGTTTAATACAAATCTTTTATTTGTATAATTTTAACAATGGGGATATGTCTTTTAATTTTACACCTTGTTCACATAGCGTTTTTTCTTTTAAAACACCATGCTGTTCTTCATATGTAGGTTTTGATTTATCTTCATAAATAATACCTAGAGCATATTTATCTTTTTCAAAAGCCAATTTAAAAGCGCTTTCCTTGTTATTTGAATTATAGTTTTCGTCTAAGAAATATATACGACTATCATAATAATCATATGAGTAATCCCTTGCAAAAGATACACAAGGCTGTAATACATCTATTAGTGCAAATCCTTTGTGATTGATTGCTTTTTTAATCAATTCTTTTAAATGTTCACTTTCTCCAGAGTAACCTCTTGCAATGAAAGTGGCTCCTGCAGATAATGCAAATGCAATAGGGTTAACTGGTTCCTCAAAAACTCCCTCTGGAGTTGATTTAGTAACGGTACCTCTTTTAGCAGTTGGAGATGCTTGACCAGTTGTGAGGCCGTAAGTCCTATTATCATGCACTATATATGTTAAGTCTATATTTCTCCTCATAGCATGCACAAAGTGTCCCATACCCATCCCATAGCCATCACCATCGCCACCATTTGCAATGACTGTTAATTTATGGTTTGCAAGTTTCACGCCAGTTGCTACAGGTAGAACTCTTCCATGCAATGAGTGAAACCCGTAGCATCTAATATGATTTACCATTTTACCTGAACAACCTATACCTGAGACTGTTACCACTTCCCAAGGATTTAGATTAAGATCAGCAATTGCACCTTTCAAAGCATTCCAGATAGCATAGTTTCCGCAACCTGGACACCATACTGGAGTTTTACCTGTATTCAATTCATGTGCCTTCATAGTTTACTCCCCTAAATATTCTAAAATTTCTTCTGTAAAAAATGGTCTTCCGTCATATTTTAAAAATTTGTCTTCAATAATTATCCCGGTATTTTCAGCTATAACCTGTCCTAATTGACCTAAGAAATTGTTTTCTATTAATACAAGTTTGTTTGCACTTTGTAATAAAGCTTTAGTTTCATCCCAATTTATTGGATATATTGCAGGAAAGTGTATAAAATTAAAATCTTTGTTATATTTCATAGCTTCAAGTAAAACAGTTTTTGTTGAGCCCCAGCAAACAAATGTGGTTTCAGCAGTTTGGTCACCATATAACTTAGGTTGTGGCATATCATTTGCAAGAGAATTTAATTTTTTAAACCTTCTATCTTGCATTAATTTTCTTACTTTTGCATCATCACTTACAAAACCGTATTCATCATGCTCATTACTTGGAGTTTTATGAATACCACCTATTGTTCCAGGAAAAGCTCTTTGAGGGATTCCATCTTTAACTTCTTTGTATCTTGGGAAAAATTCTAACGGTTTGTCTTTATCCCCTTCGAAGACATAACCTCTATCAATTTTTAATGCATTGAGATTAAACTCTGTATCCATAAAGAGCGATTCTGACAAATATTTGTCGGAAAGGACAAAGGTAGGGATTTGATATTTTTCAGCAATGTTTAAAGCTTCATTTACTGCATAAAAAAGCTCTGTTATATCTCCAGGAGTAAAAACAGCTCTTACAAATTCATCTTGAGAAGCATTTAAAACAAATTTTAAATCAGCTTGTTCTTGCCAAGTGGGCATCCCTGTAGCTGGTCCTGGTCTTTGACTTATAAAAAAAAGTATTGGAGTTTCGGTAATTGCGGCAAGACCCAACCCTTCAACCATTAATGAGAAACCACCACCAGATGTTCCTGTCATAGCTCTTGCACCAGCGTAGGCTGCACCTATAGCCATCGTTACTCCGGCTATTTCATCTTCGGTATGCTTAACAATAATCCCATAATCTTTTGCGTATTTAGCTAAAAAATGGAGTACTGTGGAAGCTGGTGTCATTGGATAGGTGCTGTAAAAGTTTACACCAGAGGCTATTGCTGAGAGAGCTGTAGATTCATTTCCTGTAACAATTATATGATTTTGGTAATCTTTCTTTTCAAAATTAAAGTTGAAGGTATTTTTGCAAATATCATAACCTATTTTTAATGCACTTAAGTTAATTTCATGATGTTTTTCAGGCATTGTTTCTTTTATTACATCTTCGAATATTTTGTAATCAATCTTTAACAGTTTAGCGACATATCCTAATGCAAGAGTATTTTTTACAATATCTTTTAAGTTGTTCTCTTTTAAGATTTTACTTAAAGGGATGTCTATTATTTTTGCATTAATTTTTTCTTTATCCACTTTTAATTTTTCAAAATCTGCAATAACAGTGACATTTTCTTCTATTTTTTCTTTTTCGAATGAAAGTTTTGTAAATGTGAGTAAAATATCTGTTTTGATATAAGGGTTATATACAGGCTCGTCAGATATTAAAAGCTGATAAGAGTTATATCCACCACGTATTAATGAAGGGTATTCCGGGTAACCCATGACATAAAAACCGCTTCTTTTTAATACTTTTGCAAACATGGGGCCCATACTCATAACACCAAATCCTGCTGGTGCAGCTATTTTTAATGAAATAAGGTTCATACGTTACCTCTCAATTAAATATTTAGTATTATTTTAATTTAATTCTATATTTTTTCAACAGAATATCTGGATGATAAGAAGATTTTGCTTTTCTTAATGCCATTTGCCCTAAGTCCTGTTCAAAGTTGAGATATTTATATTTATTAGGTAGTTTTTTTGCAAAATCGTTATAAATAAATTGATAAATCCCTTTATATTTTTTTAAACCTTTTGCAAAATGTATCAAAAATAAATCTTGGTTGTGTTCTTCTCCGATAATGAAACCTGCTGGTTTCCCGTTTACATAATAAATCAATCCACAAAGAACTAATTCTTCTAAAAGGTCAAGAGCTTCAAGGCATTCAAAGAAATCAGTTTCTTCTTTAGTAAATGAATTTTCATTAATCCATTCTTCAAGAATTTTTTTTGCATTTTCAGTATCATTTTTTAATAAAGGTTTTACCTCTACTTCATATAAAGTCTTAAATTGTTTTACGAGATTTCGCTTTTTATGCAGTTTTCTCCCACTATAAGATGATATTTTTTCAACCGTATAAATATAATCTGAATCACCATCATAATAGTAGTGATTAAATTCTTGAAAGAATGGCAACCATTTTTCATCAATAGGGAATATGTAGTCTACTTCATCTTGCAAATTCTTAAAAAAATCTACTGTGTTTTCATTTATTTCGAATATTGGCATAAAATAGACTTTATTATCATATGTTTTACCTTTTACTAATAAATAATCATTATTTTTAAATTTGGTTTTACAGACATGGTATTGATGTTTCTTCCTAAAAAGGTACAAATTTGCAAAATTGTATTCAGAAATCATCGTGTTTATGCTTTTAAGTTTATGAAACAGAATATCTTTGTGTGATAGTTCTAACTTTTCACAGTTCATCCTTCTGCCACCTCTTTGATTTGTAATGACGAAAAATCAAAAAACACTGAATAAAAATTGATAAGTTCATACACCACCAAATAAATGTAGCATCAAATTTTAAAAAAACAACCCCAATAAAAGCTAATGGGATTCTAATTAGCCATAAAGATGACAACACAATTTTCATGACACTTTTTGTATCACCTGCGCCAGATATTCCACCTCCTAAAATTACTCCAAAAGCCATAAAAGGTTCACTTATCATACTAATGATAAGATATTTAACAGTTTCCTTTATGACAACTTGGTTGTTTGAGAGTATGTTTGCAATTTTGTTCGCATTTAAGATAATAATTATTGTCATAAAGGTAACTATAATTGCTCCCATAATTGCAGTTACAATCCCATTTTTGTAAGCTTCATTCTTTTTCTTTTCACCTAAGAGATTACCAACTATTACCGCATTTGCCATATTAAAAGCAAAAGCTGGTAAAAATATTGCAGATTCAATTCTTATACCATTTGTAAATGCTGCCATTACTTCAACAGGATTGGTTTTTAATTTATTGATGATAAAGAAGAGAACAGTAGATCCTAACTGCCACCCAATTTGTAGAATGCCACTAGGTACACCAACTTTTAAAACTTTTGTTATTATTTCTATTTTTGGTACAATAAATATAATGTATTTACTGAGGTAAATGGTATTTAATATAGCTCCAATGATTACGCTAAATACAGTAGAAAGTGCTATCCCTTTAAAATATAAATTGGTATGAAAAACAAAATAAAAATTTAATCCCACGTTAGATAAACAAATAATTATCATTGTTAAGAGTGAAAGTTTAACTTTGTTGATAGATCTTAGCACTCCATTGGTTAATATAAGAATATAATGAAAAAGCACTCCAAATGTGTAAATATAAGCGAGTTCAGCAGCTATGTTTCTTATCTCTTTATGAATGGGCATTAGAAGAGTAATTTTTTTTGCGAATAAAACTCCAAAAATTGTTGTGATGAATCCGATTAAAAGAGCAAAATAATATACCGTGCTTATTGAGATTTTTAAATTTTTTTCATTTTTTTCACTCCATTTTCTGGAAATTAGAGCAACAGTTCCCATTGTTACAGCGTTTATTACAACAATTAAAACAAAATATATTTGAGAGACAAAACCAACAGAGGCTTGATATTCTTTGCCGAGTTTACCTGCAATATATACATCAGTGATAGAGATAATAAACTCGGCAAACATAATCAAAATCATTGGCCAGCTAACTTGCCAACTTTTTTTAATTAAACTTTTCACCAATTAAACCATCATATTTTTATAGACAAGTATAGCGTTTATATGTAAATTACTCAATGTATTTATTTTATTTCGGAGGACCATAATGTTTTTTGATATAGCTTTTGTTTTTTATCTTTTGGCTTTACTTCACAGTATGTTATATTTTTTCTTGGGGTATAAAAACTTAATTAAAGTAATCAATATTTTTGTTTTTTTAGGATTGGTTTTAAATACTATGTTTTTGGTTAAGATTTTTACATTAAGTGGGAATTCCCCTTTTGACACTATTGGTGAAATATTTACTTTTTTGGTATTTTCAATAAATATTGTTTATCTGATTTTGTATTGGATTTACAAAAGGCCACTTTTATACATAATAATCTCACCAATAATTTTGATTCTCTCTATAGTTTCGATTTTTACATTAGATAATGTTTATGCCACATCTTCTAATAAAAATTTTTGGCTGTATATTCATTTACCGTTTGTAATTTTTGGTACAAGTTTATTTTTAATGTCGGCAATAACCGGTTTTATATATTTTTTGCAAGAAAGACAGTTAAAAAAGAAAAACTTTGGCATTTTATTTAATCGCTTTCCTCCTTTAGAAACAATAAATAAGCTTAATAACTTTACTTTATTAACAGGTTTTTCATTTTATACTGTTGGTGTTATAAGTGGTTTTATATGGTCATTTTATATGACAAGCTTTTCACTATTTTCTAACCCTAAAATCTTATTTGCTTTGATTAGCTGGATTATTTTTGGGATTATTATAATGTTAAAATTTATTCGTGGGTTGAGTCCAAAAAATATCGCGTTGTTGAGTATTTTAGGTTTTATATCTATTTGTATAACATATTTTATTGTTTTTTTATTGATGAGAGGCTGATATGCAATTAGCTGTTGTAGGGATAAATCACAATACTGCTCCTGTAGAAATTAGAGAAAAATTATCATTGGATGATTCTCAATTAAAAGATGAATATGAATTGATCCTTGGTAATGAGAGAATTTATGAAGCACTTATTATATCTACATGCAATAGGGTGGAGTACTATATTGTAACTGATGACTTTTTATGTAATGTAGAGAGTGTTATAAACCGCTTTGCTGAACGGATTGGTGAAGATGTGTATGAGATTAAAAAATATATTTATATTTATTGTGGTAATGAAGCATTAAAACACTTATTTAAAGTAGCTTGCGGTCTTGATTCTTTAGTTTTAGGTGAGCCTCAAATATTGGGGCAGGTAAAAGATGCTTTTGATAAAGCGAAAATGTATGGCAGATATGATACGTATTTAAAACAGTTAGAACAATATACTTTAAAAACAGCGAAAAAGGTGAGAACTCACACCGGTATTTCAGAAAATCCAGTTTCTGTAAGTTATGCTGCAGTTGAATTAGCAAAGAAAATTTTTGGTGATTTAAAAAATAATATAGCTTTGATTATTGGTGCAGGTGAAATGTGTGAATTGGCAGCTAAACACTTAGTGACTTCAAATATTAAAAAGATATATGTTACAAATAGGACATTTTCTCGAGCTGAGATATTAGCTGAAGAAATTAATGGGGAAGCTATTCCATTTGATAATTTTTATAACAAATTGAACGAGGTGGATATAGTTATAAGTTCTACTGGAGCGCCAACTTATATTTTGACCTATGAGCAAGTTAAGTCAGTTATGAAGCAGAGAAAATATTCACCAATGTTTTTTATAGATATAGCAGTTCCAAGAGATATTGACCCAGAAATAGAACGGCTTGATAATGTTTATGTTTATGATATTGACGATTTAAAAGAGGTTGTGGAAGCTAATAAAAGGGAAAGACAAAAAGAAGCAGCGAAAGCGTTAAAATATATTGAGCAATCAGTAGAAGATTTTAATAGGTGGCTAAAATCTCTAAATATTGTTCCGGTTATAAAGCTTATCAGATCAACATTTGAGGACTTAAAAGAGAGTGAACTTGAGAGATTTTTTAAGAAAAATAAGATAGAAGATGAGGCGCTTAAAAAGCAGATTTCTTACCTTTTGACTTCATATATGAATAAAGTTTTACACAATCCTCTTAATGTTTTGAAGAGTAAAAGTGCAGATAATGCAAAATATACTATCGCTGAAGCGGCTGAAATATTATTTAAATTAAAGGAGTGAAAATGAATAAGTTGGTTATTGGGACAAGAGGGAGTAAGCTTGCTCTCTGGCAGGCAAACCATATTAAGAGTTTGATTGAAAGTACTCATCATATTGATGTTGAATTAAAAATAATTAAAACTACTGGTGACAAAATACTTGATACACCTTTAGCAAAAATTGGGGGGAAAGGATTATTTGTTAAAGAGATTGAAGAAGAGCTTTTAAATAAAAATGTCGATATAGCGGTTCATTCTATGAAGGATGTGCCTGTTGAGTTGCCAGATGGTTTGGAAGTAGGAGTTTTTCCGGTTAGAGAAGAGCCTTATGACGCTTTTTTATCTGTAAAATATAATAGTCTTGATGAATTGCCAGATGGTGCAGTAATCGGTACAAGTAGCTTAAGGAGAAAGATTCAGCTGATGCGTAAATATCCTCATTTAGTTATTAAAGATTTAAGAGGAAATGTTGATACAAGGATTAGAAAACTTACAGAAGGTCAGTATGATGCAATTATTTTAGCTAAAGCTGGACTAAAGAGGCTTGGGCTTTTAGAACATGTGAAACAGACAATTGATGATACTCTTATGATTCCAGCAGTATGCCAGGGAACCCTTGGTATAGAGTATAGAGAAGATGATCAAGATGTTCAAAAGGTCATAGGTTTTCTTAATCACGAAGAAACAGTTTTTAGGACAAAAGCTGAAAGAGCATTTTTAAAAAGATTAGAAGGTGGATGTCAGGTTCCTCTTGGCTGTATTGCAAACCTGGTTGGTGATAGATTAATCTTAAAAGGGTTTTTAGCTAACTTAGATGGTTCAAAGTATATTTACGAGGAGATAGAAGGTGATAAAACTGATGCCGTTAAACTTGGACTTAAATTAGCGAAAAATATACTTGGACAAGGTGGTAAGGAGATTATAAAAGAAATTTATGAATAAAAAAATATCTAATGTATTAGTAACAAGACAGCCTGATCAATCAGTTGAATTTATTAACTTATTATCAAAGAATGGTTTTTACCCTTTTTTACTGCCGTTAATTGAAACAATACCTTTAAATAATAAACCTATTCGAAAAAGTTATGATTATATCATCTTTACAAGTGAGAATTCTGTTAGATATTTTTATCCATTAATGGATAGTGTGGATTTTAAATATGTTGTGGCTGTTGGTGAAAAAACTAAAAAAAGATTGGAAGATTTAAATATTGTTGTGGATTTTGTCCCTAATGAATTTAGTGCTGACGGGTTAATTAAACTTTATGAAAATAAAGATTTAGAGGGAAAAACTTTTTTGGCTCCCACAACGAAAAAATCTAAAGATGACTTGAAAGAATACATTGAGAGTAAGGGCGGTATCTTTGAAAAGTGTTTTATCTATGATACAACTTTAAAAAAATACCCTGAACATTATATTGATGGATTTTTGGTAGAAAATAATATCGATACATTAACATTTGCTTCGCCTAGTGCTGTTGAGTCATTTTTTAGCCAAATTAATAATTTAGATAAAAATTGTTATACTTTCGTTGCAATAGGGAAAGTTACTGCAAGAAAGTTAGAAGCAAGTGGTGTGTCTTGTGTATTTCCAGAAAAATATACGATTTTAGATGTTATTGGTTTGTTAAAAAAAATAAGGGAAAATGGAGGTTGATATGTCTTTTCCATTAATTAGAGGTAGAAGGTTGAGGAGAAATGAAACCATTCGCAGAATGGTAAGAGAAACAAAATTATCAGTAGATGATTTGATATATCCATTATTTGTAGTAGAAGGTGAAAATATCAAAAATGAGATTAAATCTATGCCTGGAAATTATCAAATGAGTATAGATAATATTGTAAAGGAGTGTATAGAGATAGAAAAATTAGGGATACCTGCCGTTATTCTCTTTGGGATACCAGAACTTAAAGATGAATTGGGAAGTGAAGCATATAATGATGAAGGTATTATTCAAAAAGCAATTAAAGCAATAAAAGAAAATACAAGTAAACTTTATGTGATTACCGATGTTTGTATGTGCGAATATACGAGTCATGGACATTGTGGAATAATTAGAGATGGTGATGTGGATAATGATGAAACTCTAAAATATCTTGCCCTTGAAGCTTTGAGCCATGCTAAAGCCGGCGCAGATATGGTGGCACCAAGCGATATGATGGATGGTAGGGTAGCAGCTATACGTGATATTTTGGATGAACATGGTTATTATAATATTCCAATAATGAGTTATGCGGTTAAATATGCTTCATCATTTTATGGTCCTTTTAGAGAAGCTGCTGAAAGTACCCCTGCTTTTGGAGACAGAAGATCATATCAAATGGATCCTCCTAACAGGCTTGAGGCTTTGAGAGAAGCTGAAATGGATATTATGGAAGGTGCAGATATAATTATGGTAAAACCTGCTTTGCCTTATTTGGATATAATTCGTGAAGTAAAAGATAATTTTAATGTTCCTGTTGCTGCATATAATGTAAGTGGAGAATATTCTATGATAAAAGCTGCTATAGAGAAAGGGTGGCTTGATGAGAAGGTAATTTTTGAATCACTGATTTCTATAAAAAGAGCTGGAGCAGATTTAATATTAACCTATTTCGCAAAAGAGATAGCGGAGAAATTATAATGGAAGACTTATTTAAAGACTGTTATGCATTTAGATGGGATGGATCTCATTTAGAAGAGATACATTTTTATGAAAAGGTGAAATCAAGTGATTTGATTGGTATTGATGAGCAAAAAAAATTGGTTATAAAAAATATAGAATCATTTATAAATGAGGGTATTGCTTTAAATATGCTTTTGTGGGGAGAAAGGGGGTGTGGTAAATCTTCCTTGGTAAATATGCTTTTGAATGAATATCACAATAAAGGTCTTAGAATTATAGAGTTTTCTCAGGAAAAAATAGAAACTATTTATCAATTATTTAAAATCTTAAGGCCTCAAGAAAAACACAGATTTATATTGTTTTTTGATGATATCTCTTTTGACGATCAGGATATTTTTTATCGTAAGTTTAAATCTATTATGGAAGGTGGCTTAGAATCCAAGCCAACTAATATAATTTATGTGGCAACATCAAATAAAAGACACCTTATTACAGATAAAGTTTTTGATACAGAATCTGTATCTCATTATGATAGGGATGAAATTAACGAGGCAATTTCTTTGTATGCTAGGTTTGGTTTGGTTATTGGATTTTATCCTATCAAGAGAAATACTTATTTGGATATATGCAAAAAATATATGAAAGAATATGGTATTGAAGAATGGGAAGGTTGGGAGAAGGAAGCGGAAAGTTTTGCCATAAATAGAGGTGGAAGAACCGGTAGGGTAGCGAAGCAGTTTGCTATTTATAAAAAGATTTTTGGCAATTAACATTTAAACTTTGATAGATATACATTTAAACATAATATATAAAAATTTTAAACTCAACATCTCCCACACTGAATGGCGGGGTCGAAATGATCAATTTCCAAGTTATTGCGAGGAGCGAATGCGACGAAGCAATATCAAATTTATTTGACTAACTTGATTTGTGCTGGTTCTTTTAAGAAGATTAATTTTGATTAATTGTATAATAAAAAAAGGGTGCTCGCAAATGAGCACCCTTTAATTTTTAAAATTTTATTTTTAGAATTACTTTTTGATACCAGCGATTTCTTCAAGCATATCAGTAGTAACTGATTTTGGTCTTTCAATTGGATAACCAAGAGCTCTATCCCAAGTGATGTTAGCAAGAACGCCAAGAGCTCTACCAATACCAAACAATACAGTATAGAAGTCGTATTCTCTAACGCCATAGTACCACTGAATAACACCAGAGTGAGCGTCAACGTTTGGCCATGGGTTTTTAGCTTTACCATGTTTTTCAAGTACACCAGGTACAACTTCATAAAGCATGCTAACGATTTGGAACAGTTCATCATCTGGTAAGTGTTTAAGAGCAAACTCTCTCTGAGCTGTATATCTTGGGTCAGTTTTTCTAAGAACTGCGTGACCATAACCAGGGATAACCTGACCGCTGTTAAGTGTATCCCAGCAGAATTTTTCAAGATCTTCTTTAGTAGGCATTTTGTCACCGTATTTTGCACGAAGATCTTGAATCCACTTAAGAACTTCTTGGTTTGCTAAACCATGTAATGGACCAGCAAGACCATTAAGACCAGCAGAAAGTGAATAGTAAGCATCAGAAAGTGCTGATGCAACAAGATGTGTAGTGTGAGCAGAAACGTTTCCACTTTCATGATCTGAGTGAAGAATGAAATACATTCTCATAACATCATCATAAGGTTTATCAATACCCATCATGTGAGCGAAATCACCACCAAAATCTAAGTCAGGGTTTGATGGGATTGGAGTATCACCTTTATATTTCATTCTATAGATATAAGCACCTATTTCTGGCAATTTAGCTAATAAGTCCATTACATCTTCATACATATATTCCCAGTAGTTAAATTTATTCATTTTTCCTTCTGCATAAGCTTTTGCAAATTTAGATTCTCTTTGCATAGAGAGAACTGCAGCAGAGAACATAGTCATAGGATGAGTATCTCTTGGCATAGATCTTAAAAGATCATATACGTATTGAGGTACTTGTTTTCTTTTTTTGAATTCTTCAATAACTTCTTGCACTTCTTCTTCTGTAGGTATTTCACCAGTTAATAATAGGTAGAAATGACCTTCAACATAAGGCATTTCGCAGCCAGCTGGTTTAGGAAGTTTTTCCATTACTTCTGGGATTGTATATCCACGAAATCTAATCCCTTCATATGGGTCAAGATAAGAAATATCAGTTACTAAACACTTAATCCCTCTCATACCGCCAATAACTTGAGAAATTGTTACATCACAAACCTTCACATCACCATACTCTTTTACAAGTCTAGTAGTTCTTGGTCTGTGCTCTTCAATCTTCTTGGCTAATTTTTCTTTCAACTTACTCATAGATACCTCCTCAGGTTTAATCATATTTTATTATAAAACACTTTTTATTTTTATCATTCTTTACAACATATGTCAATAAAAAATTGTATACAATATGCAAAATGATGTTTTTATTATACAGTATTATTTTTAGAATTATCAGTATGTTATATTTAATCTATTCAAAATTATAATAATTACTATTTGCTAAATTAAAGATAAAATACTATTTGACTAGAGTAAGATTAGGTTGTAATAATTTATTATGTATGGTTATTTTTTAATTTTATTAAGTGCACTGTTTCATTCTTTCTGGAATGTGTTACTTAAAGATTCTGAAAATAAATATTTTTTTAATTTTCTAATGCATCTTACAAACCTTGTTATATTTTCAATAATGTACCTGTTGTTTTTTAAAGATTTTTTATATTTTGATAAAAATATTTTTATCTATTCTTTTATTGCTGCAACTTTTTTTTCTGGTTATCATATTTGTTTATCCACTGCTTATAGATATGGTGAGATAAGTAGTTATTACCCAATTGTTAGTAGTTCACCTGTATTTGTACTTATTTGGGCAATTGTTTTTTTAAAAGAGAAACTTACAATTTCTGGCTCTATAGCTATATTTCTAATTATTGCTGGAGTTTTCTTTGTCGGTTTAGTGAAATATAGTAAGGCTGAAAGTATTAAAGGGGTTTATTTTTCTTTATTAGCTGCTCTGTTCTATTCTTTTGGAGCTATTATAGATAAAATTGGGGTTAGTCGAAAAAACTTTATCCTTTATATTTATCTATTAACGCTGTTTATGACAATATACATGTATATTTTTAATTACAAATTTATTGGTAGGGGTTATTCCTTTTATCTTAAAAATTACTTTTGGAAAATTTTACTGGGTGGTTTTATACTTTTTAGTTCAGTTTTTTCCTATAGGTATGGTTTGACAATGGTAAATGTTTCCTATGCAGTTTTTATTAGACAAGCAAATATTTTATTTGGACTATTATTTGGATATTTAATATTTAGAGAGAAAATTCATAGATACAAAGTAGTTGGAGCTATACTAATAGCTGTTGGAGTTGTTATTATAAAATTAAACACTTAATGGCACGTGTTTTGCTATTTAAAATTTTAGGTAGTGGAACAACCACGCCAGATAAAAATTGGGGTTGAGGGGGCCCCCTCTTTTTTATTCTGTCGAAATAATTACTTCTTTTTTGTTTAAATGTTGGATAATGTTGTAATGTTCATCTGTTATCAAAGTTATTATGGTTTTTCCGTTTTCATTTTTTCTTGCTGGTCTAATATCGATTACTTTTGCTTTAATGCGTTTTTTTATTGGAACAGTTGTTTTATTCTTTTTAGCTCTATCATTTACAATCGGAAAAGTTATTGCTGGTAATATTTTAATATCCATATTTAACCTCTGTTATTATTATCGGATATTTTGATTTAATCTTTATAGAATTCGTTTAAAAAAGAGTGATCATAGAGTCCTAAAAACTCTCTATGTTGTTTAAATTCATTTAGATACTTGTTAAATAAATTGTTTAATTTTAGAATTCCTTTGTTAGATTCTTTTATTTTATTATCAATACGCTGATTTAATTTGTTTAAAATTATTTTCTTCTTTTTTTTACTGTTGTTATATTTTAAGGAGATTCTTTTTTTTATATTTTTTAATCTATTTAGTTTATTCTTTTCCTCAAGAAGCATTTTATGTGCAATTTCTACTTTTTTTGAGTAATTTAAATAAGTTTCACTCTTTAGTTGATTTATTTCCTGTTTTAAATATGATAATTCGTCCATAAGTTATTTATAAGCTATTTTTGGCTATGGTTCAAGTATGTTAAATAGATTGTACAATATATTATTTGCTAATTATGGAGATCTAAATTGGTGGCCTGCTGAAACCCCATTTGAAGTTTGTATTGGTGCTATTCTAACACAAAACACAAACTGGAAGAATGTTGAAAAAGCAATTAACAATATGAAAATAAAAGGTGTCTTATCTCCAAAAGAGATTTTAAATACAGACTTAAATGTGCTAAAGGATTTAATAAAACCAGCTGGCTTTTATAATCAAAAAGCAGAAAGATTACAAATATTTTGTAACTTTATTATGAATCAGCTAAATGGTGACATTTTAAATTTAAAAAAATACAGTATTCATGAAGCGAGAGATAAACTGTTATCTTTAAAAGGGGTTGGGAAAGAGACTGCTGACTCAATTCTTTTATATGCATTGGATTTTAAAATATTTGTTGTTGATGCTTATACTATGAGGCTTTTTAGAAGGTATGGGATTGGTTATTTTGATAACTATGATAAATGTCAAGATTTTGTTCATAAAGATTTTCATGGCGAGCTTTATGATTACAAAAATTTTCATGCTTGTATTGTTGAAATTTGTAAAACTTATTGTAAAAAGAAACCTCTATGTAATATATGCTTGTTGAAAAAATATTGTAAAAAAGTATTGGAGTAATAATATAATGAATGGGTGAGATGGTCGGGTGATCGCCTAACCAATAGGGTTAGGAGGAAAGTCCGGACACCACAGGGCAGGGTAGTCGGTAACACCGACCTGCCGTGAGGCAGGGAAAGTGCCACAGAAAACAGACCGCCGAGCACCTCATTGTAAGTATTTTAATAGTAACAATAAAACACCTAAAATGAGGTGCTCGGTAAGGGTGAAAAGGTGGGGTAAGAGCCCACCGCTTCATCTGGTGACAGATGAAGGCATGGCAAACCCTACCCGGTGCAAGGCTAAATAGGTGAGCGCTTGAGGGTGGCCCGCCCGATGCTCACGGGTAAGCCGCTTGAGCTTGCTGGTAACAGCAAGTCTAGAGAAATGATCACCGCCCATTTATGGGTACAGAATCCGGCTTATAGACCATCTCACCCTATTTTTTTTGACAATATTAAAATGGTGAGAGCATAATTGATACTGTTGTTATATTTGAGTATTGCTCTAAAGTTTTGAAAAGTTAACCAATAGCTGTTATCGACTTTAATAATCTTAACAACATAATTTTTTCTAAGATTATATGGTATTTGTATATATCTTTTTATTTTGTATAGTTTTACAGTTTTATTGAGATTGATTTTATTGATATTTTTTATTTTGATTTTTATTGCAGTGGGTTCCCCTTTTTTGAAGCCTGCCTTTTGGAGATAGTTTGCCACACTTCCAATAGCATCAGGTATCTCTTTTATTATGTCAGTTTTACCGTTTTTGTTAAAATCTACTGCATATTTCAATATATTAGATGGCATAAATTGTGGTATACCTATGGCTCCAGCATAAGAAGAATAAATTTTGGTAGTGTTTAGCTTGTTTTTGTAGCAGAAAAAAAGAAAACTTGCTAACTCATTTGTAAAGTAGTTTTCCCGACGTTTGTATTTTGTGGCTAGAGTATATAAGCTATTTAATGCTTTAAATCTAAATTTGTGTTTACCATAAAACGATTCTATACCTATAATAGCTGCAATTATACGATAATCTACATTGTATGTCTTGGAAGATTTTCGTAGCCAGTATTTATATTTTTTAATAAAATTCCTACCCTGTATGATTTTATCTCTATTTATTAATAGCTTTTTATATTTATAAAAAGGGAGTTTTTCTTTTGGATTATTTATGAGCTTTAAAACATTTTCATCTACACTTGCTTTTGATAAAACTTTTATTATATACTCATCTGGAATATTGTATTTCTTTTTTATAATATGGGTGATATTTGATGAATAAACTGTAGGAAAGCTTAATAAAAAACAAAGTAAAATAATTATAATAATTTTCATGACAACTAATTTACTATTTTAAAATATTATTACAAGGGTAGGCTAATGAAAAAATTGGAAATAGTAGAAGGCTTAGAGGAGCATTATCAAAAAATAAATAAAAAATATAATAAGGGGAGTAGCTTCAATCCTTTTAAGTATTATAAATATGTTGATGGAAAAAATGTCCCAGTTTTTTTTATAGGGACTCCTGGTCTGGCTGTGGCAGTGAGTGCCACCTTGGTCGCGGGATTACTGTTTTATTTAATCCAGTTTCCTTTTAAACTTTATATTTGGATACCTTTTGGTATTTTTGTAGCTTTTATTATGAGGCTTGCTGTAAAGATAGACAAGGCAAGACAAATAAGAAGTTTTTCGTCTCATTTAGTATTAAGAGGGTTAAATTTTTTAAAGGAATTCAATAAAAGTCAAAATTCAGATTATCTTAATGAGGCTGTTAAAATTCTTGAAGAAGCCAATAAATGGGTTGATGATCCAAGATTACAGAAACAAATCGAGATAGCCAGATCTTTTGATATAATAGAGAAATAAAAAAGGGGAACGGCTCCCCTTTCCACTTTATTTATGACACTTATTACAAGATTTTCCTCTTGGCACTTTTTTAGCCTTATGACATGGCCAGCAAAACTCTTTGTGTACTTTATTACCAGTTCCTTTTACAACACCTGGATTAAACTCGCCACCTTTTTTGATATTTTTAAGTTTACCACCATTTGCGTCAAGGTGACATTCTGTACACTGATTTTTTGTTTGGTGGAACCAGTGAGGAAATTTAACTACTTTTTTAGTGGTTTTTGGAACATTAAACTTTTTAGAAAGGTCGATTACTTCTGGACCTTGTCCAGCAATTACGATAGATGAAAACACTATCAATGCTAGTAATATAAATAATTTTTTCATTGAAAAACCTCCTTTTAATATTTTATCAACTTATATTATATATCCTATAAATTGTCAAATATATTAAAGCTATTGATATTTGACAAAATAGAAGTAGTATGTTAATATTAAATAAAAAATCAGGAGGATATCGCTATGAGATATTTTAAAATGTTGCTTTTAATTACAGTAGTTTCAGCTTTTTTGTTTTCTTGTGCAAAACCACCTGTAAAAAAATATTCTGATGCGCAAAAGTCTGTTAACGAGGCTTGGGCAGTTGACGCTGATAAATGTGCTCCAAAGGAGTATGCTGCTGCAAAGAAATCTTTTGAAGAAGCAGAAAAGGAGATGGAAGAAGCTAAAAATCATACATTCAAAGGTAAATATTATGATAGAGCTGAAGCTAAATTAGAAGAAGCAAAAGCAAAAGCTGAAAAGGCTAAAAAAGTGGCTCAAAAGAGAAAAGAGGCTGCTGATAAGATAGGGAAAGATCTTGATGAGATGAGAGACGAGCTTGATTCTATTAAAGATGATGCTAAAAAATATGACCCTGTAGCTTATGCTGAAGCTGAGGCACTTTATGAAAAAGCACAAAAAGCTGTGGATGACTGTAAACCAGGAGAAGCTAATTTACTTATGACACAGCTTGAGGAGAAAATTGCTAAAATTAAAGAGAACATTGCAAAAGCAAAAGCTGAAGAGATGAAGAAAGCTCTTGAAAAAGAGAAAGCAGCTAAGGTTGAAAATTACACTGTTGTAAAAGGTGATTGTTTGTGGAAAATATCTGAATTGAAATATATGAACCCATTTATGTGGCCATTAATTTATTGGACAAATAAAGATATGATAAAAGATCCAGACTTAATTTATCCAGGACAAGTGTTTAAAATTAAAAAGGATTTTACAAGCACAGAAAAGTATGATGCAATTAATTTTGCTAAAAATAGAGGTCCTTGGTCACTTTTTGACGGTAAGTAATATTTAATATATTTTAAAGATTTGTTGTTTGAAAATTTGAATATCTCCGAGTGTATAAGCCTAAGGCTTAGCTAAGGTTTATACACCGGTTGGGCGTTAAAGCCCCCAGGGTATAAGTGGAAACGCTTATGCCTCCCGACTTGGAAAGGAGATGCTGGTTATAACGCCGGTTATCCTAGTTGGGGGTAGCCGGCTTTTTTTTTGGAGGTTATTGTGTTTCGAAAAGTCAAAATTGAAGATGCAGTTGGCTTGAAATTGGCACATGATATTACAGAAGTTAATTTGGATAAAAACTTTAAGGGTGTTGCTTATAAAAGAGGTTATAAGATTAAAAATGAAGATATTGAACATTTCAAATCATTAGGTAAATATTTTGTTTACGTGATGGATGAAGAAACCTTGGAAAGTGTGGTGCATGAAGATGATGCAGCTAAGATGCTTGCTCCTTTAATTGCAGGAGAAAATATAGATTATGATAAACCCTCTGAGGGAAAAGTAAATTTTTATGCAAAAATTAATGGATTGCTTAAAGTTGACAAAGAAAAGATTATTGCAATAAATCGATTGCAAATCCCATCGTTACCAACAAAACATTCAAATATCCCTGTAAAAGAAGGGGAGGTGGTTGCTGCTTTTCGTATTATCCCATTGTATTGTGATAATTCAATCATTGAAAAAGTTAAGGAAATTTTAGTTATCCCATCTTTAGATGTAATACCTTTTAAATTCAAAAAAGCAGGTGTAATTGTAACAGGTAATGAAGTCTATTATGGGAAAATTACTGATAAATTTTTGCCTAAAATTTCTTCTAAGCTTAAAAAGTTTGATGTAGAAGTTATTAAGTCTGATATTTTGCCAGATGAAAAAGATGTAATTGTTAATAAAATTAAAGAGTATATAAAAGATGTTGATATTTTATTTATTACAGGTGGTACATCTGTTGATCCTGATGATAATACTAAACTTGCAATTAGAGAAGCTGGGATTGATATTATTCAGGAGGGGAATCCTATTCAACCAGGAAATAATTTTACGATAGGTTATTATAATGATATCCCGGTTTGTGCTGTTCCTGCTGCTGCGCTATTTTATAAAGCGACTGCATTAGATATCTTTTTGCCAAGGCTAATAGCTGGTGATAAAATTTCAGTAGACGAGATAGCTGAATACAGTATTGGCGGACTGTGTCATTTTTGTAAAGTGTGTGTATTTCCAGTTTGTCCATTTGGTAAGGCTTAATGATTGAAATATCTATAAAGAAATATTTTAGAAGGAAAACTTTTGTTTATAATTTTTCTTCGAATAAGCAACGAATAGTTGTTTTTGGCCACAGTGGAGCTGGTAAATCTAATCTTGTAAAAATGATTGCTGGATTTTACCCCCCTGATGAAGGTTTTATAAGTATAAATGGAGTTACTTTTTTTAAAAAAGGGGAGATAAATTTATCAATCGATAAGAGGAGAGTAGGGTATCTTCCTCAAGAGTACACTTTATTTCCTCATTTAACAGTTTTAAATAATATTTTATATGGTGTTAAAATAAGAAAAATAAAAGCTGACAGAGAACTGTTTGAATTTCTTATTAATACACTTGAAATAGGTGAATATCTTGATAAGTATCCTTCAGTTTTATCAGGTGGGCAAAAACAGAGAATAGCTATTGCAAGGGCATTAATGGTAAATCCTAACATTTTATTGTTTGATGAACCCTTTTCGTCATTAGATAAACCGATAAAAGAAAGATTGATTGATTTAATCAATATTATTTTGCAACGGATGGATAAACCAGCAATTTTTATAACACACGATATTGATGACGCATATCTTCTTGGTGATGATGTTGTGGTGATTAAAGATGGAAAGGTGATTGAGTATGGTAATAAATCATCAATTTTTAATAAGCCTCAATATGTAGAAACAGCAAAACTAATAAATTTTAAGAATATTTGGGCGATTGATAAAGCTGGAAACGGTTATTTGATAGCCAATAATGAAAAATTATTGACTATTAATGCCATAGATGGTGCTAAATATGTAGGGATAAGACCAGAAAATGTGATGATAGTTAGAAAAGATGCAAAAGATAAAAAAGAAAATCAATTTGAAGTAGCTGTTAGGTGGATAAAAAGGCTGAGCGGGTTTTGTGAAATTAAGGTAGAACATGGTAACCTTGGAACTATTTATATTAAGTTGCCAGAACATGCTTTTAATAAATTAAATATTGTAGAAAATGAGAATATAAATATTTCTTTAAAAAGTGAATCATTAATAACGATGAAAGAGGTTACAAATGGTTAAAAAGGTTTTTATCATCTTTTTTTTGCTATGCTCATTAGGTTTTACTCAGGATATTTATTTCTATGTTGCATCATCAATGTCAAAACCTGCAAATGAAGTTGTCAATAATTTTAATAAAGTATCTAAAAATTTTAAAGTTGTATTGTTAACTGGTGGATCTGGCCAGTTATTAAATAAAATTGTTTTTTCTAAGAAGGGGGATTTATATTTACCTGCATCTAAAACTTTTAAGGATAAAGCTGTCAAGTTAGGATTGGTGGTTGAATCTATAGATTTATTATATCAGACACCGGTTTTTGGTTTATCAGAGAATGGGAAGAAAAAGATAAAATCTTTTGATGATATAGTAAAAAAAGATGTAAAGATTGCCCTTGGTAACCCAAAAACAATGGCTCTTGGTAAAATTTTTGAAAAAATAAAATTAAAATTACCCGAAGATATAGTGTTAGGTATTGAGAAAAATTGTGTAGTTAAAGCTGTAAATGTTGCTCAGATTGTTAATTATTTAAAAACCAATACGGTAGATGTTGGAATTGTATTTGATTCTGTAGCAAAAGTGCATGGATTTAAATATGTATCTTTTCCTGAAAGAGCTACGGTAAAAGATGTCGCAAGCGTAAATTTGTTGAATATAAGTAGCAACATTGAAAATGCAAAGATATTTCTAAAATATCTGCTTGAAAATAAAGGGATTTTCAAAAAATATGGTTTTGAAGTGATAAAACAATGAAATTTTCAAAGGTTTCAGCTTTATTAGCTTTACTACTTTCTTTGTTGATTATGATGTTGATACTATATTCTTTTAAAGATGTTAGTCTAAGCAGTATAAAAGAAATAGTAATTGATAATGGTTTTTTATCTGCTGTGAAATTTGGTTTTTTAACAGCAACAATGGCAACATTCTTTTCAGCAATTTTTGGAATTCCTGCAGGTTATTATCTTGCAAGGCATAAAAAGGGTTTTTCAAAAGTACTCGATGTATTTTTTGATGTTCCATTAATAATTCCACCACTTGTTGTAGGGGTTTTGATACTTAATTTATTTAACTCACCTTTTTTGAGTAAATTTTTTAATGTTATTTTTGATTTTAAAGGTGCAGTAATTGCTCAATTTTTTATTTCATTCCCATTTACTTTAAAATCTGCAAAGAGTGCTTTTGAGCTTGTCCCTCCTATTTATGAAAGGATTGCAATGACTCTCGGAGCAGGTTATTTTCGTTCCTTTTATGATACCACTTTTAAACTTGCATTCAGAGGGATTGCAGCAGGGATTATGCTAAGTTGGCTTAGAAGTTTTGGTGAATTTGGTGCTACTTTGATGGTAGCTGGCGGTATTCCCGGTAAAACAGAAAATGTACCAATAAATATTTATTTAAATATGACTGAAGGTAACTTCGAAAAAGGTATTGCTGCAAGTGTTTTGACAGTTATTTTAGCATTTCTGGTTATTTCTATAATAAAAATAATTTTTGATAAAAGAAGGTGGGATGATGCTTAAATATGAAGATGCAAAAGATATTATTTTAAACTGTTTTAATGAGGTAAAAGCAAAGAGTATCAATGTAATTAAGAGTTTTAATTATGTTTTAGCTGAAGATATTGTAACTATTAGGGATTATCCTGATACAAAAAAGAGTGCTGTTGATGGTTTTGCTATAAAGGGCTTAGATAGAAATAGTTATAGGATAGTAAATACATTTTCTCCGGGAATGCAAGTCGATATTAATTTGGGAAAAGGGGAAGCCGTATTTGTGATGACTGGTGCTGTGGTTCCTGAAAATGCTGATGCTGTAGTGCGAGTGGAAGATTGTGTGATAGATGGAGATATTGTAACTATAAATTGTAACTTAACTAATGGGATGAATATTAATAACATAGGTGAAGAAGTTGGTATAAATCAGCACGTTGTAACAAAAGGCGTTTTGATTAATGAGAGGATTTTTCCAATATTATGTTATCTTGGACTGAAAGAAGTAAAAGTATATGAAAAGCCCAAAGTTGGTATTTTTACAACAGGCAATGAGATATTAGAGCTTGGGGAGGATTACAGAAAAGGGTTTGTTTACAATACAAACAGATATATAGCTGAATGTTTTTTGAAAAAGTTGGAAATTCCCTATGAATATTATGGTAATATAATTGATGATGAAAATTCTGTTTTTAACGCTTTTGCTGAAATGACCGAAAAGTATGATATAATTATCAGTTCGGGTGGGATTTCAATGGGGAAATACGATTTTGTCAAGAAAGTATTAAATGATAAAAAATTTGATATAGTAGTGAATAAGACGAAGATAAAACCAGGTAGTCCATTACTTGTGGCAAGAAACAATAATTGTATGATTTTTGGAATGCCAGGGTATCCAGCAGCATTTTTTACAAATTTTGTATTATATCTGTTACCTTTTATTAAAAAAGCTTGTGGTTTTAGAGATTTTGAAAATAAAATTGTTGATGTTATACTAAAGGATTATATGCACTCTAGGAAATCATCTGATTATTTCAATAGGGCAACTATAAAATATGAAAATGGTAATTTTCTCGCCTATGGTGTAGGTTCTCAAAAGACTTCTCACTTTATAAATTTTGCTAAAGTAAATGGTTTTGTTAGAATTAAAGAGGGTGTTGGTGATTTGAAAGCTGGAGATAAATGCGAAGGATTGATTTTTAACTTTGAGAGTATATTATGAAATATATTTTTGGGCCAGTTCCATCACGAAGACTCGGTGCTTCGTTGGGTGTAAATTTAGTTCCAAAAAAGATTTGTTCACTTGATTGTGTGTATTGTGAAGTGGGGAAAACCACCGACTTTGAAATTGAAAGAAAGAGATTTTTTGCCCCAGATGATCTGTTGTCCGAATTCAAAATCATTTATGAAAGAAAAAAAGATATTATAGACGTTGTGACATTTACTGGTGCTGGTGAGCCCACATTAAATATTGATCTGACATATCTTGCTAGTGAAGTTAAAAAAAATATTGATAAACCATTAGCTGTACTTACAAATGGAACATTGCTTTTTAGAGAAGATGTTAGGAATGAGTTGCTCATTTTTGATATTGTTGTGCCAAGTTTTGACGCAGTTAGTGAAGATATATTTAAAAGAGTAAATAGGCCTCATCCGGAGCTCAAAATTGAAAAGATTATAAAGGGGTTAAAAGAATTTTCTCAGATTTTTAAAGGCAAACTATTTGTTGAAATTCTTTTAGTCAAAGGGGTAAATGATAGCAATGAGGAGTTAGATAAAATAGCAAATGTTTTAAAAGATATTAATTATACTAAAGTTCAGCTTAATACTGTGTTTCGTCCACCTGCTTACAAAGGTTTTCAAGGTTTAAATGAAGGTGAGTTGTTAGAAAAAGGGTTATATCTTGCTAAAAAAGGGGTAAAGGTTGAAACTGTTGGATCTTTCATCAAATCTTTAAGCAATAATAATGAAAACCTTGAAGAGGATTTGATTAGTTTGCTTTCGATGAGACCTTGTACTTTAGATGATTTAAAACTTTTATTCGAAAGGTCGGATATAGAAAAAATTATCAATAAATTAATTATTGATAATAAGTTAACAAAAGTTATTATAAATAAAGATGAGTTTATAAAAGTTAGAGATTGACAATATGATGTTTTTGTTTTAATTTAGAATAATTAAAAATTAGGAGGTCAATATGATTAGTAAAAAGATGGCTGAAGCATTGAATGAACAACTAAATAAGGAGCTTTTTTCTGCTTATTTATATTTATCTATGTCTGCTTATAGTGAGCATATTGGATTGAAAGGTTTTGCAAACTGGTTTTATGTACAATACCAAGAGGAAATGACGCACGCAATGAAATTCTATAAGTATATCTTGGATCAAGGTGAGCAGGTAAAACTAAAGGCAATTGAGCAGCCAGATCAGGAATTTGAGTCTCCTCTTGATATGTTTGAAAAAACCCTAGAGCATGAAAAATTTATAACAAAGTCTATAAATGATTTAGTAGACTTGGCTATACAAGAAAAAGATTATGCTACTCATACCTTTTTACAATGGTTTGTTACTGAACAGGTTGAAGAGGAAGCAAGCGTTAATGAAATTTTGGATCAATTAAAGCTGGTACAAAATTCAGGGAATGGACTATTTATGGTTGATAAGGAATTGGGTAGTAGGACATTCCAGCCACCAGCAGATGCTTAAAATTTCATGCTTGACATTTTAACTTTTGGATAGTAGTTAGATAATATGAGTGAAGTTTTAATGATGTCCATTATTAAAAAATCAGAAATTTCTCAGATGAGTTGTCCATATTCTTATAGATTTTTTTACTTTTTTTATAACATTTTTAGAGGTGCCGCCTGAATTGGCCATAATATTGTATTAAAAAATATAAAGGCCACAGGCGGCAAAACCGCTTGTGGCCTTTTTTTTTATCTAAAAGGAGGTTGTTATGATTGTAGTAATGAAAATTGGAGCATCAAAAGAGCAGTTGAAAGAGGTTTGTGATAAGGCTAAAGATCTCGGTTTTACTCCGCATGTCATTTACGGTAAAGAGAGAAATGTTGTTGGTCTTGTTGGAATAGGTGGAAGAAGGGACGAGGTTGGTATAATCGAGGATCTTCCAGGTGTTGATCGAGTAGTTCCAATAACTAAACCTTATAAGTTGGCAAGTAAAGAAGTAAAGCAAGAAACCACAATAGTTGAAGTAAATGGAGTCAAGTTTGGTGGAGAAGAGATCGTTGTTATTGCAGGGCCATGCTCCGTGGAAAATGAAGAGCAGATAATAAAAACAGCAGAGTATGTAAAAGCTGCTGGCGCAAAGATGCTTAGAGGTGGTGCTTTCAAACCAAGAACGAGTCCTTATTCTTTTCAAGGTTTAGGTGAAGAGGGGCTTAAACTTCTTGCTAAAGCTCGTGAAATAACGGGGCTTCCAGTTGTTACGGAAGTTGTTAACCCAAGAGATGTTGATGTTGTTTATAAATATGCTGATATGTTTCAAGTTGGAGCTAGAAATATTCAGAATTTTGCGCTTTTAAAATTGCTTGGGCAAACAGACAAACCTGTTTTGCTAAAAAGAGGGATGGCTACAACTATTGAAGAGTTTTTAATGTCAGCTGAATATATCTTATCTGAAGGGAATAAAAACGTAGTTTTGTGTGAAAGAGGGATTAGAACTTTTGAAACTGCAACAAGGAATACTTTGGATATTAGTTGTGTGCCCGTGGTAAAAGAGAAATCCCATTTGCCTATAATTATTGACCCATCCCATGCATCAGGTCATTGGCATTATGTCCCTGCACTTTCTAAGGCAGCAGTGGCTGTTGGTGCAGATGGATTAATTATAGAAGTTCATCCTGATCCAGAAAATGCTATGAGCGATGGTGCTCAATCTTTGAAACCTGATGTATTTTTAAGGCTTATGGGGGAGCTGAAAAGTGTTGCATTAGCAGTTGGTAGATATTTGCATTGAGAGGGTGCCACTGTTTAGTGGCAACTTCTTTTATTATTAAGTTTTGCTTGTAAATTGTATTTTTCCAATTTAAAATATCAATATGATTAAGAAGATCTGTTTATTTTTACTTTTTTCAGTATCTGTATTTGCTTATGGTATTTATGTAAATGAATCTGAATTTGCAACAGAAATAAAAATTGATAATATAAAACCTTTTATTTCAGAGATTACTAAAAGTGATAATAGTTTAATTATAAAACTTACAACTTCTGCCAAATTGTCTTCTATTAAAAAATTTCAAAACAAGTTTGTTGATAAATTGGAGGTTAAAGATGATAAAATGATTGTCAAATTTAATGATAATGTTGATTATTTTTATAGATATGATGATAATAATCTTTTACTTATATTTGCTCCAAGAAAAGAGATATCTGATATTAAGCTGAAATCGATAATTGAGAAACCCATCCTTAAAGCTAAATCCAAAAAAATCAAAGATGCTGATGCTGAAAAGGTTTTAGCAGAAGCTGATGAGTATGTTAATAATGGGCTTTATAACAATGCTATAACAAAATTATTAGACTTAATAAGCACACATAAAAATGATTTTTATGCACAAGAAGCCTATTATAAACTTGGTATGGTTTACTACAAGCTTGGAGAGGATGATCCAAAAAATTATTTGAAAGCGGCAGATTATTTAGCAGATTTTGCTTCGAAATTTCCTGACCATTATCTTGCTTCAGATGCTCTTTATTATTCGGCTTTGAGTAAAGAAAAAGCAGGGATGTATTATGAAGCTATATTTGATTATAAAAGGGTTATTTTAACTTATCCAAATACACTAAATGCAAAAAAGAGTTATTTTAAAATTGTAAATATATATGAAAATATTGGGCAATATGATAAAGCTATCAACGCATTAAAGGAATATTCTGATAAGTTTGAGGATAACTCTGTTGAGGTTTTAGCAAGGATTGGTAAACTATACTTTCTTTTAAAAGATATTGAATTGGCGAAAGAATACTTTATTAAGATTATTGATAAAAAAAATGATATTTTAAAACTCGGTCCAGATACACTTTTTGCTATTGCAAAAACATTTGAGGTGAAAGGGGAAATTGATTATGCGATAAATATTTATTCTAAGATTTATAATATTTATCCGGAAAGTAAATATGCTGACTTGGCAATGTACAACACAGCTCTGTTGATGGAAAAGAAGGGGAAAGATCGTCTAGCAGATAGTTTGCTGTTGGAATGTAAGGATAAATATAAAAATAGACAAGGTGGAGAAAAGGCAGCAATACATTATGCTGAAAAACATCTGAAAGAACAACCCACTGAATACTGGCTAGATTTTTTTAGTGATATTTTGTCTAAAAGTAGCGATGTAAACAATATGGCAAAAGCTAACAGATTGATAATTGAGTCTTTTTATTACTCAAAGCGTTATGATGAAGCATTAGCAAGTATAAAAGAGTTTGAAGCGAAGTTTTTTGATTCTTTAGAGTTAAATAGAGTTTACGATATTAAGCAAAAAATTTATTTAGAATATGCGAAAAGATTCTTGAAAGAAGGGAATTATAGCTTGAGTAAAAGCTATGTGGACAAATTATTACAAGAATTTCCAGATTCTAAATATAGAGTTGAGGCAGCAAAAATTAGCGAAAGTATTTCTCTTATTATTGTAAGGAAAGAATTTACTAATACAAAGTATGAAAAGGCGTTATCGTTAGCTCAAGATTATTTATTAAATCACAAAAGTATCTATTTTAAGACAGAATGGGATAAATTAATTGGTGATTTATATTACAGGCTTTATAAAAAAGCTTTGAAAGAAGGTAATGAAGTAAAGGCTGTTGCTTTGGCCAAAGAGTATATGGTTTATTATCCAAATGGTAAATATAAAGGGGAGTTTTTAGACTACATATTTAATTATTTAATGAAGATGACTCTGAACTATATCAAAAATGGTGATTATATTAAAGTTATAAAATTGTATTCTGATAATAGTGGTTGGATTAAGAAAATGAATAAATAGATCTGATATATCTGTTTTAAAAGGGTATTTAGCATTTTGTTATTTTAAGTTGGGTGATTATGAAGTATCAAAAAAGATATATAACGAGATAAAGGTGTATGATAATTCGATTGTAAATTTGTTAGGGATACTTTTTGGGGAGAAAGTTACTGAAGATAATGTTAATAAATTGTCAAAAAATGATTTAATGATTATTTTTGACGAATTAAATATAAATAAAAAGGATGATTTGATAAGGATTTTAAAATTTTATAAAAAAGATTTGGTTTTAAGATATGATTTACTTTTGAAAATTATTTACACATTAGATGGTGACAAAAAATATAATGAATTAAAAAAAGCCTATCAGAATTTATCCGCTTTAGGTATGGATTCCCAGTTTCCAAAAATTTACGAAGAGCTTGGCGTATTAGAATTTAACAAGAAAAATTATCAAGTAGCTTTAAATTATTTTAAAAAATATTTATCAACTGCTAAAAATAAAGAAGAGATACCAAAGGTTTATTATTATACAGCTAAAAGTTATTTACAGCTAGATGATAAAATGAATGCAGTTTATTATTTTGATAAATTGATTAAAGAGTATCCAAAAAGTTTTTATAAAAATCTTGCTGAGAAAGAGGTGAAAGAGTTACGGTGGATAGAAAAGATAAAAAAAGCGAGTTAGAACTTTTAAGCGAAGCTTTTAATGTTTTTAATACTGCGACTGAAAAATTACAAGATAGTTATCAAAAATTAAAAGAGGAAACAGAAAAGCTTAGAAGAGAGATTGAGGAGAAAAATAAACAACTTGAAGAAACTTCTTCGCTACTTTCATCAGTTTTAATGAGCACACAAAGTGCTATCGTTGCAATTTCCAAAGATAGAGAGATTATTTTGTCAAATAAAAAGTTTGAATACTTTTACTGTAAATATAAAGATGAATTTATAAACAAAATTTGTGAATATAGAGAAAATGGGTCTTATGAATTTGAAATTGGGAAATCGACATTTAGAGTTCATGTTGGCAATTTTAAACATTCAGATGTGGAGGGTTGGACGTATTCTATTGAAGATATTACTCATTTAAAAGAGTTAGAAGAAGAGCATAGAAGAGATGAACATCTAAAATCGATGGGGGTGATGGCTGCAAACATAGCCCATGAGATAAGAAATCCTCTTGGTAGTATTGAGTTGTTTGCCTCATTGCTTGCTAGAGATCTTAAAAATGATAAAGAGAAACGTGTATTGATTGATTCTGTATTGAAAGGGGTCAAAAGTATCAATAATACTATATCAAATATATTGCTATTTACAAAAGAAGTTACATTAAGCAAAAAAGAGTATTATTTGGCTGATATTGTTGATGATGTTGTTTTATATCTTAGACACTTAATGAATGATAAAAAAATCAAATTTATAAATAAAATAGATGATGATTTTAAAATTTACTGTGATAGTGAATTAATGAAGCAGGTTTTTATGAATCTTATTCATAATGCGATAGACGCTGTTGATGCAAATGGTGAAATTAGAATATATTGCAAACAAGAGGAAAAGTTTGACGTTATAGTTGTAGAAGATAATGGCTGTGGCATTGATGAAGAGTTTATAAAAAAAATATTTATCCCTTTTCATACATCAAAAACAAAGGGGACTGGACTTGGATTGTCAATTGTTTATAAAATTATTAAAGCTCATTCTGGTAATATATATGTTGAAAGTGATGGGCAAAGTTTTACAAGATTTATTATTAAGTTAGGAAGGTGTTAAGATGTCAGAGATAAAAAGGGTTTTAGTCGTTGATGACGATGATAATATGAGAAATGGATTAAAATTGACAATTTCAAGGATGGGTATTGATGTGGATGTAGCTATTGATGCAAATGATGGGTTTGAAAAGGCTATGAAAACAAATTACGATTTGATAATCTCTGATATAAAGATGCCAAAGATTGATGGGATTACATTTTTTAAGATGCTTAAAAATGCAGGAGTAAAGACCCCTTTATGCTTCATAACAGCTTATGCCACAGTGGAGACAGCTGTTGAGGCTTTGAAACTTGGTGCTTTTGATTATATTATAAAACCTTTTCCACCTGAAGTTATTGAAGAGCTAATAGAGAGAGTGTTTAGTATAAATAATCTTAAACAAGAGGATCATAACGAAGATAGAAAATATGTTTATAAAAGCCGGTATATGGCAGAAATATTTAATCTTGCATTAGATGTGGCAAGCTCTGATGCCACAGTTTTGATTACAGGCGAATCTGGGACAGGTAAGGAAGTTTTAGCTAAGTTTATACATGAAAATAGTCGCAGAAAAGCTAAACCTTTTGTGGCCGTAAATTGTGCTGCAATACCAGAAAATTTAGTGGAAAGTGAGTTTTTTGGATACGAAAAAGGTGCTTTTACTGGTGCTGAAAAGAGAAAACCAGGTAAATTTGAGATTGCTGATGGTGGGACAATTCTATTGGATGAAATAGGGGAGATCCCAATTAATCTCCAGGCTAAGCTTTTAAGAGTGTTGCAGGAAAAAGAGATTGAGAGGTTGGGAGGTTTAAAACCTATACCTGTTGATGTAAGAATAATTGCTACGACAAACAGGGATTTGCTTGAGGAAGTAAAAAAAGGGAATTTTAGAGAAGATTTGTATTACAGATTAAATGTAATAAACTTACATATTCCGCCACTTAGAAGAAGGAAAGATGATATTTTGCATCTTGCTGAGTTTTTCGTGGAAAAGTATTCAAAATTAAATCGTAAAAAGGCTAAAAATCTTAGTGAAGACGCCAAAAGTACTTTAGTTAATTATGATTGGCCTGGAAATGTAAGAGAGTTGGAGCATACTATAGAAAGGGCTGTGATATTATCCAAAGGGGATAAAATTACTTCAAAAGATTTGTTTTTGCATGGTTTGGTTTTTCATGAAGAATCTTTAGTTGAAGAAGTTAAAACAGTTGATAGTGATATAAGCAATGATGAAGACAGTAAAGAACCTGAAAAAATAAGTTTTACTAATACATTGAAAAATAGAAGTATAGCTGATGTTGAAAAGGAACTTATTTTAAATACATTAAAAGATGTTGGTGGGAATAGAACCAAAGCTGCTGAAATTTTGGGAATTACAGTTAGAACACTTAGAAATAAGTTGAAAGAATATAGAGAACAGGGTATCGATATTGATAAATATTTAAATGATTAGTTGAAATTTTAGATAAGAAACACTATCTTATAGTTGTTAAAATAAAATGAGGCCTTCATGGATATAAATAAAACATTTATTGGTAGACAACCTATACTTGATGTAAGTGGGAAAGTTTTTGGCTACGAACTTCTTTTTCGCAAAAGCGGTGTTTCTAGTAGTGCCGTAATAGATGATCCATTTAAAACTGTTATAGAGACTTTTTTAAATGCTTTGGAGCATTTTGGTATAGATGTGTTAGTTGGTAAGGGGTATGCTTTTATTAATGTTAATAAAGAAGTAATTATGTCACCTGTTATTGAACTTCTTCCTAGCACGAGAGTTATTTTAGAAATTTTAGAAGATGTTACTGTTGATGAGGAGTTAATAGATAGGATTGAAGAGCTTAGACTAGAAGGTTATATGTTTGCTCTAGATGATTTTGTATTAGAGAAAACAAATATCGATTCTTTAAAAAAATTAGAGCATTTAATCGATATTGTAAAAGTAGATATTTTAAACTTAGATGAATCTGAAATTATTAAAGTGACAAACCATTTGAAAAAGACTAATTTTTTACTACTTGCTGAAAAAGTGGAAACATTTGAACAATATGATTTATGTAAATTTTTAGGTTATGAGTATTTCCAGGGGTTTTATTTTGAAAAACCGCAAATTTTAGAGGCTCAAAAAATTGATCCAAAAAAGTTTGGGATTTTAAGGCTTATTAATCTAATAAATAAAAATGCAAGCATTAAGCAGATTGTAGATGCATTTGCTTTACAACCTGATCTGAGTATTAGTTTACTAAAATTTATAAATTCAGCTGCTTTTTTTCTAAGAAATGAAGTGAAATCTATTAGACATGCAATAAGTTTAATAGGGATGAGAAAGCTTTTGAACTGGTTGATTATGCTTAGTTACGTTTCGAAAGATGATTCAGGATTAGATTCACCACTATTTCAAATGGTAGCAGTAAAAGCAAAGACTATGGAAATTTTGTGTAATGATTATTTGAAAAAGTCTGATTGTGACAGTGCTTTTTTGGCTGGCTTATTGTCAAATATTGATGTGCTTTTTTCGATGCCAAAAGAGAAGTTGTTAAAAGAATTTGCTATTTCTGATGACATAAAGAAAGCTGTGCTTGATTACTCTGGTTATTTGGGTGAATTATTAAGAATAGTGGAACAGTCAGATAAAAATGAGGATGTGGAAGAAATAGAAAATTCACTTGGTTTAACTTTAGATAACATTATTGATGCAAAAATAAAAAGTTATAATTGGTTTTACAACCTTGTTAAAGAGTTTGCATAGACTTTATGATTAATTATTTTTTGTGGTAATTAGTTTTTTAAATAGTAATTGTGTAGCTAATTTACCACCTAAATATGGTGGAGAGTTTATTTTCTCTGAAAGGTTCAATTTATAATATTCACTATAATTTTCAAAAAAAACATTTAAAGAGTTTAATGCTTTAATAGGGTTTTCAATATTGTTAAAATTTAAATTATTTGGTAAGGTATTGTACATTTTATAAACACCAGTTACAACTTTTGTCATAAAATCCAAAAAATCTAAGAAATTTTCAGATACTTTTATAGGTGCATTTTTTACTTTTGCGTAAGACTTTATTTTTCCTACGTTATATATTTTCTTGTTACATTTATCTTCAATGCTTAAATTATCAAATTCAGTGTATGATTCCCAGTAGTTACCAGCTGAGCCAAAACCTCTAAAACCATTTCCGTAGATATTTATTGTAATTTTTCTTAATTTGCCACTTAGAACATAATAACAATTAATATGTTGTAAACTTTGCGGATTTATAATTTTATAACCAGCATTATTTAGTTCTTCTAAAAAACCTATTTTTGTTTGAAATAGAGCAATATTTTTTATTAAAGATTTAAATTCCTCAGATGGGCCAAAATTAGCAGGTTGTTTAACCTGTAAAAGTCCATCAAAATAGTCAATAGTAACATCATTAGTATTGAAATCTATCTTATTTACAAAAGGGGTAGTATTATCAAGTGGAACATTTAATTCTAATGGCTTGATTTGGGTAAAAGGAAGATTCCTGGTTGATTTAGATGCACAACCAAACATCATTAGTATTAAAAAGATTAAGAAAACAAACTTTTTAATAATATCTTTTGGCATTTTAATTTTGCAAAATTTAATCTCTTAGTTTTATGTCAAAAGCAAAATCTTTATTGTCTAAAAACCAGTTTACTGTATTTTCTAATCCTGTTTTGAGGTCTACCTTTGGTTCCCAGCCAAGAAGTTCTTTAGCTTTTGTGATGTCTGCCCAAGTGGCCATCATATCTGCTTTATGAAAATCTTTGTTAATTATTTTTGCTTTTTTACCGAGCAGCTCTTCAACATATTTAATCATATCTATCAATTTATTTGGGTTATTATTTCCAAGATTGATGATTTCATAACCAATCTCTTTTAAGGCTTTAACGGTACCATCAGCTATATCTTCAACATAGGTAAAATCTCTTGATTGCGAACCATCACCATAAACTATAATTGGTTCATCTTTATAAATTTGTGAAATGAATCTGAAGACACTCATATCAGGTCTACCTGCAGGACCATAAACTGTAAAATATCTTACAACAGACACATCGATACCATAAAAATAGTGGTAGGTGTATGCTGTAACCTCAGCTGATTTCTTTGAAGCTGCATAAGGAGAAATTGGAGTATTTACAGGTTTATCCTCAGTAAAGGGCATTTCTTGCCCAGCATAAAGACTTGATGTGGATGCCAAGACAAACTTATTTACACCATAATCTTTAGCAAGCTCTAATAGGTTTAATGTCCCTGTGGAATTTGTTTCAAAATAAACAAAAGGATTTTCTATACTGTATCTAACTCCAGCTCTAGCAGCAAGATTAATTATTGCATCAAATTTATGGTTTTGAAAAAGCACAGACAAACTGTCATAATTTGATATATCAAGTTTATAAAATTGGAAATTTTCGTTTTTAAGCAACTCGTTTTTTCTATATTCTTTCAATCTCACATCATAGTAATCGTTTAAATTATCTACTCCAATTACTTTGTGTCCGTCATTTAATAGTTTTTTAGCAGTAAAATAACCTATAAAACCTGCTGCACCTGTTAACAATATATTCATTTTAACCCCTCATGTTTTTTTATTGCTCTGTATCTTGTCCCAGTTGGTGTATCTAATAATTCTATCCCGAGAGATTCTAACTCATCTCTTATTTTATCGGCAAGTTCAAAGTTTTTGTTTTTCCTTGCGTTTGTTCTTTCTTCAATTTTTTTAATTAATTCACTTTCAGATATAGGTAAGTTTGAAGCAAACCATTCTTTAGGAGTTTTATTTATTATTCCTAGCACTTGATTTACTATTTTTTTAAAGTTGTTAGTAAGTTTTAGTATCTCTTCATAGGTTTCTTTAACAACTTTTTGATTGAGTAATCTGTTTATTTCTTTAATATAATCAAATATAGCAGCTAAAGCTTTTGCAGAGTTAAAATCATCATCCATACTTGTTTCAAATTCTTTTTTGAAATTTTCAAAGATTTTATTTGCTTCTTCTAAATAATTTTTCCCTTTTTTAGATACAACATAGTGTTCAAGATCATCTAAAAAGGTATAGATTCTATTTAAAGATTGCTCTGCTTCTACTAAATGATCAAATGAAAAGTCTATGGGGCTGCGATAATGTGTTGTTAAAAGAAAAAATCTTAATACTTCTGGGTCAAATTCTTTAATAATCTCTCTTATTGTAAAAAAGTTCCCAAGAGATTTTGACATTTTTTCTTTGTTAATATTTACAAAACCGTTATGAATCCAGTATTTTGCAAACATCTTTTCTTCTGCTGCTTCGCTTTGAGCAATTTCATTTTCATGATGAGGAAATATAAGGTCTTTCCCTCCACCATGAATATCAAAAGGAATTCCTAATAATTTTGCACTCATTACACTACATTCTATATGCCAGCCAGGTCTCCCTTTCCCCCACGGGCTTTCCCAGTATGGCTCATTTTCTTTACTTTTCTTCCATAGAGCAAAATCAAGAGGATTCTCTTTTCTTTCATCAACTTCTACTCTAGCACCTGCCAATAATTCATCTAAGTTCCTCTTGGAAAGTTTACCGTAATCTTTAAACTTTTCGACTCTGTAATAAACATCTCCGTCAACAACGTATGCATAACCTTTTTCAATCAATTTTTCGCATAGTTTAATCATTTCATCTATAAATTCTGTAGCTTTTGGGGTGAAATCAGGTGGCATAATGTTTAATTTTTCCATGTCATAATCGTGTTCTTTAATAAATTTTTCTGTTAGCTCTTTCCAGTGTATATTTTCTTCATTACTTCTTTTAATTATTTTGTCGTCAATATCAGTAAAATTTTTGACAAATGTTACATCGTACTCTTTATAAATAAGATATCTTCTGATTATATCAAAAACTACAGAGCTTCTTGCATGTCCTATATGGCAGTAGTCATAAACTGTTACACCACAGACATACATTCTAACTTTATTATCTTGAAGTGGAATAAATTCTTCTTTTTTACCTGTTAATGTGTTAAATATTATTAGCATTCTTAACCCCTTTGAACATTAGAATTTATCCTTTTAGTATATAAAACTTTTTTGTTTAATCAATCATTTTATGTTATGACATTTTATGAAATGCCCATCTGAAATTTTAATTTCTTCAAGTTCTTTATCACAAACCGAGCTATAATTTGGACATTTTTCAGCTAAAGGGCAATATGTATTATCTATTTTTCTGTGTGTGCTAAAATTTGTTAAATCTTTTGAAAGTAAAAGTTGTTTTGTATAAGGGTGCAGAGGCGATTTTATTATTTTATCAGTTTTGCCATGCTCTACAATTACCCCTTTATAAATAACATAAACATAATGACAAAGAAAGTAAACCACTGCTAAGTCATGAGAAATTAATAAAATACTTTTATTTTTTTCTATATTTAATTTTTTGAAAAGATTTAAAATTTCTGCTTGCACTGAAACATCAAGTGCACTGACAGGCTCATCACCTAATATTAACTCTGGATCAGTGGATAAAGCTCTTGCAATAGATATCCGTTGCCTTTGTCCTCCAGAAAATTGATGTGGATAGCGATATAAATGATCCTCTTCCAATCCAACAGATTTAATTAGCTGCTTGCAAATATTTTCGATTTCAACCTTTGATTTTGTTAGATAATTTTTTACGCCATCTTTCAGAGTACTTATAATTTTTAATTTTGGGTTTAAACTTGAGTAAGGGTCTTGAAAAACCATCTGAACATTTTTTCTAAACTCTTGATAAATTTCATTTATATTTTTATCTTTATAAAGAATTTTACCACTGTCAGGCTTATAAATGTCTGCTATTATTTTAGCGAGTGTTGATTTTCCGCTTCCTGATTCACCCACCAGCCCTACTACTTCTTTTGGATAAATTTTAAAATTTACATTTTTTAGAGCTTTAATGGAGAGCCTCTTTTTTGCAAAAAGGCTCTCGGTTACATTAAAACTTTTTTCAATGTTTTTGCATGTAATTAAAGGTGTTTTGCTCATTTTAGTTTTGGAATTTATAAACTATTTTTCCATTTTTAATAGTATAAATTGTAGCACCCTTTAATTTTTTGCCAAAAAAAGGTGAATTTGTTGATTTTGATTTATTTATTTTTTCATCAAAAATATACTCTTTGTTTATATCAATTAGAGTAATATCAGCTTTTTTCCTTTTTGCAATATACCCTCTATCATTTAATTTTAAAATCTGTGCAGGTTTATAAGATGTGAGCTCTACAAATTTTTTCATATCAATTTTGCCATCTTCTACCAATTTTAATGTTAAAGGGATTAATGTTTGCAAACCGGTAATACCAAAAGCAGCATTGTCAAACTCTACAAATTTTTCATCTTTATGATGTGGAGCATGATCTGTTGCAATAACGTCAATAGTCCCATCTTTCAATGCTTCGATAATTGCTTCCTTATCCTCTTCTGTTCTAAGTGGTGGGTTCATCTTATAATTTGTGTCATAGTCAGTTAGATAATCTTCAGTTAAGCTAAAGTGATGAGGTGCAGCTTCTGCAGTGACATTTATACCAAGACTTTTAGCCCATTTAATAAGTTCTACCCCCCCTTTTGTACTAACGTGTGCTAAGTGCATGTGAGCTTTGGTAAGTTTTGCTAGTAAAATGTCTCTTGCTATCATGATTTCTTCTGCTTCATCTGGTATCCCTTTTAGTCCAGTTAATGTAGAAATTTTGCCTTCGTTTATTACACCTTTACCTGCGAGGTTTTTATCCTCTGGATGACTGATAATAAAAGAGCCAAACTGAGAGGCATATTCTAACGCTCTTCTCATCACCTCAGAATTCATAACTGGAAGTCCATCATCAGAAAAAGCTATTGCCCCTGCTTCTAAAATGTCACCCATTTCAGTTAATTCTTCACCTTTCATCCCTTTTGTGATTGCTGCAACAGGGAATAAATCAATTAACCCTACCTCTTTTGCTTTATCAACCATGTATCTTGTGATTGAACTGTTATCGTTTACAGGTTTTGTATTTGCCATTGGAAGGCAGGTGGTTACCCCTCCAGCTACTGCTGCTTTGCTTCCTGACTCGATGTCCTCTTTGTATTCAAGGCCTGGATCTCTAAAATGTACATGCATATCTATCAAACCAGGAACTGCTATTAGATTGGAGCAATCAATAACTTCTGCGTCTTCTATGGATTCGTTTGTTACATCTTTAATAATTCCATTTTCTATTATTATATTTATTTCTTTTAATATATTGTCATAGTTTACTACTTTGCAATTTTTTAAAATCATTTTCATATTATTCCCCCTTTTTGTTTAATGATAAGAGATATAAAACAGCCATTCTCACAGCAACACCGTTTTCAACCTGATCTAAAATTACCGATTGTTTAGAATCTGCAAGTATTGATGGCAATTCAACACCTCTATTGATTGGACCTGGGTGCATAATAATTGCATCTTTTTTGGCAAGAGATAATAATATTTTATTTAAACCAAAAAATTTAGAATATTCTCTTAGTGATGGTAATAAAAGATTTGACTGTCTTTCTCTTTGGATTCTAAGCATCATAATCACATCTACATCATCTACAGCTTCTTCAATGGAACTACAAACTTTACAATTAAATTCGTTGAAATGCTCTGTGAGCATCGTTTTTGGTCCAAACAGTCTAACAGTTATACCTAATTTTGGCATCCCCCATAGGTTTGACCTTGCAACCCTACTGTGCTCTATGTCTCCAATTATTGCTACATTTAAACCTTCAAAAGTTTTTTTATGCTCTTTTATTGTTAGTAAATCAAGTAATGCCTGAGTTGGATGTTCATTTGTCCCGTCACCAGCGTTTACAACATTTGCTTTCGTATTTTCTGCTATAAATTTTACAGAACCAGAAAAAGCATGTCTTACTACAAAGATATCTGCATTCATAGATTCTATATTTCTAACTGTGTCAATAAGTGTTTCCCCTTTTGTGGTGCTGCTTGATGATGATGAAAAATTGATTGTGTCAGCTGATAATCGTTTTCCTGCAATTTCAAATGATGTTCTTGTTCTTGTTGAAGGCTCAAAAAATAGATTTACGATGGTTTTCCCTTTCAGTGTTGGAACTTTCTTCACATCGCGCTGATTGATTTCTTTAAATTTTTCAGCAGTTTCCAAAATGAAAAGAATTTCTTCTTTTGATAAGTCCTTTAGACCTATTAGGTCAGTTTTTGTAAAGCTCATGTCACCCTCACTTTATCATTTTACTTATACTAACACTATCTATTTCATCTATCTCTTTTAATTTTACATTGATTCTTTCATCGATGCTGGTGGGAACATATTTACCTTTAAAGTCTGGTTGGATAGGCAATTCTCTATGTCCTCTGTCAATAAGAACAGCTAAGATAATCTTTTTTGGTCTTCCATAATCTATGATAGCATCCAGTGCGGCTCTAACAGTTCTTCCTGTAAAGATCACATCATCTACTAAAATTATGTTTTTATTTTTTACATCAAAATTGATTTCAGTTCCTCTCAAAATTGGGAATTCTGATATTTCAGTTAAGTCATCTCTGTACAGAGTGATGTCTAAATATCCAATCTCTATATCAATATTTTTAAACTGTTTGATTTTTTCTTTTATTCTATCAGCAAGAATTGCACCTCTTCTTTTTATCCCTATGATTTTTGTGTTGTCAAAATCAGTACATTTTTCTAAGATCTGAAATGTTAGTCTTGTTAGCATGTTATCTAACTCATGGGCGTTTAAAATCTCTTTTTCGTAATTTTGCATCTTCACCTCCAGACAAAAAAAAAGCCTTCCGGTTCCCCAGAAGGCTAAAAGTCTTTACAAAATATTATTTTTAAAAAGTTTATTTTTTTCATAATACCACCTTCAATATTTTGGCAGTTTATTTTGTGGCTGTCAAGATTTTAATATACTTTTTTTAAAAATTATTTGACAAATGTGAAAAATTATATATTTTACAGTTCGAACGCTTGGATCCCTGGCGGGACCGAGACGGCTATGAGTATGAAAGATATATTTACGCAATAAATAGCCTTCCGGTTTCCGCCGGAAGGCTTTTTTTGTTTGAGGTGAAAAATGAGTAAATACTGTGAAGTTAAAAAAATTACAGTAAATCATTTGAAAAAGATGAAAAAAGATGGTGAGAAAATTGCATGTCTTACAGCTTATGATTACACATCAGCTAAACTTGTGGATGCTGCAGGTGTTGATTTGGTATTAGTTGGTGATTCATTAGGTATGGTTATTAATGGGTATGAAAATACACTTTATGTTACATTAGATGAAATAATTTATCATACTAAGGCTGTTAAAAGAGGTTTAAAAAGAGCGTTTTTAGTAGCTGATATGCCATTTGGGACTTATCATATTAGTGAAGAGGAAGCTATTAAAAATTGTGTAAGAGTTATTAAAGAGAGTGGTGCTGAGGCTGTCAAGCTTGAAGGTGGTAAAAATGTAGCATCATTAATAAAAAAACTTGTTGATAGAGGTATAAATGTAATGGGGCATATAGGGCTTATGCCTCAATATGTTCATTCTATGGGTGGTTATAAAATCCAGGGTAGAGAAGGGGATGAAAGATTGATAGAGGATGCTCTGGCTCTGGAAGAAGCTGGAGTTTTTGCTATCGTCTTAGAAGGGGTTGTCGCTGAAGTAAGTAAAAAGATTACTGAGACTGTAAAGGTGCCAACAATAGGTATTGGTGCAGGCAAAGATTGCGATGGTCAAATACTGGTATTTCATGATGTATTTGGTATGTTTGATGACTTTGTTCCAAAATTCGTTAAAAGATATGCTGATGTAAAATCAGTTATTTTGGATGGTGGTAAGAAATATATTGAAGAAGTGAAAAACGGTATTTTCCCATCAAAAGAACACTCCTTTTTTAGAGGTTAACTATGAAGATAGTAAACACTAAAGCAGAAATGAAAAAGATAAGTCAAAATTTTAGAAATAATGGATATAAAATAGGCTTTGTGCCCACTATGGGTTATTTGCATGAGGGGCATCTTTCACTTGTTAGGCAGGCTAAGAAGGATAATGACAAAGTTGTAGTGAGTATTTTTGTAAACCCATTACAATTTGGTCCAAACGAAGATCTTGATAAATATCCAAGGGATTTAGATAGGGATCAATCTTCATTGAAAAAAGAGGGTGTTGATGTATTGTTTTACCCATCTGTAGAAGAGATGTATCCAAAGGACTTTTTGACTAAGGTTTCTGTGAAAAAAATCACTGAGGTTTTGTGTGGAGCAAGCAGACCTGGTCATTTTGATGGTGTTTGCACAGTTGTCACAAAACTTTTTAACATTGTAAAACCTGACAATGCTTATTTTGGAAAAAAAGATTATCAGCAATTAAAAGTTATTGAAAGATTTGTGAAAGATCTCGATATGGATGTAAATATTGTTGGTATGCCAATTGTTAGAGAGTCTGATGGTTTGGCTATGAGTTCAAGAAATGTTTACCTTAGTGAAGAGGAGAGAAAGTCAGCTTTATCACTTAATAAATCTTTCAAAGTTGTTGAAGCTGCTTTAGCTGAAGGGGTGAGAAGTGCCGAAGATATAAGAAAGAGGGTTATTGATTTTATCTCCTCACATCCATATACAAAAATTGATTATGTGGAAATTGTTGATCCTGAAACTTTAGAAAAAGTGGTGGAAATTAAAAGTAACTTTTTACTTGCTTTAGCTGTTTTTGTGGGTAAGGCAAGATTAATAGATAATAATATATTTGAGGTGTAATATGAAAAGAATAATGTTTAAATCAAAAATTCACAGAGCTACAGTTACAGATGCTGACCTTCATTATGAAGGTAGTATTACTATTGACAAAGAGTTAATGGATGCTGCAGGTATTTTACCTTATGAAAAGGTTGATATTTACAATATTACAAATGGTTCAAGATTTTCCACTTACACAATTGAAGGTAGACCTGGAAGTGGTGAAATCTGTTTAAATGGTGCAGCTGCAAGACTTGTGCAGCCTGGTGATATGGTGATTATTGTATCTTATGGTTTTTATGATGAAGAAGAGTTAAAAGATTTAAAACCTGTTGTAATTCAGGTTGATGAGAAAAATAGGATAATTAGAAAAGAGGAAACAACGTTAGTTTAAATAAAAGTTGAAATAGTTTTAAATTTTGTGTAATATATAATTAATAATAAAGCTTCTTTTTGCCCGGCTGATCCTATGCTTCTACCCTCCTCCCCTCTGAAGCATTCAGCCGGGATTTTTTGGGAGTGATATGAAAGAATACTTGCCAAATGAGTTGATTACTGGCATTGATAAAATCGATGAACAGCATGGTGCAATGCTATATTTATTAAATAAGTTGGAAAAATATTTCAAAGAAGGGGAGGGTGAAAAAGCGATCTCTGATTCTTTAAGCTTCTTAGAAAACTATGTAAAAACTCACTTTAAAACCGAAGAAGAATATATGATTAAATATAATTACCCTGATTATGAAGTCCATAAATTAGAGCATGAAAAATTTAGAAAAGACTTTGCTATGAAAAGATTAAAAATATTAAGAGGAGTATCTAAGTCTGAGGCACTTTTATTATTAAAATCTTTAAAAGATTGGTATGAAAACCATGTTTTAAAGACAGATATTGTTCTTGCTTCTTTTTTAAAAAACTTAGAAAAACATTAAATATTTTGTTAAAGTAACCGATATAAAAATAAATTATGATTTGGGGAGATGATCTATGAGCCTAAAACTTAAATTAGCTTTAATAATTTCCATTGTTATGCTGATTTCATTTAGTGTCTTATTTATTTTTAGTGCTAAAATTGCAAAAAAAACAGCTATAGCTTCTCAAGTTGAAAGGGCAAGAAATATTGTTGTTGTAGCTGAAGGGACAAGAGAGTTTATGGCTAAAAAGTGGAAGGCTGATTTATACAATTTTGACGAAATTAAAAAGAACGTTGATAAATTTTTGTTAACTGTTCCGGTTGTGAGCTCAATAAAAATAATTAAAAGTAAATCAGAAGAACTTGGTGTTAAATTTAAAGTGCCTAAGATATCTCCAAGGAACCCGGAAAACAAACCTGATTCTTTGGAAGTTAAAATATTATCTGAGTTAAAAAGTAAGGATACAGGAGTTGGTAAGACTCCTGAAAAAGTTATTGTTGATAAAAAATCTGGATTTATCAGATATTTTAAAGCAATAAGATTAACAAAAGAGTGCGAATGGTGTCATGGGAATCCAGCTGATAGTGTGAAATATTGGGGAAATGATAAGGGGTTAGACCCAACCGGAGTTAAAATGGAAGGTTGGAAGGCAGGTGAAATACATGGTGCATTTGAAATATTTATACCATTAGCACCAATTAATGCGATGATAACAAAAAATATGACCAGAGATTTTTCTGTTTTAATAATCGTGTTAATAGTAATTATTGCTATACTTTATATAATGAATTCAAAGCTTATTTTTTCAAGATTTGATAATATTAATGCTGCATTGGCAAAAATTGCAAGTGGTGATTTTACTACAAAAGTAGATGTAAAATATGATGATGAGGTTGGTGCTATTGCAAAAGCTGTTAATAAGATGGTGGATGACATTAAAAATGTTTTAAGTTCTGTTTCAGAATCAGTAGTATCGCTTGCATCTACTTCTGCTGAGCTTGCTTCAAACTCTGAAGCTATAGCAGAAGGAGCAAGAGAGCAGAGTGAGCAGGCTACAACAACTGCAAGTGCAGTGGAAGAGGTAAATGCTACAGTAACAGAAGTGGCTCAAAATGCTGCTAATGTGGCAAACAGTGCTGCAGAAGCTAGAGAATCAGTTATAAATGGCCATGCATTAGTAGAAGAAACAAAGCAGATGATGGATCAGATTGCAACAACAGTTTCTCAAGCAGCAGAGACTGTAAGGACACTTGGTGAATCTAGTGAGCAAATAGGTGAGATAATTCAAGTGATTAATGATATAGCAGATCAAACAAATCTTCTAGCATTAAATGCTGCTATTGAGGCTGCAAGAGCAGGGGAGCATGGTAGGGGATTTGCAGTGGTTGCTGATGAAGTGAGGAAATTAGCTGAGAAAACTATGAGAGCTACAAAAGATATTACTGATATGATACAAAATATTCAGGCTGATACTGGTGGTGCAGTTGCAAGTATGAATGAAGGGGTAGAGCAGGTAGAAATAGGTAAGGTGAAGGCTGATGAAGCAAAAGAGGCTCTTGATATCATTAAAGAAAATGTGGAAAATGTATCGTTGGAAGTTGAAAATATTGCAAGGGCCACAGATGAACAGGCAAAAGCTACAGAGATGATGGCTCAATCTATAGAAAACATATCTAAAGTAATAAATGAAAATTCAATTGCAGCATCTGAGATGGCCACAGCTGTGGAAATGCTATCTAAACTTGCAGAAGAGTTGCAGACTCAAATAAAAAGATTTAAAATATAGGAGGCTGTTACAAAAAAATTAAATTATAAGATTGCTTCGGCAACTTACATTGCTTTGCAATGACCCCAAAATCAGTGATTGCTAGCGTTAACGGAGCAATCTTGGTAATTGAGCAGGTATTGCTACAAAGTTTTGGAATAAAAAAAGGGCTGCTATAAGCAGCCCCTTTTTTATTTTAGCATATAATCAATTGCTTTTTTCTCTTTATTATAAAAGAAGTAACCATTTCTAAGTTTTTTTTCTAATAATAGTGTAGCTTCACCGATTATAACTTTTACATTTGGGTAAGCTTCTTTTAGTACCTCTATTTTTGAACCTTTAAATTTTTGTACTTCTTCATAAAGTTCTTTCAATTTTACTTCAATTTTTATCAATTTTTTGTTTATTTCTAATTTTGCTTCTTTCAATTTTTTTATTTTTTCTTTTAATCTATCACGAATTATTGGCCTATCGGCATTTCCTAAATATAAATTTATTTTTGTTAGTTGCTCGTTTAAAGCGCTTTTTTCTGCAACTAAAGTGGAGATTTCATTTAACACTTTAGTTGATATCCCAGTAGAAACAACCGTTTTAGTAAAAGAAGGGGAGCCTAAAATTTTAACAGTTATCCCTTCTAATGCGTTGACTTTTCCACCATAAATCATACCAGGTGTTCCTGTTACTTCAACTTTTCCCTCACAATAAATAATTGAATCTCTTATGTATTTTTTTACTTGGACATTTTTATCGACAGTTATGTTAGAAAATTGGATGTAGCTTGCTTCTAATTCTTCAGCTTTAATTATATTTCTATTTGCAAAGCTTCTACCAGTGATCCCTTCTTTCACAATAAGTTTTCCATCTGTAATTACATTTCCAGAGACAGATTTTGCTATTACATCTTTGCCAGCTTTAACTGTAAATTCTGCTTTTACTTCACCTTTAATTATTACAGAGCCTGGAAAATCTATATTCCCTGTCGAATAGTCAACATTTTTATTTACAACAAAAATATCAGAAATATCAAGCTCGTAAGTTAAATTATCAACATGTTTAATAAGTAATAACCCTTTTATTTTAGAATATACTTTATTTTCTTTTATTGTAAGGTTCTCTGATAGTTTTAAATTTATAGGTTTACCATCTACTGCAGGTATTGTTTTCCCTGTTACGGTAAAACCATCTTCACCCTTTGTGGGTTGAATTATCATTGCAATCTCTTCATTTTCTTCAACAATAAAAAGTTTCTTTTTGAAAGCTTCTTTATAATCTATTTTGTCATTAATTTCTTCAGCTTCAAAAAATGAATTAAGAACATCATCAGATTTACTTTTAATGATTAGCTCACCATTATTTCCATTTTTAGGAGGTTTCCCTTTTGCAACTAATATTGATGAATCTAATGGTTTGTCATTTTTTAGAAAAAGTACAATTCTTTCTAAAACATCTGTAAGAATGCCACTTTTTACACCGTTTTCGTTCAATAAATTAACCAAGTAATCTTTGTCTATATTTTTTTTTGGTTTTTCAGGGATAAACAGATAAGCTTTCATCTCATCATCAGAGATCATAACCTCAAAATCTTCTGTAAAAATCTCTTCATATAGTTTGCCTGATTTTCCAATGACAGTATCTTTGATATCAAATTCTAAGGTATATTTATTTTCGTCGTCTGGATTTATAGAAATAATCTTGTAATCAAGATCAGAAATATTCCTTTTAAAATACTTTTGTGCCTTCTCAAAAGCTTCTTCAAGTGATTTAGCTGTAACTGTATAACTCATTGATTAAATATCACCTAATAAAATTTTATAAAAGTATTTATCAATTAAGTTTTTATTAATATTAAACTTTATTTTGTTTTTGTCAACTAAATCTAAGCTATAGATAACTTTCATCTTTTCCAATAAGAAAAGAGTTTTTAAAAACTCACTTTTATCTATTTGGATTTTAGTTAATATATCTTCCAGATCTTGTTCAAACTCGATTTTAGCAGATTCTTTAAAAGTTTTATAGATATATATTAAAGTCTTAGCTTTAGTTTTATAGTCGATACTTTTTATCAACCTTTCATTACAATCTTTTAGTCTACTACTCAATTCTTGTAGCATATTGAGACTAATTGAAGGGATTTTAGCTGATATGGTTAAAAATGTTTTATAATCTATTTGAATAAGTTTTGTATCTTTAGTTGCTCTTACAGAGGCTGTTCTTTTGCCTGTGGTAAATAACCCCATTTCACCAAAAAGGGTTGTAGGTTTTAGTTTATTGATTAAGCGCAATGAATTTTTACTATCCTTTATCAATACATCAAGTTCACCATCTATTAGTAAATATGCCGTATTTGCATCATCTCCTTCGTAAAAAAGGAATTCGCCTGATTTAACAGTATGTTCTTTGCCGTATTTTCTAAAGATTTCTATGTGTTTTTCTTGAAGTTTAAATGAGCTTATTAAATTATTCATATAAATATAATAACAAATTATGTTTGTACTTACAACACTAAGAGTTAGATTTTTTTAGGTTAGATAGTTGAGATTTTAAATCTTCTAAAATCCTTCTAAGTTCAGCTTCGTGACCTTTTTCCTGCTCTGCAAGGCTTTCAAATAGTTGTTTTGCATTTTCATCTACAGCTTTATCTGCTGCTGTTTTGTAGAACCTCATGGCCTCTATTTCTTTGGGTATTCTTAATAAGACAACCTCAATCATCTGTTCTAAGGCTTTTATTTTTTCTCTTTTATCCATAACTTCCTCCAAACATAAACAACTAAAATTGAGGGTTTTGCACATTAGACTAACACATTGATAATTATCATAATCATAAGATTGCTTCGTCGCATTAGCTCCTAGCAATGACTGGGGAACTGGTCATTGTGAGCGTTAGCAAAGCAATCTAGCATATTTAGCATCTTTTTCTGTGCAATACCCTCAAATATTGTTCCATTGTGCAACAGCCTCGAAACAATATAAGTATTTTGAAACAGGATATAATTAATGAGGCCATGTAATTTTGCCTCCATTATATGCAATAAAAGTTACAGTTGGGATTATGATAAAATAACCAACAGAGTAAAGTATATTGTAAATTGTAGATTGAGGGTTATTATTGCTCATTATTTTTAGAGATATTACAATTAAAGAAAGTAAGATCAAAATTATTGAAAAAGTTATTTTATTTTTAAAAATTTTTGTAAGTGTTAGGTCGTAATTAATCCACCAGCTCAGTATTCCAGAAAAAACTGCTGGAAAAATGGATAAAGTAGCAACAATAAGTGCATAAAACGCACTTTTACCAAAATTTTCATTATTGGTTATTATGTACAATAGTTGCATTAAAGCTCCAAAATAAAAGATTCCCATGGGGTAATGAATTAAAATGGGGTGAGGATGGAGTTTGCTGTATAAAACTCTTAATTTATCCTTTTTATCGTCATTTATTGTAGTAGTATCATCTTCTAAATTATCTACAAATTTTATATTATCCCTTTGCAGTACATCTTCTCCATGTGGAGCCATAGATATAAAGTTTGTAAGGTCTTCACCAGCCTGGTGCCTTGACATATGAGTACCATTTTTCCAAAGTTTACTGTTTGTCACGTCATAAATTTTATTTTTAAAAATTATATAAGCTCTTTTTCCATCTTTTCCGTCAAATTTTTTGACGTCTTCTCTTTTCACAAATTACCTCTTTTTAGTCAGTTTCAAAAGTGGTGTAATCATAAGGAAGATCACATTGCTCTTTCATATCAAAAGGGATTGGGTATCTAATACCTGCTTTATGGGTAGCCAGCAACCCTTCTATAACTTCTTCCAATCTACTAAAAGGGATACCAATTGCCAGTTCGTAATCTTGTGTCATAGCAAATCTTCTATCTCCAAGACATGGGATTTCTATTTTTGGTTCATTTGTAAGATATGCTTCTACAACGCACCTTGAACAAACACCAGCATCTCCACTACTTTTCATTACAAATTCTCCACCTTCATGATATAAGAATGCTTGTAAAAAACGCATTGCCTGAGCAGTGTTTGTATAAAGTACAATTACATCAGGAGTTATGTTTTCAATTGGTCTAGTTAGTGGGTATGTTAAAAAACCTGCAAATCTCTCTTTTACCCTTGGCATAGATTGCTGCATCTTTTTAGCAGAATCGATATCCTTTTGATAAATAGAGCAATTAACTTTTCCTTCAAGTACTCTCTCAGGGGTAGATATTAATCCGCAGTTGCTTGCACCTAGTACGCAATAGCTGTAATTGCCCTCTACATAAGTTGACCATCCGTAATACCTTGAATATGCAATTTGCTGACAAATATTGATTTTTTTGTTTTTTATTCGTATTTTGATCCCTTCAATATGGCTGCTTTCTTTGATGAATTTTATAGCAACTGGGATAGTTTGCAATTTGACTGTTTTGTCCAAGGTACTTAAAAACTTTTCAAACATAACTTCCCCTTTATTTTTTTATTGACAGGATTCGTTTTCTATAAACGCTTTTAGTACATCACCTAGTGAAATTATTCCTACAAGCTTACCCTCGTCGTTTAAAACAGGTAGTCTATGAATATATTTTGTTAAAAATAGTTCGGCAGCCTTTTTGAGTGAGTCGTTTTCATGGATAGTTATTGGTGGTTTGCCCATTATAGTTTTTACTGGCGCATCGGTTAATTCTTTTACATCTATCAATGGGATCTGTTCTGCTTCATGTAATATGTCTGGTAATTGAGCTAAAAGGTCCGACTCACTAAATACTCCTACAACATTATTATTTCCATCTAAAACTGGCACCCCTGAAATATTTTTTTCTCTAAGTCTTAAAACTACATCTCTAATATTTTCGTTTTCATAAGCAACTATGACATTTTTTGTCATATAATCTTTAACTTTCATAATCAAAAGCCTCCTCAAATTAATTTTATTTTATATAATTTGTTGTGCAATTTCCTTTAAAATTTCTCTTTGAATTTCACCATTTGGTGTTTTTGGAATTATTGAAGTTATTTTATAAATATCGGGTAATACCACTTCACCTATTTCATCAATAATCAGTTCATTGATTTCAATAAAAAGGTCGTTGTATAGACTTTCGTCTATATTTTTATTAAGTACGCAAAACGCTATTAAGGTTTCTCCACGTTTTTCATCCAAAACATTTACTACAGCTACATCTTTTATCAAATTATGCTTTTTAATAGCTTGTTCTATCATCAAAATATTAATTCTTTTTCCACCTACATGAAGTACATCATCCATTCTCCCGGTGAGAATTATATCTTTGTTTTCAAGATATTCTGCACCATCACCGGTTTTAAAGAATTTTTGTTTGTTGATCGATTTTATATAAACTGTTCTAAGAAGTTTTGCATCTCCACATATACCAGCAGTTAATGAAGGGAAAGAGGAGGTAAAAACTATTTCCCCTTTTGTTGCAGTACTTTCAATTGGTAAGCCTGTTTTTCCATCTATGATTTGTAGCGGGATTCCTGGTAGCGGTTTGCCTACAGTGTAAATATTAGTTATTTCACTATATCCTGGTATTTGAGCAGCAATGGCACCACCAGCTTCTGTTAACGTGAATATATTTATTATTGGGTGTCGTTTATTAAGTAGTTTTATAAAAGCCCATTTGGTGGACTCTTCATTTCTTCTCCCACCACCAGTTGCAATCAACTCTAAATAATTTTGCCTTCTATAGACACCTTTCTTTTCATCTGCATTCATAAGTCTATTTAAAATAGTAGGTGTTGTATAAAATTTATTTATATTGTATTTGTCTAAAAATTCATAAAAATCGCTTGCATTATCAACTTCTATAGTATCTTCATATAAAAAAATTGTTTGACAGTTTAAAAGTGGTCCATAAACCTTGTATGTGTGTCCAGTAATCCAGGCGATATCAGCTGTGTTCCACAAAATATCATCATCTCTTGGATCAAATAGCAATTGATGAGAGAATTTGGCCCATAATAAAAAACCTCCAGCTCTGTATTTTAAAGCTTTTTGGACTGTTAGATGAGTTGAAGTTACAAGTGTAAAAATTATATCGTTTGCATCATATACGGTTTCTTCTATAGCAAATGCTCTTGAATAATCTTCATCACTGATTAGGTCATGATACCAAAGGTCTCTCAATGGCTTCATATGGACTCTTTGCCCCAGTCTTTTTACCACAATACATAGTTTAGGCTTATTTTCAGCTATATTTATGGCTTGATCAACTCTATCTTTTAAATTTACTGTCGTTTTTGAATAGTATCCATCAGCTGTTATAATCACAGAGTTCTTACAATCGTTTAATCTTTCAGCTAAACTTTCAGCTGAATAACTTGTATGATAAACTGTGTGGACAAGGCCAAGTTTAACACAGGCAAGCATTGCTATAATAAGCTCTGGTATATTTGGCATAAAAATCAAAACAGAATCTTTTCTAGAAATATTGAGTTTTTTTAGAGCTGATGCAAACTTAGAAACATCTGCATATAAAGATCTAAAGGTCAAAATTCTTTCTGTATAATCCTTCCCTCTCCAGACTATCGCTGCTTTATTACCTTTGCCATTATCAATATGCATTTTTAATAGATTTTTTATAGGGCTGATTTTCCCTTTTACAAACCAGGCTGTTTCAAAATCTTCTTCATTGTTGCATGATACAAGAAATTCATCTTCCCAATCAAGAAACTCATAGGCTAAAAATTTATAAAAAGATCTTAAATCTTTTGATTTGTCATAAAGCTGTTTTATATATTCGATATCTAAATTATTTCTTTTATAAGTTAAACAAAGGTTATTTAATTCTTTTATCATTTTTATTCACTCTTTCTTAGTTAATAAATAAAACAATATTTCACAAAAATCAATAGGTTATAGTTTGTTTATAACAAAATTTTTATACTTTTCTGCACTGATATGTGCCTGTCTTGTAGGCTCTGGTATTCTGTATTTGCAAGTTGTACTGAGAACAATTTTTAGTACTGATTCAAAATCCACCAGATGTCCTGGTGAGATAAAGATAGGTTTCACGTTAGTTCTACTTCTAAGGACATAACCTACTAATTCATTTTTATGGTAAAGTTTTGTGTAGTCTCCTTTATTGTGACCTGGTTCTTTATATTTTCCAACTAATTTAGATTTTGCGCATCCGATGGTGGGTACATTAAAAACAACTCCAAAATGACTAGCAAGCCCCAGTTTTCTTGGATGAGCAATACCTTGAGAATCCAAAATGAATATATCGGGGTGGCTTTTAAGCTTTTTGTAGGCCAGGAAAATAGCTGGTAATTCTCTAAAAGATAATAATCCAGGGATATAAGGGAGATTTATTTTTCTATGAGCATTTGAAATTTCTACTATTTCAAGGTTTTTATTTAAAATTACTATAGAGCAAAAACATAGTGAGTGTTTTATAGAAAAGGATACATCTATACCAGCTATTAGGTTTATATCTTTATTGAAAGGGGTTATTTTTACTTTTTTTGCTAATTTTTTTTGAAGTTTTATTAAGTGGCTATACATTAACTTATGAATTTATATATTTCAAAATTACTGTTCTATTTCGTGGACCATCAAATTCGCAGAAAAAAATCCCTTGCCAGGTTCCTAAAACCATTTTGCCATTTTCTATAATAACTTGCTCACTGCAACCTATTACTGAAGATTTTATATGGGCATCAGAATTGCCTTCTAAGTGTCTAAAAGGGTAATCTATAGGTATCTTTTTATTTAAAAAAGATATTATATCATCTTTAACTGTGGGGTCAGCATTTTCGTTTATTGTGATTGCAGCAGTTGTATGAGGGGTGTAGATGAGGAGTATGCCATCATCCCACCCCTCATTGTTTATAATCTTTTTAATTTCAGTAGTAATGTCAATCAGTTGTTCTCTTTTAGTTGATTTAACATTAAATTTTATCATAGTTCTACTAAATTTACTTCCAACATACCATCTATTTTCTTTATTTCAGAAAGAACTGATTCAGGGATTTCATTGTCAACAGATACAAATGCAATAGCTTCACCACCTTTTTGCCTAGCTAACTCAAATCCGGCAATATTTATATTATTTTCACCTAAGATTGTTCCAACTTTTCCTATTACGCCTGGTCTGTCTATATTTCTAAAGTATAAGAATGTGCCTTCAGGTATAATATCTATCCTAAAATCATCAAAAAGTACGATTCTTCCTTCTTTGTTGTTAAATACTGTTCCTGCAATTATTCTATGTTCTTTATCCGTTTTAATTTCTAAGATAAGCAGGTCATTGTATTTATCATAAGTTTCCTGTTTTGATTCTATTACGTTGATTTTTCTATCTTTTGCGAAATATGGAGCATTTATATATGATACAGATTCCTGCAATCTCACTTCTAAAAAGCCTTTTATAGCTGCTATGGTAAATGGTTGGTAGCTAAAAGGGGTATCGAAGGTTCTTTCACAGATATCATCTTCGAATCTTTTACCTACAAGTGTTACTTTGATTTCATCAGGTCTACCTTTTACAGTTTGAGCTGCTAGTTTTGATATTTTTTCTATTAGTTCGAAATAGATTTGTAAATCTTCTGGAAGCTGAGATTTCATAAAAGGTATATTAACTGCATTTATATAAGATTTGCCATGAAGGGCGTTTACTATCTGCTCAGCAATAATTACTGCAACCCCTTTTTGTCCTTCTTCAGTGTTTGCTCCGATGTGTGGTGTTACAAATAGATTGTCTAGCTCTAAAAGTTTATTACCTTTTGGTGGTTCTTTTTCAAAAACATCTATTGCAGCGGTAAAGACTTTTCCTGATTTGAGAGCATCATAAAGATCATTTTCATTGATAATACCACCTCTTGCACAGTTGACAAGGATAACACCATCTTTCATTAACTCTATTTCTTTTTTAGTTATCATATTTTTAGTTTCTTTTGTAAGTGGTGTGTGAAAAGTGATTACATCAGAGATTTTAAGCAAATCTTCGAGGTTATCAAGTAGAGTTACCCCAAGTGATTCTGCTTTGCTTTTTTTAATATATGGGTCATAAGCTACAATTTTCATACCAAAACTTTTTGCCCTGATAGCTACATTGCTACCAATTCTGCCAAGTCCTACTATGCCTAGTGTTTTATTAAAAAGCTGTATCCCCATAAATTTCTTTCTGTTCCATTCACCATTTTTTAGGGAAATATGTGCTGCTGGGATTTTTCTAGCAGCAGCAAGCATCATACCCATCGTGAGTTCTGTCGCGGCAAGTGTGTTACCTGTAGGGGCGTTCATTACTATAATACCTTTTTTACTTGCAGCTTCTATATCTACATTATCTAATCCTACACCAGCTCTACCTATAATTTTTAATTTTCCTGGGTTTTCTAAAAGATCTGCAGTGATAGTTGTCCCACTACGGGTGATAATTGCATCATAGTTGCCGATAATCTCTTTTAACTCTTCATGAGAAATACCTGGCTTTTCTTCTACTTCTATGTCTTTACTATCAAGTAAGATTTTTATCCCTTCCTCTGCAATATGATCAGTAATTAAGACTTTGAATTTTTCCACTTTTTACCCCCAACAAAATTTTCAAAGATATTAACAAAACAGCAAACTATAATCAAGAAATTTGAAAAAGAAATTATTCAACTTTATATACAAACTCTATAATACTTTTTTCTTTTGGATTGTTTTTATTTATTGCGTTTACTCTAATTGAATAAACTATAATATCGTTTACTGTATCTTCATATCTGTTTAACACCGTAGCTTCAACATCATATTCACTAAACAAGCTGTTTAAATCAATTGTAGTATTATCGGTACATAATTGATTGTTACATAAAGATTTCTCATCTCCTGAAACCAACTTATCCATTATATATTCACTTGCACCTCTTGCTGCCATCAGTGCATTTTGGTATCTTTTATGTGTACCAGAAATGTTTGTAGATGAGTTTAGCATATACATTATAGCTGCCACAAAACCTAAAGCAACTAGTGATAAAATAAGAGTTGTTAAAAGAGCAATCCCCTTATTGTTTAATTTAGATGATCTAACTAATTTTTTCATATTATAGATCCATAGGTTTTATTGTGTATACAACAGTTTTCCATCTATAATGGGTATAATCGTTTGGAAGTTGTAACTCTACTCCATCAACAGTTATTTTGTTGTTGCTGTCAGCCCCCTGAAAAGTAAAATCTCTGTCGTATCCCCCATCTTGCAAAAGTATAAATGTTCTGACTCTTTTTAGTTTCTTTCTAAATGTCGTAGCATTATCACTGCTAATATTAGCAAATGTTAATAATTCCTCGTCACTTTCAATCTCACCGTCATTATCTTTATCATAATCGAATCTTACTTTGAAATCCGCTACACAGTCTATAATTGGATCACCGTTACCACTATTAACAGCTCTAAGTAACTTGAATGTATTTGGATTACATGTATCAGGTAAGTTACTAGTGCTTAATTTGTATGTTATTTTTGTGCATGTTTGATTTGTACACCCAGTAGCATTATCTTGTACCGGATATGCTATATATTTACCTGTTGTTGGTCTATTTGTCCAAAGTGCGTTATCTTTTAAAAGCTTTTTATCTATGTCAATATATACATATTTTATATTGTTATCAGGTGTCCCAACTGTTGTATTATCATCAGCATTAACAAATATCCAGTGCTGGGTATCGTTGTTTGTAACATTAAAAGTGGACCTTATTATAAGTGTAATATTGTCAGGATTTTCACAATTTATACATTCAATTACTTTAGATGTTTCATTATCAGAGATACCATAGCCAGCATGGGTGATATCAAGTCTTAAAATATCGAGTCCCACCATTTTTTCTATTTCTGTTTCTATATTTTTAGTTTCCTTTCTGTAATCTTTTAAAAGTGTAGTATAGGTTATATAAACAGCTGATAATATAATAGCCAATAAAAAAATCACTATTAAAAGTTCTATTAATGTTAAACCTTTTTTATTCATTGTATATCCTTTGCGATATAAGTTTGAGTTGTGTAAGTATATTTTTTACCAAAAAGTTCCCAACAAGAGGTAATAACTATCTTTTTAGTAGTTCCAGATGTGTTTACAGTAAAAGATTTTCCTATACTTATCCATGTATTTCTATATTGGGCTTTTATACTGCAGTTGTCGTTTGCAGGGGAGCACTCTATATTTTCACAGGAGCCAATTAAATTATCTATCTTGTTAAAACCGTATGCTCTTAATTTCTCGATTTCATTATTAACTTGCTCTATTGCAATATTTCTGACATTATTCCTCATATTCATTTTTTTGACAGTTATCATCGATGCTACAAGCCCAAGTAATGCCACAGAAAAAATAAATAAACTAACCATCATTTCTATTAAGGTAAATCCTTTATTATTTTGCAACACAGCTACCACCATTATCTATTTTCCCTAATCTAACTCTTATACCGTTGCTTACAATGCAATTGAAAGGTAGTGAATCATTTATTGAATCACTAATTAATTTGATTGAAGTATTTGATAGAGTACCTCTATCGTCAATTGTTATAGTATTTGGATTATCAAAGGATACTTTAAATGTTATTGAGCTAATGATAGTTCCATTGTCATTTTTAATGTCTAATTTATTTTGTGAAGGAAATTCAAGTTTGAAGCTTGTTTTTTCAGTAAAAGCTTTTGTCCTGTATTGCTGTATAATGGAATATAGTTGCCTCAAGTCTTTCTCTCTTTCATGTTTTATCTTCCACTTATTATAATTTGGTATTGCTATAGCTAATATTATAGCAAATATTGATATTACTACAAGCAATTCTATTAGAGTTATCCCTTTTTTATTCATTATTTTTCTATCCATAAAAGTATTCTACCTTTTCTATTGTTACCAGTTAAGTCCTCACCTAAATCAGAAGCTATAACATTTTTATCTACTTCGATGTATCTTTCATTTCCTACATCGTCATCTGTTACAATGGAAATTTCTCCTTGACTAGATGTAGTAAATATAGCAAAATCATCAGTTACTTGATAATTACTACAAATTTTGTGAGTAATATTGTCTGGTCTTAAAGGACCACCAGTAGCACAGTTAAGTGCCCATATTTTACTTTTACCTTTTAAAATACATGGATCTTTTTCATATTTGTTTGTAATAAATGTAATGATTTGCGATGTCCAGTAATCTCTATTATTAGTATATCTATTAGCTGGATTGTTTTTATTTTTTACTAAAACAGGGTCTATAATATTTCTTTCCTTTAAATATACATTATCAGTAGGGTCTAGTTTTATTTTCCATCCTAGTTCCTTGGACTCATTGTTTGTGATTTCAAAATTTGTTAGGTCATTACAAGGATCATCTAATAGCTCTACAGATTTAATATTGTTAACAGTCCCTTTACAACCTTCTTCAACATCACAGTCAAAAGGTATTCCGTAAATATAATTCTCTTCGTTTCCAACACCTGAGGTACCTTCATCATCTCCAGGATAAAAGTATCTACCGCTACCAAAAAACAAATAATAACCTAAGTTAAAACATTTGCCTGTTTCGATTTTAGAAACGGTTGGGTTTTGGCTAAAATTATAGTAATTTTGATAAACAGTCCAAGCTGATGGATCTCCTCCTTTAGTATGGATTACGACTAAACCACCTTGAGAATTTGTTTTACCTACATTTTTTACAATACCTGTTACTACAAAATCAGTAAAACCATCTTCATTTTTATCAATACCAGTTGTATATAGTTTACCACCAAATGCGTTTTGAGTTTTACCGTCTAAAACATCTGGAGTACTTTTTTCTAATGTGAAATCATTTTTTAATTTTAAAACAAAAAACTTTAATGACTTAGAGGAGTGACCATCATATGTAGTAGGACCTGAAGAAAACATTATATAATTACCTTCAGGGCGTTTTATATAAGCAGGACCTGAATATGAAAAACCTAAGTCTTTATGATTAAATTCCCACAGAAATTTTGGATTTACTGGATCTGTAATGTCTAGTGCAAAGTATGATGATAGCCCATTTTCGTTATCAGGACTTTTGACGCATTCATCAGCAGCTTCCTGCTTACTACAATAGCAACCCCCACCTAATCTTAATCCGCCAATTAAGATTTTCTTTCCATCTTCTTCTATTATATATGGTTGTGCATCTACATAATATAAATGGCAATAATTTGGGTCTGCCAGAAATTTTAAATATGGGATAACAGAACGTGGTATAAATCCCCATAACTCTTTACCTATTTCATTTTGTCCACTGTCATTTTTAGAATTTTGCAAGACTGCTAAATAACCCTCTGGATCATCTCTTAATTTTTTAGCATAGCCTACTTTAAAAGCATGAAGCATTCCATCATTTGCGCCAACATAAGCAACAGTATAATCCTCATACTTTACCAACATAGGTCTAGAGTGGATAATGTCACCTAACTTCCATACTTTTTGTTCATTATCAACTTTAATTGTTCTATTTCTATAGTTATCAAAATCTTTACCTTTTATGTAATCTATTAAAGAACTAACATTATCTGTATCAAACAATTGTTGGTTAGTAAAATTATCAATTTGGGTAAGATTTCCAGAATCATCATATGTGTAAATTTTTCTATTATCAGCTTCTCTATTTAATAATTCTTCACTTGCATCCCATATTGGTGTAATGTCGTCAAAAGAATAGAAAGTTTCACAACTAGAATTATCAATTAGACCAGAGCCATCATCATCACATGTAATAAGTTTTAGCACTAATTTATTGTCCAATACATCATAATCATATGTTAAAATCTTATCTTCTGTTAATTTAAACTTTTTATTATTTATTGTATCTTCTCTAATGTTAACTTTTATAGTTTCATTATCTTTTTCTATTGCATAAACCCACCACCCAAATAAACGTCCAATCCATGTCAATGTTGTATTATCAATATCCTTTTTGTTTTCAAATAAACCTTGGATAGCAATACTTGTGCTACTTGTCCTATCAGTCATGAGTGCTACACCAGAACCTGCTGCTGCTCCTTGCAAAATTCTAGCAATTGTTGTACTTAAACTTGTTTCTAAATCTGTTGCGTTATTGGCCTCGAAATAGTTGTCAGGAATATTGTCATTATTTGTATCCCATTCGTTTGAATTGTCTGGCAAATTATTAAAATTATTATCAGCAAAAGAACCGTATTTTGCTGAAAGTTTAAGTAAATCTTTTGCGTTTTCCGAATCATCAAATGCAAAGATTGTAAAAATATTTAATTTTTGAGTACCTGTTAAATCTTCTCTTAAATCTGTAGTATGAGTCCAATAAGATACTGCAGCTAAGCTATATGACCCATTGGAGTCATTTAAGTCATTATGTAATTCGTTATCTGTAAAACCCTCATTTCCTTCAATAATGTCAAGAAGGTTATCAATTGTGCTATTTGGATCATTACTATCGAGCTTACTTGGAAAGTTTTTATCCATTGTTGATTCACCATCAGTTAAAATAAGAACATAATTTTGCTGACAACTATATTGGATAGGGCTATCATACGTAAATGTACCGTTATAATAAGTTTTATCTCCTTTAAAATATAAAGTAGCTTCATATAGAGTTTCACCAAGTGGAGTCCAAGTTGACGGAGTGATATTATTTATGTCAAGAATAAATGTTGAATTATCATATTTACTCCCTATATCAGAAACTAAATGACCTCCATCGTCATGATTAAAGGTGAAAAGTCCATATCTTACTTTATCCCATGTTTTTTGTATTATCCCAGTGGGTTGTGTTTCGACTTTCAAAGCAACTCTAAATGTTGTTGGGTTATTATCAATTAACCAACAATTATTATTCCAGGTTGCAGGTCTAACATCAAAATAAACAAAATTATTGTCATTGTAAAAGTAAAAATAAGCACCTTTATTATTATCAGTATAACCATTATTGAGTCCAGTAAGGTCTAGTACATTATTTTCTAATATTTTTCGAAAATCTCTATCAAAATTATCTGTTGCAGTTAACAAAATATTTCCATCTTCGATGATATATTTTCCTCCAGTTAAAACTTTTTTTACTGCATCTATTCTCCTAGTTGTTAACCAATTTAAAAAATTACCACTCCATTCACCATCTTCTTTTTCCTGGAAATAATCATTATCATCATCATATGAGTATTTCTTGTTAGGATCAAAAAGTCCAAAATAGGTTTCATTATCTTTGTATCCTAAATAAACTGTAGCATCATTTGAGCAATCATTAGAGTATGATCTTGTAGATGTATTATCTTTATATACAAATTCAAACATGCTTCCAGAATTATCCAATATTATTAGCACATTTGGCTGAATAGCTGAGGAAACAAATGGTGGTATAGAGCAGTAAGTAACCATTTGTCCAGCATCTGAGTTATTTGATGGTTTTGCAGCTTGAGATAATAATGGATTAAAAAAACACATTAAAATTATTATTAAAGATATTATAGTATATTTACGCATATCAATCCTCACTATTTAACTAATGATAATATTTTTATGTAATATACATAGTTTCCATTGTTTTTATATTTAATTTTATATGCAGATTTTAAGTATCTTTTATTTACTTTTCTATTTTCAGGGTTAATAATTATAGTATTATCATCAACATAAAAATAGAAACCATCTTCCAAAGATATGAATTCATTTTTAAAGCTTTTTATATATCCTGTTTTTAAATTAACTATTTGCTCTTTAGGTAAATTATTAGATTCTTCTTTTGCAAAACTCATTATAGATACTGAAAAGCTTATGATTAATACAAAAAATATTTTTTTCATATAGTTCCTCCACAAAACTTGTAATAATAAATTATATCCATTTTGTAAAAAAATCGTGAAAAACACTAAATTTATTTTAAAATATTTTTTATATATTGCAAATAAACTTAAAATTAAAGTTTCCTTTTAAAACTTGATGGCAATAGTGAAGTTTGAGGTTATCTTTCTTTTGATTTTGAAACCATGAGTGGCAAGGAGTTTTTCTGCCACATTTAAGCCCACGCCAAGCCCTTTTGTCTCATTTTCACTTATATCATTTTTTATAATAAGGTATTTTAATTTTTTGATTTTACCACATTTTATTGTGACATTTTGACCAGCATGTTTTAAAATATTATCAAACAAAAGGTATAAGGCAAAGTAAATATCTTGATATGGTGCATTAATATAAATTTCAGAACAGTTAAATTTTATAGAAAAATGTTTGTTTAGCTCCAGTTCATCAATTAAAGATTTAATTAAATTAGGTATGTTAATTTTATTTTTGCTTTGATTTTGAGTGGGTAATCTTTTGATAAAATATTGAATATTTTCTAAATCCTTTGCAAGGTTTTCATGAGCATGAAATAATCTTTCCAGCTGAGCTTTGTTTTCTGTTTTGATTAAATGAAGATTGAGTTTTGAGGTGGTTAAAAAATTTCTCAGTTTGTGTGAAAAAATCAATAGTAGAATTTCAAAGTTTTTTAGATAATTTTTTTCTTTTATTATCAACCTGTATAAAACAAGATAATACAATATTGCCACAGAAAAGATTGCTATCATATCCCAGTAAAAAATTATAAAGAGCTTATCTTTGAGTTTGTCTTTTATGTATGAAGATTTGATATAGATGTATTTTTCACCGTTTACATTAAAAAGGGTGTAATCTTTTTTGAAAGAAAGTTTATTTTCAATAAGTAGATAATCTGGTAATTTAAATTTTTTCTTGGCGGTTTTTAGCGTAAGATAGAGTTGAATTTCTTTTTTTAACTGTTCTTCTATTTCTATTTTGTAGCTAAAAATGAAGATTAAGTTAATCATACTGAGGACAATGGCAATAATTAGCTCTAAAGCGATAAAAATTTTTATTTCAAATTTTATTTTAATCGATACCCCCGACCTTTGTGAGTTTCTATTAAATCTTTGCCTAAGATTTCTCTAAGTTTTTTTATGTAGGTTCTGATTGATTCTGTACCGACGGGGTTCTCCTGCCAGACATAATTTAGGATGCATTCATTAGATACTACTTTACCTCTATTTTTTGCTAAAACATATAAGAGCTCCCACTCTTTTTTAGTAAGAGGGATAAGCTCATTATTTATGAAAAGCGATTGCTGGGTAATATCGATGACAATCTCATCTGATATGGAAATTTTGTTTTGATTATCAAAATATCTTTTTGTTACAGCGTTTATTCTAAGTAATAGTTCTTTTGGTTCAAAAGGTTTGGTAATATAATCATCAGCTCCTAACAAAAAACAGGTTTCTTTATCAGACAAGTCAAATTTTGCAGTAATGATTATAACAGGTGTATTTTTTAGTTTTTTAATTTTTTTTAAAAGATCTTCACCTTTGTTAAATTTTAACATCAAATCAAGAAGTATAATATCATACTCATTTGATAACAGCTTGTATTCGTATTCTCTATCGTCAATTATCCAGTCCACATCATTTTTTTCTGATTCTAAGAATTCCTTTAAACTTTCTCCAAGTAATAAATCATCTTCAATCAACAATATTTTCATAATATCATTTTAGCAAATCTTTACATCATAATCAAACAACAAATTGTTGATTAAAAAATTACTCTGTTTTTACCTTCCTTTTTTGCTTTATATAGATTGTCGTCTGCTTGTTTGAGCATTTCATCGATTGTTAAGCCTTTTTTGAACTCTGCTATACCTCCGCTAATTGTTATTCTTTTATCTATTGAAAAATCATGTGATTCAATTTTTTTTCTGAGTCTTTCTGCAAGATTAAAAGCAGAATTTATATTTGTTTTTGGACATAATATTAAAAATTCTTCTCCGCCCCATCTTGCTGCGATATCAGTATTTCTTATTGTTTCTTTTGTTAAGTTAGCAATTTCTATTAATATCTTATCACCCATTTGGTGTCCATAAGTATCATTAATAATTTTGAAGTTATCGATATCAAATAGGATAATTGAAAAAGTGTCATTATATCTAATAGCTTTATTGTATTCATTAGTTAGATCTTTTTCTATTTTTCCTCTATTATAAAGTTTTGTTAAACAATCTGTTATTGATAATTTTTGGAGTTTTTGGTTTATTTTTTCTAACTCTTTATTTTTTTTATACAATTCAGTAGTGGTCAATTTTTCAAGTTCTTTAGCAATTATACCTATTTCATTGTTAGGGTATTCAAAAGTGTTTAATTTTATATCAATTTTCTTATTTTGTGTTATCTGAAGTAACTTATCATTTAATATTATTAATGGATTTATTATTTTTTTCATAAATGACTTACTTAAAAACCAACCAAATAAAATAATCATTATTAAAAATGTAATATTTAAAATAATTAATCTATTGTAAATCGGGGTTATAACTTCCTTTTTACTTACAGATGTAACAATAATCCATCCTAAAATAGGGATTTTGGAGTAGTATCCTAATTTAGGATCTCCATTGAGAGTAAAAGATATTTTTTTGTGATCATAAACAAAATTTATGTTATTTATGTAGTTGTAATATTTTTTTCTCAAAAAATGATTGTTTGGTGTTATTATTATTTCGCCAGTATCTTCTTTTATTATAAAAGAATTTGTTGATTTATAATTTTTTATATATTTATTAATCTTGCTTGTAATTTTTGAAAAATCAGAATCAATTGCTATTACACCAACAATTTTACCATTATTATCTACAAGAGTCTTGCTGATAGAAATTAACCATTCTTTAGTTTTTATTTCCTGATAAGGAATACCATTTGATACATTTGGAAATGATTTTATAGCTGCGATATACCATGGTCTTATCATAGGGTTGTATCCTTTTGGAGGTGTGTAGTTATTAATCAAAAGACTACCATCGATATAACCTGCATATACGTAATTTATGTCTGGGTCAGAATCTTCTGTGTACTTAAATAGTTTTAGAGCAAATTGTTTTTGATTATCTGATAGATATATTGCATTTTTAATAACATCAATTTTGCTAAGTATTTTTACTGCATTGTGTATTTTTGTAAAGTAGGACTCAATATAATATTTATCTGCCTTATTTCTTTCTTCAAGTGTAGTGTATATGCTTTCAATACCATTATCATACAAAGTTTTGCTTATGTAAATACTTAGAAGCAGAAATAATGAGATAAAAATTAAAGTTATGTTTTTAAAAAGTATTACTCTAAGCGATTTAAATTTTTTTGGTTTATTTAAAACTCTCATATATGAAAACCTAACTTATTATTTTAATTATATCAAAAACAATTTGATATTTCAATTTTATGATTTGATCAAACTGAAAGGTTATTAAGTTCCAAATTACTTGACAAATTTCATAAAAACATCTAAAGAATCAAACACATTGCCCCCGTAGCTCAGGAGGATAGAGCACAGGATTCCTAATCCTGGTGTCAGAGGTTCGAGTCCTCTCGGGGGCGTTTTTATTATCAATAAGTTATAAGACACCCAATTTTCTGGTGATACTCTTAGTGATACTCTTAATTTTTTAAAATACTTTTTAGTAGAAATTATGATCGATATTGTTCTTAATATACAAATATGAGTTTACCAAAAGATTTTATACACAATTCTTAATCAGATGTTAAAACCGCCACGTTGATTAAATAGAATAATTTATCTTTATAAGATATGTGAAATTATTATTATTTTTATACCGCTACTGACTCCATGTTTTCCATTACGTTATCTATAAATTCGGTTGCAAAAGAAGCATCAACACCATATTCATTTTTTACATGGATACATTTATTTAATTTTTGAACATCATTTTCGGTAAAAAAACGAACATCAGCAATTTTGTAAAAATGAATAGCAAACATTCTTACATACATGTATAATGTAGATTCTTTGATATCTAATTCGTACAATACAATATCAGGATGGTATAACTTTTCTAAATAAAGTATAAGCTCATCTTTAGATTGTATTTCATATAACTCATTGTCAATAGCCCCATGCCTGCTTTTAATTAGAAAGTTAATCAACGATTTATAATAAATTACTCTGTTTCTTCTATTTCCTAAAACACTTGTTTTTAAAAGGCCTTTATTTATATATTGATATATTGTAGATTTTTTTAAGTTTTTCTTACTAAGTTTAGAAAACAAATGACATACTTCATCGATCTTAAAACAATTATTGCGAATACTTATTATTTCTTCAAAAGAAAAATTATCAAATTTAATATTGTCGTCCACTAAACTAATTAAATTTTTAACCATTTTCCCCTCCTTTTATAGTCTTCAGAAAATGAAAAGGAGGGGAGTCAATGTAATTTTTAGATATTTTCATAAAATTTTTGAAAAAATTTCATTTTAAAATTTAACATGATCATTTATGATCACTTTTTTTAGAGAAGGGAACGTTGTTGCCTTAGTTTGAAATTTGCTGATAAGCTCCATGGTATTCATCCCTAATCTTGAAGGTAAAAATATTTCGCTGCCACCGTTGTCATTAAATTTTTGTTGAAGTTCTAATCCAGTGTTCTTATGAAAAGCATTCAATACTTTTTCACCTGGATCAGAATTTAAAACCTCCCTTTTGAATTGCTTATCAAATTTAATGGCTTCACGATAATTTTCAAAAATACCAAGGATAACATATCCTATTGGTTTAATGTCTTTATGATATCTGTGTTTTATTATCCAATTTATTTCTTCATTTATCTTTTCTTCTGCCAAGTTATCATTATTGATAGGCAATCCTATTAACCCTATTTTTATAAATACCCTACCCGGGAATTGATCCAAAGTAATAAGAAATAGTCCAACGATATATCCATAATGATTTCTGTTTGAAAATAATTCACGATTTTGCAATTTTGATAGTTTTATTTTTATTTTCAATTTATTTGAAGGAATTTCTATAGCCTTATTTTTCCCATTATTGATAATGAAAATCTTTGGTTCTTTGTTGTTATCTCTTATCTTGTACCTTATGTAAGAATTTGATTTACAAGTACAGCCACGCAAATCAGATAGTAGACTGAGTTCATCAAATATTTTTTCAAAAGGATCTTTTATCTTAATTCCATATGGCAACTTTACTGTTTTTTTTGCATTAGAAAATATTGCTTTATTAACTTTTGTAGGATCATTATAATTGTTCTTACTTAAGAATTCCTTGATTTCTTTTATAAATTTCACTGTTATACCAAAATCTTGTAAAAAGAAAGGATTTGAAAATCCAATTTTGTCAGAGAACAATAATAATGGCCAGTTTTGAATATTGCGACTTGAATAGGTGGCTTTATTATTGAAAAACTCATAATCTGGAATGAAAAGCCCAGATAAATAATCAAGATTATAAGAATTCTGAATAAATGTGTCTAATCTATTGGATACGATAAATGGAAATTTAATATTGTTGTGGATGTATTTGTCAAATATTAACAGAGTACTTAACGCCGTTGCAACTGGATACATTAATGCGATATTTTTTTTAGTTAGTTTGTCCAGTTTATTTTTAATGGCAATTTTATAAACATCCACAGTATCAGCATTATTTTTTACTAATCCTATTTTTAAAACACTATCAGATGTTGAATCTTTGATTCGATCTTTTAGAATAAATATTTGATCTTTATCATCAGTTGGACCTATTGTACTTAATACTTTATTAATTATAGACATCTTTTCAGTGGAACTGATCAATTTTAAATAATTATCCAATGATATTTTTTTATAGTTAGTACAGAATTCACAAAAATACTTATCATCAAATTTACCGTTTTTTAACTCTTCATATAATCTTTTGCTTAACTGGTAACCCAGCATGTAATGATGCCTATATCTGTTTATGCCAAAAAAACTTGCTACATAATTTACGGATAATGGTGGCGGAAATTTTACTTTATTTGTTTCAACAAGATACAATGTGGCATAAAGAACTTTATTTGTAATTTGTTCAATAGCACTTTCATCTAAGATTTTACTTGTTAACTGATTATTCTTAGCAATATTAATTACTTTACTGTTCTTATAAATGCATTGACAAAACGGAATTGTTTCTCTTATTATTTTCATGTCTAAACTCCTTTCTTTCTTTATAAAAATTTGGGGTTTGGTGGGCTATGCAGGTGCCATCTGCATAGCCTTCCCACTTTAAAACTCTACTTCTACCGAACCCAATCCAGCTAAGTGATACAAAAGAAATGTCCCCAATTCTTTTTTACCTTCATCGAACGCTTGCAGAATTAGATTTACCATATCTTCTATTTGAAACGGTACTGTGATATAATTAACATTCAACTCATCATCACTTAAGTAGATAAAAAATTTGTTATCATCTGTCCTGTTCACATGAAGATATCCATCCTTTGCTTTCTCAAAAATTAACTTCTCTGGTGTCACATATTGCGCTTGCTCAATTGAATAAGATTTTACCTCAATTTGTTCTGCATCTTTTCTCATGTTCACCTCCTAATTCTCTTAGTACCCGGCATCCCGGGACTCTATGATATAATGCTGCCGCGCAATGAACCTTTTGTCAAGTAAATTTTTTAAACTTTTTAAAAAAGTAATATGTGAAGATAGCATGAATTAAAAAGCTTGACTTTCCGCATCAATCATTATTACTCTTGTAAAGATATTCTAACCAGTGAGGATTATGTTTATGCCTGCTAAAAGAGATGACAGATTTGATGATATAATGAAGTTAAAAAAATCTAAAATTACAATTGTATTAAAAGAAGAGTATATCAGAGAAATACGAAATAAGGTTTCTCGATATAGACTTCAAAAACTGTTTAGTAAAGACTTTGCTGCGAGGGTAGCAAGGGGTGAAGAGTTTAATATTACCATGAAAATTTTCTACAGATTGTGTAAATTGATGGGATGGAAATTTCCGGATTATTTCAAAGTTATTATCGAAGAACCAGATGACATCACAAATAAGCACAAAAAAGGCTCTGTAACTTCTGATATTGAAAATAATAGTAATACAACAGCCGATTAATTAATTTTTTCAGGGGGCGGTACTTTGCCGTACAGATTTCTCCATTGCTTTATATTTTCATATTCCTCTGCACTAACTTTGATATGTTTGAAACCTTCCAATGTTGCTAAAAAAGCAGAAACATCATATTGCTTCAAATTCTTTTTATGTTTTCGATTAAAAACACTGATAAATTTATTAACCGCATAAAGACAGTCTTTTGCATAGCTTTTGCTCATTTCACCTTTCCTTACATGTGATTGTATAAAATTGTAAAAGCCATTAAGGAAATCCTGGTTTAGATGATCAAGATACTTAAGAGTAGTCCTTTCTTCAAGAAAAGGAAAAAAATAATTTTTAAGTAGGCGATGGTATTGTTTTACAGTCGTTCTACTGCCTGTCAAGCGATACCGTCTAACAAATTGATCCCACAATCTCATCCTACTTCCCCAAATAAAAGCAAGTGACATCAATCCTGTGATGTCCAAGCTCTTCGCTAATAATTTTTCTTGCTTCTTTGTCTAATTCTTTTGCTTCTTCCAAGGTTATTCCATAATATTCAGACATAACCTGTAAATATGAGCCATTAATAAATCCGCTTCTCACTGGTGCATCAAAGCCGGTCAATTCTAAATACCTCTCTTGAGCATAAGTATGCCTTTCTCCATGAAAGTGATAATCACAATCAAACCTTTCATTGAAATCTCTTATTACACCGTACGCAAAATTTTGCCATTGAGAAAATTTCATATCGTCAGGTATCAGCGAACGGTTGAAACCATACTCATTCTTAAAATCCTTAGCATAATTTAATAATTCATAACCTTTATCTGAAAGAATGGGTACTTCTCTTGGCTGAGAACCTTTTGTGCCTTTTACAACATCAAGCATATCATCTTTTCTGTGAATGCCTTTCAAATCATGAAGTGCAGATTCTTTAAATCGCAAACCAAACATCCTCTCCATTTCAACCTGAATTCTAAGAGCTTCATATCTTGTATCACCTGTTTGAATAAACTTTTGTGAAAGATAATCGGTGAATTGTTCATGAAGTTGATTACTTACGCTTCTATCGATGTTGTAGTACCTTTTACCACGATTTAGCCCCTCTTCTTTCGCTGAAAGTTTTAAATCATCTCTGCCGTAATGATCAAAAACACGATTAATACAGGAAATTATATTTGCAGCATGAGCTTTTGAAATGTCGGCATCTCCGACCTCATTTCTTAGATGTTCTGCAAAAGCCTTCATATGTTCAGACTGAAGTTTCGAGAGGTTTTTCATCTCCAATTCTTCCTTTGCAAACTTTGCTAATTTTCTGATCGCTGTTACAGTTTTTTTAATAGAACCTTCATTGCCGCTTCTAACCACTTCCATTGCTAAACGGTAAGCAGCAACTTTCCTAGTCAAATTCTTTTCGCCGATAAAATTCCTTTTAACCTTCATTTTTCACCTCCCCTAAAGTAAACCAAACAACAGTACATCTGCGTTCATAATATATAAGAACACAGGTCAATAAAATTTTATCAAAAACGCAGGGTCATCACCCTGACTAATTTAATTCAATTTTTTTTAATTCTTCTCTTCAAGGCGATTGCCTGAGCCGATGTGATAAACCTTTTTAGCGAAATCCTCCAGGATTTGAGGCTCCCGGAAAGCCCACGGGCAATCTATATTGAACCGGCTAAGCCGGATTGTAAGGGGGTAATTTCCAGTGGCAGATAAGCGTGAATATCGGCACTTTCACGGTTACAGACAACATGACCGTTGTAAAAAAACAGCATGTTATCTGTTTATCTGCCACCTAAACTTTTGTTTTCTGTTTTTTCTGTGTAATCAAAGAATTTATTATAGAAGTATTTACAATAAGTTGCACGTTTGTCCGTCAATCGTTCACCTTGGCAAGCAAGGTGAACGATTGACTAATCCTCCAAGTTTATAAAAATATTCTCCTAAAATTTCCTAAAATGAATCGAATAAATGTCAGAATACATCTACCTATGTAATCAAAAGTTTTATCCGCACTGCGGAATGAATATACATTGTACAGTATGCCTGAGGTAAAAAAGCGCAAGCGCTTTTTTATCTATTTTTTATGTATCTGTATTCATTGAAAATAGAATAGAATTATGACTTAACTAAGTTAAGTCATAATTCAGTATTAGTGCCATATTAGTCAAATTTTATTTGACCGTATCTCTTAATATTTGTGAGCGGGAAGAAATATAGGAGGTGATGATAATGGTGGAAAAACAGTATAGTTTTAAAGCAAAAAAAGATGATGATGAAATCTTAATGGAAGTTTTAGAAAGTATACCTCAAAATATACGCGGGTAGTGTATAAGAATTTTGTGTAAGGATTGCAAAAGAGGTATACCTCCTGTAATCTACTTAACCCCATAAAAAAGAAAAAGGAGGAGGTATACCCCATGAATAATTATAATTTAGCTGAATTATTTGAAAAAAGAAAGGATATTAGAGAAATTTTTATGGAATTTATGTCAAAACAGTTTGTTAATTTTTTAGAAAAGCTTGGAGAAATAGAAAGAGAGGTCCACTGTTCATTAAATGCTGATAGTAAGAATGGATATTATACACGCAATTTTAATACAATTTTTGGTAAAGTAGAAGGGGTAAAAATACCAAGGACACGAAAGATAAAATTTCAGCCATCATTTTTAGAGCCATATAAACGTACAACGTTTGAATTAGATGATATAGTGATATCAATGTATCAGGGAGGTTGTTCAACCAGGGATATAGTGCGAACATTAGAGAATTTACTTGGTCAGAAGTATTCTCCAAAGTGGGTGAGCAAGATAACTGATGATATTTTGGAAGAGTTGGAAAAATATCACAACAGAAGATTTGAACAATGGTATCCGATTTTGTTTATAGATGGCACATATTTAAAATTGAAAAGGGGTACGGTATCAAGTGAGGTTATATACACAGTTATGGGAATTGATGAGGATGGTCATAAAGAGATTCTTGCATTTTACACATTTGGTGGTAGTGGAGAAAGTGCATTAAACTGGAAGGAATTGCTATATGAGCTTAGGGAGAGAGGGTTACAGGAGCCAATATTAGTTGTAGCAGATGGTTTAAAAGGTATCAAAGAAGCAGTACTTGAGGTTTATCCTAAAGCAGATTTTCAGACTTGCGTAGTTCACAAAGTGCGGAGCTCATTATCCAAGGTACGCAAGCGGGATGAGAGTGCTGTAACTGAAGATATGAAAAACATATACATGCAAGAGAATGAAGAGGAATTTTTAAGGAATTTTGAGATATTTCGCAGGAACTGGTCATATAAATATCCAGAGATGGTTGCATCATGGGAAAGGGATTTGCCAGAGTTGATGACTTATTTGAAATATCCAGCTCTAATGAGACCATATATTTACACTACAAATCCTTTGGAGAGGTTTCATAAGGAGGTTAAAAGACGATCTAAGGTAATTGAAGTATTTAATGATAAGAAAGCGTTAGAAAAGGTAGTATTTTTAGTGATATTGGAGATGAATGGTAGTTATAGAACCCGTAAGATGAAACATTGGAACTATTTTTTAATAGTATTGAAGAATAAGAGAGTTGAGAAATATGGTAGATTACAGGAGGATAAAAATCTTACACAAAATTAGTTGCACTATGCTCATCAACAATATTAGATAAGTCTTCTTCTTCATTATATATCTTTATTTTGTTTGTTCTGAGGATATCCACAGCCTCAAGTGGACTGATATTGTATTTTACTGCACCTTTCAAAAGTTGTGCTATTTTCATTATTCCGTCCCGTTCAAGCATCTTTTGAAGATGAGGAACATGTTTAGAATTTTGAAACCAAATGCACTCAACAGTATTAAAACCAACATCTAAAATCAAGGTATTTGCAATTGGTGTATCATATAACAGTTTACATGTAAAATACACACTTGCACCCTGAGGAAATATTTTGGAATTAAATCCTAAGCTTTCATTATCAACTTCAAAATCAGCTACAGATGCTTTCAGTTTCTGGACATTGGTCTGGTTATAGAATTGTAATGGAAGCCCAAGAGCCAGTAGAATGTTATCCATTGGAATAGAATAATCATGAAATACTTTGTAAATCAAAAGTAGAGTAAAAAACATTAGTTTTTCAATGTTATTAATATTGATTCCATCAAGTTTTGCAGCTTCACCTAAAACGTAATGCTTTGAATGATAAAGAAATTTTTTTTCCTGGCTCAGATGATTAAACTCAAAATTAACAGATAGAATTTCCTTTACTGCAGATGGAAATTTTCGCATGATTAACTCACCCCCTTCCCGATAAGCAACCTTCACATCACCAAAGCCTACATCAATTGCTACAACTTTTTGCATAACACACCTCCTAAAGCTCAACCTTTCCTTACATCTTTTACAAAAGAACCGGTCAATGAAATCTTTTAAAGTTTTAGATGAAATTAAAACCTTTTTAAGATATTAATTTATCTAACCATTTGCATTTGTTATGATTAGTACCAGTATAAAATATGGTGATTCAAGCTAAATGGTTACTCAAAAACCGAAAAACGAAAGGTGTATTGTTTGGAAGTCTAAATTTAGTAATTTGTTTTAGAAAAATTTATATTCTCAATCAATTGTGGCCAGTTTAATACCCAACCAGATAAACAGTGCACCAAGTCCACGATCCAGCCAGCATGATAATTTTGTATTTTCGTTAAGATAGGCAGTTAACTTGCCTCCAATAAGAATTAAAGGAGGTTCAATTAAACCGGCTACCGCGATAATAAGAATCCCGTGGAAAAACAACTGTGCACTAACAGGACCTGCACCTACCTCAACAAATTGCGGCAAAAATGCAAAAAAGAAAACGGCAACCTTTGGATTTAATACTGCTACCAGTACACCTTGTTTGAACACTTTCCTCAATCCTTTTGGAGATTCTTGCTCTCTCACAGAAATATTGCTCCCCTTAGACTTCAGTGCCTGAATACCAAGCCAGATAAGATATGCCGCACCAATCCATTTAACTGTAGAAAATGCTACCGCCGAAGTAACTAAAATTGCCGACAATCCCAGAGCTGCAAAAACAACATGAATTAATGCACCTGTCCAAATTCCAAACATTGCAGCAAATCCCGACTTTATGCCTCCTTTAGCTGTTTGTCCCAATATGAATGCCATATCTGGACCTGGAGAAATATTTAACAAAACAGCAGCAGTTAAATATGTAGCCCAATGGGCAAGAGAATAATCGAACATTATTTTTCAAATCATTTCTTAGACAGACGCCTAATTTCTATTTTGTTGCATAACGACCAAGCTCACCTGCCGCCATGAAGCGCCAGCGGATTGGAGGTTAGCTGGAGCGATTTGTTATGTTTCTTTGTAATAATTTTCTATATATTTTGTCCAAAGATTGTCTATATCTAAATTATGGCTAGTCAAAAATTCTTGCAACTTTTCGTCGCTTATTTCAGAAATATTGTAATTCTTAAATTCCTTAAAAAAGTTTTTTATATTTTTCTTTAACTCTCTAAGTTTACCTTTTCTCATTATAAAAACTTCATGCGTAAAGTTAGCATCTCTTGAAAGATTTTTTGTGGGTATAACTAAAATTCTCCTTACTGAAACAGTGCCATATTCGCTTTCAAACCATCCACAATGATTATTCATTTGTCCTGCTTCATTCTTGGTTATGGTCTTCCTAGAATCATCTACCTCACTCTTACACTCAAAAATAAAATATTTATTATCAACACCACACCATAGATTGTCTGGGCCTTTTTTGAACTCTTTATCAGGACGTTGACTTAGAAAACCTAAAGCTTCACCTACTGATTTTAATGCAGATTCAAATTTTTCTGATGGCATTCCAAAAGATAAATCCTCTAACATACCGTCTATCTCCACCATCATGTCGGAATAGGAATTAAATTTTTTGATCCAATCTTTAATACGTTTTAATCTATTTTCATTAATAAATTCCAATTTTTTATAAACGATTCCTTCTTTTGGTATCATTAATTGAAGATTTTTTTGATATGCACTCTTTTGTATTTTATTGGATTCAACTTTACTAATTTTATATTTATATCTTGCCATTAATTGCAAATACCAACCTTTTTCCTCCTCATTATCTAATTTATCAACTATTTGTTGTATTAATTCTATAGATTTTTCTAGATCACCTTTAATTAGAGAATCTTGAGCTTTTTTTTCCAGATCCAATATATGATTAATTTCAGGTTTGCTTTCATTCGTAGATATTTCATTCATTCGCTCTTGATAAAACTGCTTCCAGCCTTCGTCTCTCCTTAATACTTGATTTATCAAAGATCTTACCACCTCAAAAGGAGATTCATCTTCATCAAGGTCATTTTTAGCTAGTTCTGCCACCTCTAATGCAATTTCTATTTGTTTCTGAGTCTGGTACGAAAAATATCTTTTTGTTAGCGGGCTCATAAGAAATTTTGTCAAGTCCCCACCGATTATAACTATTATACTATAATCTTTTTCTCCTCTAACACTTCTTCCGATACCTTGTTCTATTTTTTGTGCAATTTTGATATTAATTATATCGCTAGTTGGTCTACAGCTTTCTTCATACCTGTCAGATAGAGAATCAAAAAATGGTTTTGAATCTAAAACCAAAATTCTGCAAGATTCATCTGGTAAATCTATCCCATCATATCTATTTACAATAACAATAGTGTTCTCAAATTTACCTGATTTTAATTTCTGTAAAATTTCATAAATGTTATTAGAGGTAGTTATCGTTGCTCCTAAATTTTGATAATGAGCAGCCTTTTTAAAATTTGGCACGATCGTAACTATCCCGAACTTTTTTTTCGGATTTGGCTTGGCAAATTTAGTTACAATAAGATTTCTATCCAATTCCTCATTTATTAGAGAAGGAACTAGAATAAGCTTTTCACCTGACCATTTTAATTTCTCATAAGTTAGTGGCTGCGTTATTGTTTCTGGGGCAAAACCAAGCCCTTTTATAAAGAAAGAATCATCTTGAGTCGTAGCTGACATCAGAATTCTTTGGTCAGCGTTTGTAAAAAAAGTAAATTTGTAAATAGGACTATATATGGGTGATATTTCAATATATTTACCAGAAATATAGGCTTGACAATTTTCGATATTATCTTTGATTAACGGCCAAATAAATTTAATTTCATATTCATTTTTATATTGAATAAGCTTGTTGATTACTTCCGATTTTTTATCAATCCATGCCCAATATGGAATCGGTAGTAATGTATTAAAATCTCCTGCTTTAATCTCTAAATAGCTACCCTCTCCTTGGGTTATTAGATCATCCTCAAAAAGCTCAAGAAAATCAGAATATAATCTATGATCTCTACATATTTTAATTGTAAATGTATCCTTAAGTGAATCAATACAAGCATGGGAATCATCTAATACAATATGCTTTATTGGAATTGCCCTAGCATCTAAGCCAAATATTGTTAATCCGTTGAAAACTTTTTGTACGTGTGTGATTAGAATTTTTTTACCGGATAAAAAATCTTCTGGAAGTTGATTATCCGTTCCTATTTGGCAATATGGAACACCAAACTTATCTGCCTCTAAACAAGTTTGTTCAACGAGGTATATATTTGGGCAAATATATAAACATGGACCTTCATTATTGTTTAATCTTGAATGTAGAATAAGAAGGCCAATTAATGTTTTTCCTTCTCCTGTATGGAGTTTTATTATAAGATCCTTTTTGTCTCTATATTTACTAAACCATTCATTTAAAATATATTCTTGAGAAGGCCGAAGTGGACCTGTTTCACTTTTCCTATCAAGTGAATCATAAATTTCGATCGGATTTATTTTTCTAATAACTTTTTTTTCTTTAAGCTTTCTGCTGAAATCAACCATTGTCTTTTATCTCCACATAACGATTAAGCTCACCTGCCGCTATGGAGCACCAGCAGAATAGCGGTCAGGTGGAACGCTTTGTTAGCTAAAGTCGTTTATTACTTTACAATGTCTTCTAAATACCATTTTTTGTGAAAATCATTAAATTCCTCCATTTGTTTTACTAGAACACCAAGCAAACCACCAGTCCACTCTGGATAAGCTCTATAACCATCAGGATTCATAAGATGTTCTGGAAAAGTTCTCATTGTGTAAACTGGGTTTTGCCATGAGTACTCTTTCCCTAGTGTCCGAAAATAGTCGCCATTTATTTTAAATTTTGTTTTTCCCTTAAACGATAACTCAATTACTTTAAACTCCTTTGACTGCATTTTCTCTGCAAACTGCAAAAATACTCTAAAAACATCTGCCATGCTATTCGTGCTAGAAATTGATGTCAGGTCGTATACAAGTACTGAGGGATTGAAATAATTGCCAAAATGAACCGACACTTCGATCCCACTATTTCTCGGATCACTTTTGATTACATTGTTCATTTTAGATTGTAATTGAAAGTAATTGAAAGTATATATGGCAATAACTGCTACTAAAATAAAAGAAAAAAATATAATTATAAATCTTTTCATTTCTTATATCTCCTTTTAAAAAAGTAATATCAGCTAACGACAGAGCTAACCTGCCGCTATGGAGCGCAGCAGAATAGCGGTCAGGTGCAGCGCCTTGTTATGCCTGGCCCTATAGTGCATCATCCTCTTGCTTAGCCAATTCAGCATCACATGAATCTTTATTTGTGAATGAATACTCGACAGCAATGTAGCCTGTATTGCCTGATGTTGCGCCTGCAATCAAGCCAACTTGCTTTAAATCAGAGGGTAAATGTGAGCCCTTTTCAGAGTCCCATATTGCAATAAGTATTCGTTCTTTTTTAATTAGCCCCATCATCCAATCACTTGGCTCGTTCCATATGCTATTAGGTAGAAGATCATCTATCGTCTCATGTTCACCATAAATAGCGGTGAGTTTTTTTTCCATTTCTTGAAACGCACTTTTAAGTTCAATGCCATACGAGCTAGTGGCAATATCTTTGCCAATGGCCTTGATCCAGCACAACCCTCCCTTTGGGGCTACTTTCACAATGTACGCTTCGAATGCCGAGTGAGGTTTAGGGACTTTTATCAATTTATAAATACCATTGCCTATCCTCTCCGGTTTCCCCCCAATCTCTTTTAACGACATACCTTTTCTCAACCCGAATGGCCCAGCCATTGCATCGGACACCATAAACGCCATAAAAACAATAACGATCGCTACGATACTTTTTTTATTCATCTCTATGTCCTCCTACGAATAATTATGGTATTTATATTTTATGTTGCTAAGATATATAATTAAGTTAATAAAAAACAGGGGACAGAGGACTACATGTTTCCTAAGCTTTAAAGCTTCATTGGGAGTCTGTCCCCCGTCCCAAAAGTCCCCATTGGTTGATTTGGCTTCAAAGCCACTGTCAAACGGGAGATAGGACTTGGGACTTAAAAAATACGATAAGCGAGGTTTGACATGAAAAATAATTCTTTTAAGCATTTTATCGGAATTGATATTTTTAGGAATAAGTATAACTACACCATTATTGTTGATTCTATGAACACCATTATTAAAAATAAAGAGGATATAGTGCATAAAAAACTTAATATCAATAATATTACTAATCCTCACAAAAACCCTATTACATCATTTAACTAAACTACTAAGCCATATAAGCTCATTTTATTAATAATCCCAAATGCCATAAAATACTCATTACTTTCAAAATAACCTAAAAATTACCTGCAGGATAATTACAGATAACTCTTAGATTATTTTACGATATTCAGTTGTTTGGGTGTATTTGTATATTTGTGTATTAATACAATTTATTAACCATCAATCCAATCAAACAAGATTTTATTTATAATCACTCATTAAAAATGTCAAGTTTTTTTGGGGACGGCAAAAAATTCTTTTGTACAGGTTAATTATTTTTGCCTCATCTTTATAAATGTACTGCATATTGATAAATCTAAAGGAATCAATTTCTTCTTCGCTGGATTACACAATATCGCATAATTTAACCAATAACAGTCCTTATCATAAAATTTTCCTTTCCTTTAATTTTATAGTGTATCGCAATAATATGACTATAGTAGAATAAATGGGGACTCTAACAAGAAAAACTCATTTAAAAAAATTGGGTGATTACAGATTATCTTACCAATAACATAAAATAAATTTTGGGACAACACTTGCCTTTACATTTAGTAATAATCGACTTTTGAAGGGAAATTTTATGTAATAATTTCACAAAATTGTTGATTATATTAATCAATTATAATATAGTTTTGTTTAATACATTAAACAAAACTCAAAGGGTTATTTATGCTAAATTTTTTTACAGAACGATTTGCATTGTTGCTTACCGGTTTAAACATTCAATACAAGCGGTATTTCTTTCATAAAATTGATTTTAATGACAAATTAATTGGTATTTTAGGCGCAAGAGGGGTAGGGAAAACCACTTTTCTTTTACAATATTTAAAAGAGATTGATGTCCCTATAAATAAAAAACTTTACATTTCCGCTGATTCGATAGAGATGAGCAATCTGTCGTTATTTGAGCTGGCAAAGGAATTTGCAGCAAAAGGTGGTAAGGTTTTAGCAATAGATGAAATTCATAAATATCCAGATTTTGTAGCGCATTTGAAAGAAATCTATGACCTTCTTGATATAAAAGTTCTTTTTTCAGGTTCAAGTGCTTTAAGATTGGAACATGCAAAAGCTGATTTGAGCAGACGAGCAGTTTTATACAGAATAAACGGACTATCATTTAGAGAATTTCTGGAATTAAAAACAGGTAAACAATTTAGAAGTTTTTCATTAAAAGATATTTTAGAAAATCATATGGAAATCACTTATGAAATTTTAAAATCGATAAAACCACTGGAATACTTTAAAGAGTATTTACAGTATGGATTTTATCCCTTTTATTTTGAAAATCCTAACACATATTATAAAAAATTGGAAGAAACAATTAATGTAGTTATAGAGTCCGATTTGCCTATACTGTTTAAGATCGATCCGAAAAATATCGTCAAACTTAAAAAACTTGTTAAATTAATATGTTTTTCAGAGCCTTATGAACTCAATCTTTCAAAACTTGCACAGAAAATTGAAGTTAATAGACATACTCTGTACCGTTATATTGAATATTTAAATTCTGGTAATATTCTAACATCATTAAAACCAGATGTAAAAGGTGATGCCATTTTTACAAAACCTGAAAAAATATATCTGAACAATACAAATTTAAACTACTGTTATTGCGAAGAACAAAAAATTGGGACAATTAGAGAAACTTTTGTGGTTTCACAGTTAAGAAATTTCTATGATTTAAGCTATCCTAAAAAGGGGGATATACTGATAAACAATCAATATTTAATTGAAATTGGTGGTAGAAATAAAGATTTTTCACAAATTGCGGGTAGTGGCTACCTTTTTGTCGATGACATTGAGGTGGGATATGGCAGAAAGGTTCCATTATGGTTAATCGGATTTTTATATTAAATTGTACTCCTCACAACCCAACACCCTCATCTCTTCACATCCTCATTGCCTCATATCTTCATATCTTCAATTGTTAAAACATACGAAAACTGAAACCTGAAGAAAATACTGCTGTTAGTTTTGCTTAAAAGGAGTTTGAATAATAGAGCTTAAAGTATCCAATAAAAACGATAGGGACAAAATGGTAAAAATGAATAATTTTAACCCACCCTTTCATGGATAAAATTACTTATTTTTACCATTTTCTTTTTTTAAAAAAGTTCTCTCATACGATAACTCTTACCGTTGATTAAAAATAGATAGCAATGATGCAACAATATGTCCAGTATTGCAGTAGCTACTACCTCATCTCCAAATATCTCATTTCATTCTTTAAATGGCTTATTTGTCGTAATTATCGTGGATTTCTTTTCATATCTTCTCGATATCAATTTTAAATACAATGATATTGATGATTTTATAAGGCAAATATTTTTTTAATTTTTTCTTTTTTTGATATTTTCATTTCATTTGTTTTTAAAAACTATTAAGAAATGATAAACTATAAAGGATAATAATAGAAAAGCTGGTTTTATTTAAAAACTTCCTAAAAATCTTTAATTGACCTGTCTATAGGTAAAGTTTTATATTGTAGAAGGGAGATTTACTCAGTAATAATTGTAGAATCTCTTTTAAGTAAAAAACTTTTACTTTTTCTTTTTTATATAGGCTTCATTTATTTTATTTATGATTTCTTTTTCATCATTTTCTATCGTAATATCTGCTCCTGCATATAATAAATAATGAACTATATTAAGATCTGAATTGAAAAACCAAGCTGTATGAATTGGAGCCTTATTGTCCCATGATGTCAAATTAATATCTGCACCATTTTCAACTAAAAATTTTACGATTTCTAAGTTTCCATTGCTTGCTGCATAATGTAAGGGAGTCATAAGATTTTCATCTCTGGCATTGATGTAGATTCCTTTTTTTAAAAAGAAATCAATAACTTTTATGTCGTTTGTATCAATTGCAAGATGTAAAGGAGTGTGTGTTATAGAAGTATTATAAATATAGTTGATTGTCTTATAATCATAATCTTTTAAAAAACATTCAAGGAAGGTTAGTAAATCGTATTTTTTCACATCAGAAACTGAAATCTCTTTGCTATATTTTAAATATAAATTAAGTAAGTCGTATGATTTTTCTAACCAAGCATATATTACTGAACTTAAGCCAAAAACATCTCTATCATCAACATCTAACCCAAGAGAAATTAAATACTCAGCAATTTTTAAGCTTATTTTACTATTTCCTATAGTTGCAAGAGGGGTTTGACCGATATTATCCTTTGTGTTTGGCTTTGCACCATTATGAATCATGAATTCAATAATCTCCATGTAGTTTTTGTTATCAATTAGTTGATAATATTCAGAGGTATAAACATAGTTGGCAATAAAATTATGTATTAATGTTCTGCCACAAATGTCTTTACTATTTATATCTGCTCCATGTTGCAAAAAATAGTTGGCAATATCAAACCGTTGTTTTTCAATAGAGAGCAAAAGTGGTGTAATACCAAAATCATCTCTAATGTTAACATCTATACCTTTATCAATTAACTTTTTTATTAACTTAAAGCTTTCATCTGGTTTATCATAGAATTCTTGACTTATAATTATCTCATGAAGTAAAGAATAACCTCTAAATCCTCTTAAATTAATATCAATACCGTCTTCCATTAAAAAATTTACAACATCATAATGTCCTAAAGCTATTGCATAAAATATTATATGAGTCCCACTCTCATCAAAAAGATTATTTATATCTTTTTCTTTTTTTATTAAATCTTTTAGTAGTTTAATTTTGTTTGCGTTATTTTCGAGAATTTTATAAAAGCTTAACTTCATCTTTTTATTCATCATTATGTTTTAATACCAAATGTACACGTTCTTCTGGGATAACTCCTAAATTGTTCTCTATTGTAAGATCAGCGCCAGCTTTTACTAAAATTTTTGTTATTTTTTTATTTCGTTTTAAAAGAGCATAATGAATTGGAGTATCTTTTGTTTCATTTAAAGCGTTTACATCAGCTCCATTTTCAATCAACAATTTTACAATTTCGAAATGTTCTCTAAATGCAGCTTCATGCAATGGGGTATTTTTCATTGCGTTTCTTACGTTTACATTTATTCCCTTATGAATAAAAAATTTTACAATATCAAAATTTCCTATATAAGTAGCGATATGTAAGGGTGTAGTGTAAATAGGTTTATTATAAATTTCTTTTAAATTGATGTAATCATAACCTGTTAAAAAATTATTTAAGAACTTCATAAGATTGTTGTTTGTAACATCTTTATAAGAAATTTCTTTACTATATTTGGTATAAAGTTTAATTAAATCAAACGCTTTAGCAAACCAAGCATATATTATCGGAGTTAATCCGAAAATATCTCTTTCATCTACATCTAATCTAATAGAAATTAAATACTCTGCAACTTCTAAAAACTCATTATTATCATTTTTGTCGTCATCCAAATCATCCATACCTATTAAAAACAAAGGAGTTTGATTGAGGTTATCTTTAGTATCAATTTTAGCTCCATTTTTAATAAGAAATTTAACACCTTCTAAGTTTCCACAATAGGCCATATCATATAAGGCTGTTTGTCCAAAAATATTTTTATGATTTACATTTGCTCCATGCTTCAATAGATAGGTTGCTATGTCAAAACGTTTTCGTCCACAAGCCCAAATTAGAGGTGCATCACCATAATTATCACCAATATCAGCAGGTACACCTTTTTCAAGAAGTTTTTTTACTAATTCGAAGTTTTCAGCTACAACTGCTGAATGTAGTAATGAAAAGCCGTCAAAATTTCTAATATTTAAATCAATACCATTATCTATAAGAAAGTTTACAATATCGTAATACCTAAATTGAAGCGCATGAAACATTATATGACTATCATGATCGTATAATTTATTTATATCCCCTGCTTGTATGATCAGATTTTTTAATTTTTCTATAATTTCAGACTCATCTTTTTTTAAAAAATCCATAAAAAAACTTTTCATTTTCGTTCCCTCACTAGATATTAGGTATTTATAATAGAATAGAGCGCCAGAAAATGACGTTTAAGCCAGACAGTTATGATCTTTAGTTTAAAAAAGCTTTGTTAATAGAAAATAAAGTTTTACTAATAAATTTTTTCAATTTTTTATCAAATTAATAAAGTAACAACAAAAATTTTGGATGTTTGAAAATTTAATATCATCAATTTCTGTCTAAACTATGTTTTTATAAGCTATTTATAAAGGACATAATTTTCTTTACTTCTTCTTGAGGTATCTTGTTAATATCAAATATAAATTCTTGTCCTCTATCAGGGATATTAACAATCACATCACATCCATCTATTTTACAATTTTTTTCATTAATATATGTGAAGTGTTTAGGATAATTAAAATAATTAGGCAGACGCCATTTACTCCTATTTTTGTAATTTTTTAAGTCGGTCAATATAATTTGATCTGAAAAACTTAAAAGTTTAAAATTTTTTGAAATAAATAATATGTTTTTTCTATACTTTTTGGATGAAATATGTGGATGTGAAACAAGATAAGGATATTTATCTTTTATTAATTCAGTTTGCTTTGAATCATTTAAATCATAAATTTCATCAACTATCATGTAACTCCAAATTAGATGAATATCCAAAGATTTTCTTTTATAACACCACTTATTATTTCTTAATTCAATATGTTTGAACCATCCAAAAAAAAGAAAAATATCTCCCTTTGTTACATCATGATTAATTAAATGAGATGCAGCGCTATTTGTCTGTCCAAATGCCATTATTTGTTTATCAGGTAAATACATAGGATCAAAATGACATTTAAACTTCTTCTCTTTGTAATTACAATTATACCATTTTCCTGATTTAATTTTATTTTTTGTGACGTCATTCAAAATATCTTGAATTGAAAAAGTATTATACTTAAAAGTTAAGTCACTATAAGAAATATTTGATTCTTTATCAGGTATTGGTATTGAAAATAAAGTTCCATCAGGAAAAATTAAACTTGGGAAACCACCGTAAGAACTATCAAATCCTTTTCTACTAAAAATGATTTTCATTTTTAACCATTACATGGAGATTTTTCTTCTGCAGAATCATTGCAATTGTCATCAATATGGCAATTTATAGGATTACCTTGAAGACCATCTCCATATTTTTCAATTAATTTATTAATAAAATTGACAAAATCTTTTGTATATTTATCAGGACAATACTTGTATCTATTAGGAAGACATTCTGCAAACTTTAATGGAAATTCTATTCCTTTATCCCCAAAGTATACAAATTCTTCAGAAATAAAAACTTTATTACCTTTTAAATCTTTTAAGATAACATCATATTTCTTTTGCATATCAGTATCTTTTAAATACTTGTCTAATAAAGTCACATCAAAAAAAACTTCTTCATCAGGCAATTCCCTTATAGTTTTGGGTTCATGCCCATGACATCTTAACCATTTCCATTTTCCATTTTCAATGTAATAAACATTATCTCCCCTTCTTTTTCTCCAATCCCTACTATTTTTTTCAAATTTTTTATCCTTAAATCTATGGTCGTTAAAATATTCGTTCAATGTTAAAATCTCAGTTACTTTTGCAAAATAAATCAGTGATTGTTTTACTTCTGGCTTAAAATTCTTACTTATTCTTTTTTGTGCTAACATTTTACTTTCAACACCTACTAAGTATAAACCTTCATTTTCCATATACTTTTCATAAGTTCCCTTTTTGACTCCAAGATGATTTGGCATACAAGCAGCTAAAGTCAAATAACCCCAAAAAGGATTAGGAGCAAAGCCACTATCGTGTGTTAATTTGTAAATTAATATTTTCATTTCCGTTCCTCCCCTATATTATTATTTTAATACATTATAAATGTGTTGAATACTTTTTAATAATATTTTCAACAAATTTCTTGATAACTTTTATGTATTCATAAGGTTCTTTAATTTGAACATATTCAGCCCAGGGACGAACAAAATACAACAACTCTTCGTCATTTGATACATAAAAAGTTATTAATAATTTTTCATTATCTAATTCTTCTTCAATTTTTTGCTGAGGAAATATTTCTTTTCTTTTAAAATAAAAGGCAACTTCTGAATCTATTTCAGCGATTACTTTAACTTTCTCTTTTTCCTCAAACCAAATACTACTGGCATTGTTTATCAGTTCATCAATTTCCTGTTGAGAGATTTCAAAGAATTTCATAAGGATTCTTACATCTTTGATAAGGTCAATTGAAAATTTTTTTAATGTGTTTTCATGTTTTGCCAATAAGTACCAGAATCCATTATCTATTAGTACGCACAAAGGTTTAACTGTATATTTTTTCCCATACTTTTCATAATAAAATTCTATCTCTTGACGGTGTTTAATTGCATCATCTATTTCAGAAAGAGTATCCATAATTTTATCAATATCAATGTATGTGGATGTGGGATTATTGATAAATTTTACGACTTCAACCGAATTTATATGTAAAATCTTTTTTAAAATTTTATCAATATGTGCCTTGGTTTTTGGTGTGACAAACTTTTTTACATATTCAAGTAATGCTGCCAGAAATTGAATTTCTGTTTTTGGCAGATTTACATCTGTAAATTTTACATTTTCAAGCAATGAATAAGTGTGATCGTCTGGATCATAATATAAAAGCCCGGGGATATTTAATAACTCTGCCATATATCTTTGAGCAGTTCTTACGCTGACTCCTAATTCGTCTGCAACAAGCTTGGTTGTTACTTTCCTATGTTTTTTTAATAGTTCAAGTATTTCAATAGTTAGAGCTATTCCCTTCATAGTTTGAGATTACAATTCTTTTTCCAAATATTTTATAACTCTTCCATCAAAATATGATGGGTGGATAATACCCAATAATTTCTTGCCATTAAATTCAGTTTTTGCAAATAAGCGTCTACACGATTTATCCGAATATGCGTAAACAGAAGTAATTTTTACCTTTGTTACACCATATCGTTTATTTAAAATTTCTGAGATGAATAAATCAAATGTTTCAAGACCTTCTAATAAAATTATTTTGGGATTTATATAATCTACTATTTCTTTTACTTTACCAAAGCAGAATTGTTCCAGTGATATCCGTAATTCTTTATCTAAACTTAGCCATTCTTTTTTACTCTTTGACCTGAAAAAAATAAGATTTAACTTTACACTTTTTTCTAACAACTCCAATTTTCCTATTTCCTCAAATAAATTATACATTACAACAGCAGTTTTATACTTTTCATTTTTATTGTTTTTACCACTATATTTTATATATTCGTGTTCTTTTTCGAGATTGAAAACATCTTCAATATTAAAATCTTTATCTCCTCCACCAGGGTTATAACCTATTATCATTAATTCTGGATTCTTCCTTACTTTGGAATAGAAAACTGCAAAACCGTTTTTTTCTACGATATTATTTTTATCCTTACTACTTGCTATTTCCCAAACATTTTTTACTTCTTCTAATAAGTTTAATGCCCATTTTCTACACATGATTACCCCCTTAATTAATATTTTACAATATGGATTTATTCATGTAAAGCGACAGTAATTGTCGTTTACCGAAAGTAATATCTTTTTAATAGTTATTTTGGAGGTTTATTATGGAAAGTTTAATAATGAGAATTCACGAAATTTATAATGATGAAAAAATATTAAATAATTTAAATGTAAAAAATGAAATAACCGATAAGTTAGAAAAGCTTTTTGATATATCAACTCCTGAGGCCAATCTTTTAGGATTTTTTATTGCTAAAAGTATAGATAACTCTGAGGGTGTTGCTATTAAGCAATATTGTAATAACCTTACAACTAAAAAATATTTAGAGATAATAGCTTTTATTATCAGTCTTGAAAATCAAAAAATAGTAACAACAAAACCTAATGAGCTTCACATATTTGACAATCAAAAGACAGTTTTAGACCCTAATGTAAAAGTTGAAGCGTATGTGTTAAAAAAGCTTTTAAAAGAGGATAAATTAGAAGAAAAAATTAAAATAGATGAACTAAAAGATGAAATTGAAATTTTAAATGTTTTGATTAAGCCAATAGCTGAGTTGGAACAATCTGAAGTTTCATTTACTATGTTAGCAAAGGAACTTCAAGGATTGATTAACAGATTACCTAAAACATCTTTAACTTATAGGATATTGTCAAGATATTCTTTTGAAGAACAATTTTTATTTTTATATTTAGTTTATTCTATCTTACAACCCTATTATTCACCAACAGAAATATTTAACAACTACATTTCGATTACTGCGAAAGAGACTAAAAAATATTTAAAATTTTTGTACAAGATTATAAATAGGGAATTACCAATTATTAAAGATAATATAATAATAATTGATAATGAGTATACAGATCTTTCTTCTTTGGATATAAATCTAAAGATAAATGATTTTATACTGGCAAGGCTCTTTGCCCAAAAAAATCATTTGTTTTTATCAAATACCTTGGAATTTAAAGAATATCAATTAAAAGAGAAAATAGTTTTTAATGAAAAAATTGAAAGAAATATCAAAATTATAAAACAAACTATTGTCGATGGTATTACGAAGAAAGTATTAATTCATGGTGAAAGTGGCACAGGTAAAACTACAGTGGCATATCATTTATCAACTCTTACAGGGAAAAAGTTAATATCAGTAAACTACAAGGATTTTTTGCCATATGCAAATAAAAATCATTCTTTTTTATTGAATAAAGTTTTTGATGTTTTTACTTCAGTAGAGTTAATTGAAAATGAGAAATTTATTTTATTTTTTGATGATATTGAACGGTTTCTATTTCCTGGTTCTAATTTTCTTTCTAACAAAATAACTTACGAATTTATTGAATATTTAAAAAATTTTTCTGGAATTTTAATTGTAACAACAAAAGAATTAGAAAAGTTACCGTTACATTTAAAAAATCAATTTGATGTTATTTTGAAAATGGAATTTCCAAATAAAACTACAATACAGAAAATTTTGCAGCACAATATACAGGATATTTCACTTGATGAAATCAAAAAATTATCAGAATATCCTTTAACTTATTATCAAGTAAATAATCTGGTATCTTACTACAAAAATTTTAAGTACTTTCCTTTAGAATTAATTATAGATGGGATTTTTTAATTTTATTGGCAGATGGAGAAAATTATGAAAAGGGATTTTATTCACCTTCATCTTCATACACAGTACTCGCTTCTTGATGGAGCAATCCATATCTCAGAACTTATGAAAAAATTGAAAGAACATGGTTCAAAAGCCGTAGCAATTACAGATCATGGAACTATGTACGGCATAGTTGATTTCTACACCCAAGCTCTGGCCAACGATATAAAACCTATCATCGGTTGTGAAGTTTACGTTGCTCCGGATTCCAGATTCAACAAAAATTACAGTAAAAAAGAGGATAAAAGCTACCATCTGGTACTGCTTGCCAAAAACAATGCAGGATTGAAGAATCTCCAGTATCTTGTCAGTCTCGGCCATATAGAAGGATTTTATTACAAACCAAGAATAGATAAAGAACTCCTTGCCAAATATTCTAAAGGATTAATTGGTTTATCAGCCTGTCTTGCAAGTGAGCCTGCACAGAAAGCTTTAACTGATGGTTATGCTGCCGCTAAAGAATCAGCTTTAGAATATTATGAGATTTTTGGTAAAGATAATTACTACCTTGAAATACAGGATAATAATATTCCAGAGCAGTATATTGTAAATACTATTTTCATGGAAATATCAAGAGAGACAGGGATTCCAATTGTTGCAACAAACAACTGTCACTTTTTAAACAAAGAAGATTATAGCTCACATCAGGTTCTGATGTGTATTCAATATCAGCAAACTTTAAACGACCCCAACAGAAGAGATTCTCACTCCTCAGAGCTTTTTGTTAAATCACCTGAGGAGATGTGGCAGGCTTTTGGAGAAATCGAAGAAGCATTAATCAACACTGTAAAAATAGCAGAGCGCTGCAATGTTTCAATGACCTTTGGAGAACTACATCTACCTGTTTATGACGTCCCAGAAGGATATACACTAAAAACCTATTTAGAACACATTGCCAAAGAAGGGCTTCATAAAAGATTAGCAAAAGTACCATTAGAACTGCATTCAAAATATTATCAAAGGTTAGAATACGAGCTTAAAATAATCCATGAAAAAGGGTATGATGGATATTATCTGATTGTCTGGGATTTTATCAACTTTGCCAGAAAAAATAAAATACCTGTTGGCCCAGGTAGAGGCTCTGGAGCTGGTTCTCTTGTAGCCTATGCAGTAGGTATCACAGATATTGACCCTATAAAATACAAACTCCTTTTTGAAAGATTCTTAAATCCTGAGCGTAAAAGTATGCCCGATTTTGACATCGATATTTGCATGAATAGAAGAGAAGAAGTGATAGATTATGTGAGAAACAAATATGGTCATGACAGAGTAGCACAGATTATCACTTTCGGTAAACTACTTGCAAGAGGTGTAATAAGAGATGTGGGAAGAGTTTTAGAAATCCCACTTAAAACTGTTGATAAAATAGCAAAAATGATTCCAGCAAAACCAGATCTCACGCTAAAAAAGGCATTGGAAATGGATCCAGAACTAAAACCAAATATCGAAAGTATAGAAAAAGGGAAAGAGTTATTAGAGCATGCGTTAAAGTTAGAAGGTTTACTTAGAAATGCAGGGATGCATGCTGCAGGTGTAGTAATCTCTGATAAACCATTAGTGGAGTATGTCCCTCTTTGTAAAGGTCAAAATGATGAAGTTGTCACCCAGTTTGAAAAAGATACTCTTGAGAAGGTAGGACTTGTTAAACTTGACTTTTTAGGATTGAAAAACCTTACAGTAATAGATTATGCCTCAAAACTCATCAGAAAATCAAAAGACCCAAATTTTGATATTTCAGCTATCCCTTTGGATGATAAAAAGACCTTTGAACTGCTATCAAGCGGTGAAACCACTGGAGTTTTCCAGCTTGAAAGTAGTGGAATGAAAAATCTTCTAAAAAAATTAAAACCTACGACATTTGAAGATATTATTGTGCTGGTTGCATTATACAGACCTGGTCCTATTGGAAGTGGGATTCTCGATGACTTTTTAAAAAGAAAGCATGGTCTGCAAGAAGTTACTTACCCACTACCAGAGTTAGAAGAGATACTAAAAGAAACCTACGGTATCATCGTTTATCAAGAGCAGGTTATGCAAATTGCTCAAATTGTCGCTGGATATTCACTGGGTAGCGCGGATTTACTTAGAAGAGCAATGGGTAAGAAGAAACCTGAAGAGATGGCTAAACACAGGAAAATTTTCCTTTATGGTGATGAGAAGCTAGGGATAGAGGGAGCTGTAAAAAGAGGATTTGATGAAAAGATAGCTTCAGAAATTTTTGATTTAATGGCAAAATTTGCTGAATACGGTTTTAACAAAAGTCACTCGGCAGCTTACGCCATGGTGAGTTATCAAACAGCTTATTTAAAGGCACACTACCCTGTGGAATATATGGCATCTATTATAACTCAAGAGTTTGAATTTAAATATAATTATAGAATAGAAGAATTAATTGCTGAATGTAACAACATGGGGATAACCGTATTGTTACCAGACATCAATAAATCTGAGAAAGATACTGTTGTAGAAAGAAATCTAATTAAAGTTGGTCTCAAGGCAATACATGATAACGATGAAATAATTGATAAAATTATTTTTGAAAGAAATAGGAATGGTGAGTTTAAAAATCTTAAAGATTTTTGCAAACGGATTGATTTAACAATAGTAAATAAAAATGCAATAAGCTCATTTATCAAATATGGTGCTATGGATTCCTTTGGTAAAAGTAGAAAACAATTATTACAGGTTTTGAATGATACAATAAAGTTATGTTTGCAAGAACAAAAGTGGAAAAAGACAGGAATAATTACAATTGAAAACCTCTTAAAAACGTCTGATAAATAAATATTGACAGGTACTATTCAGATATTCATTGATTAACTTCTGAGTTTCTAATCTAAAAGATCACAAAGGTGGACAAAAGTCCACCTTAATTTAACCAGAAAAATTTATCTTTATTTTCAAGGATAGATTTACCATAATCAGTTAACATAACTGAAAAACTGTTTCCTTTTTTACATAGCAAGTCGATCATATTAATTTTTTCAATATTGCCATCCTCTTTTTTTAAAACAAAAGCTTTATTCAAAGGTGAACTTACGTCGATTATATCATAAGGACTATTAGCTATTTCATATCTAAAGCTGAAAATATAATCACTATTACTACAAATTTCTGAAATTGATTTATTTTTAATTGTTTTTCGATATTTTATGTTAATCCTGTCTTTTAAAAATTTTAAAAAATCACTAACCTTTGCTTGTTTTTTAAACTGCGTATAAAAATCTTCAACAAAACTAATTATATCTTCATCTACTCCGTAATATTTATTAAAAAGGAGGATTTTATTTACAGTTTCTTTTTTTAGAAGTCCACTGGAGATTACTTCTTTACTATTATTTTCTAATAAAGAATTTATTCTTGAATAGATATTGTTATATAATGCTATATAATATTGATTCCTTGACATTCCACCTTCTACAGCCATTTTCAGAATAGTGGCATCAAAATCATACCCAAGATCTTCGCAGGTTTCCTTATACCCTTTTTTCATGTTAGCAATTAGTTCTTTTACAGTACTAGCAGGTTCAAGGTTTTTTGATACTTTTTCAATTTTACTTATCCATTTTTCAAGATTTTCTTGAGAAAATGGCATCGCTTTACCATTCCCTTTACTTCCTGATGAACATGCAAGAACAACAAAAATGAGTAGATAGAAAATTATTTTCTTCATTTTTACCTCCTTCATAGTTTATTCTAAAACGATGAAACGTAATTCTTCTTGCTGAAATTCACTTAAAATCTGCTTTAAGCTTTTTAGTTTTATATTGTTAATTTTTAGAAATCTTCGAATTAGTTCATATTCTCTTTCTGAATAGAAATATTGAAAAATATTCATATAAAATGCTGGGATATATTCTTTTTCAAAATAAAATTCCAATTCTGTTAATTGGCCTTTAGAGTTTGTGTGAAAAATAAACAGACCTATATTTGCATTTACAATTAAATTTTCATTTGATGGGAAAACATCGGTTGTATCATTTTCTTGAAAGAGATATATTGTTCCGTCAAATAGCCCACTTTTAAGATTTTTATTCAAATAAACTTTGGATATATCTTTAATAAAATAAGTGTTAATTATTTGCCCAATTTTTGATGCTGTTAATTTAAGGTTCGTGTAATTAAATAAGAAGTTGAGAAAGTTACAAAATTCTTTGAATTTCATTAAAGGTACCATACCTAACAACCTCATGTGATCTTTTCAATAGATTAAAACATGCAACCGACAATAATTGTCGCTATAATTTAAATAAAAAAATGGTGTTATAGAATTTCAAGATGAAAAGATTTATTATTCAATTCCTAAAATCACAAAAGTAGTCAGGTTACACCTTTTTTTCTTATTTCTTGCAAATTTTCATGTAAACATGACCCAGTTTTTCATTAATTATGAAATACAAAATCTTTCTGAACAATATTCTGGTTTGTCATTGACAAAAGCTCTCATAAAAAGTGGGATGTAAGTTTTTATACTTGCATTTTTCTACTAATATAGTAGAATATCGCAAATGCAAAGAATAGATAATAAGAACTTTAACCTAAATAATTTTCTATTAACTTTACTATCCAAAGGTAGATACTGTTTTACCTTAAATGAAATTAGAAATATAAGTAAATTATCTGATAAAGCTATTCATCAGGCACTTTACAGAGCAAAAAAAAGTAATAAAATTGCTCAAATCAGACAAGAGTTTTATGTAATAATCCCCCCAGAGTTCTATGATAGAAAAATGATACCACCTTATCTATTCATAGACGATATGATGAAATTTCTGAATAAAACATATTATGTATCCATGTTTTCTGCTGCATCAATGCTTGGAGCAGGACACCAGCAACCAATGCTTTTTCAGCTGATAATCGAACCACCAGCTTTAAGAAATATAAAAAAAGAACATTTAGAGATCCATTTTTTTATAAAAAAGCAAATTGATATTAATTACATTGTTAAGAAAAAAACTAAAGCCGGTTATATAAACGTTTCATCTGTAGAGCTAACCATTTTAGACCTTATTTTATACCATCATAGAATAGGAGGAATCGGTAGGAACTTACCTATTCTTGAAGAATTATTGGAAGATGCAGATGTTGAGAAGATTCATGAAATAGCAATTAGACATAATCTCAAGACCAGTTTTCAAAGGCTGGGTTTCATTTCTGATGTTTTACTGGGATATAAAGAAGTCTCCGATTTCATTTATAAGCACTTAAATAAAACCAAGAAAATACCTCTGTCGCTATTACATCCGGCAAAAGGCAAATTGGATAAAAAATGGAAAATTATTGTTAATACCGAGGTAGAGTTATGATACCAACGAGATATATACTTGAATGGAAAGAATTTGCTCCATGGGTTGATAACTCACTAATCGAGCAAGATTTAATTATACATCGTACCATTATAGAATTATTTTCCAATAAATTTCTAAAATCAAAATTGGCTTTTAGGGGTGGTACTGCTTTCAGTTTTAGGATATAAGGAAAGGAAATTAAAATTGTCTAATGGATGGTGTAACAAATCAGCTATAGTAAATACTTTTTGCCTGGAAGAGTTACTTGCAACAAAGTTGAGGGCATTATATCAAAGAAAAAAGGGAAGAGATTTATTTGACTTGTATTATGTTTTGAAGAATAGAGAGGTTGATGTAGAAAAGGTAATATTCTGCTTTAAAAAATATATGGAACATGACGGTAACAATATTACAAAGAAAGATTTCATGAAAAATTTGGATGAGAAATTAAACGATGCTGATTTCATTGGTGACATTTACGCATTACTTGTGCCGAATATTCAATATAACAATTTAGAAGCATATCTTTATATGTTAATGCTAATATAAAATATAACAGTTATGCGTAGTGCCCCGTCAACCTCCTCAACAAGACGTCCCTGTTTGGCGCATTGCTTCTGCAATTAAAGATAGTGCACGTGTAAGGTCTGTTACCAACTTCTTTACCTTTTCACGATTTGATAAGTTATATAGTTGAAAACGTTGCAAAGCCTTGTTGAAGTTTGAACCTTTACGGTGAGCGGCACCAGTTGATCGGATTGTCTGTATAGCATGCATAGCATACATAATTTGTTTCCTAATGTCTTCCGTAACCCCTATCTCTTTCAGATAGATTCCAAGTAGTTCAATAGATCCCCTAATCGAACTTCCATCAATCTTTTGACCACTCTCACGGGAGAGAAGATTAACGTTTAGTGAATCTACTGTAACTTTTGCTAATGCTTGCACTTGCTCATCGAACTCTTTCCATTCCTCGGTTAAGGGCAAATGTAGTGTTTCATAAGCATGTCTGTCCTTTTCATCAAGTCCCTGGAATAAGTCCTCACCGTATCTTGCTCTTGCTTCTCTTTGAACTTCCTCAAAGGCAACACGGAAATAGTAAATAGGGTCATCTGTTGGGTCAGCAAATTCCGCCATAAAATCGCGGAGCCAACGGTGTCTGGTGATCGTCCCCCTTGGAGGAACATTGAATTGACGCCAATGTAATTGCTCTTTATATGGAATGCGACCTAAATCTCCAAGCCAAACTTGGACAAGTTCCTCCCCCGTAATATCTATGGGAAGATGCCAAAGGTCAAGACAACCTACGCCTGAATTACCAACCCTATAGCGACTTGGTTCTTGGTAGTATTTAACTAGGACTTCTCGCTTAAAGAATACTGGTGTAAGAAAATGAGGGGTTCCACGATCAGTAAAATAGTTGCTAAGTTCCTTCTCATTACACGTCGACTCAATATCTTTACCTTGTTCATTACGATCTATGATAAAAGTAGCGAACTTTTTTTCTCTCTCCCCAGTAGCAAACCATGTATGGCGCTTGTCTGGTTCGGAATAGGGAAATACCACATCTTTGCCAAGAAGACGTGATGCACTCTTATAATTATTCCAAGGAATGTCAGTACGAAGCCAAAGTTCAAAGCTCGATGATTTATCACATAGGGTGTAGCTTGCAAACTGTCCCCCGATATGTTCACTGATGTCTTCCAAAGCTCGTCTACGATGATCATGATAGCGGACTAGGTAGCATTGATTTGCCGCTAAGTAATCTTTCAGATGATGAACATCGACTAAAACTAAACGGTTATCATTCTCTTGCTTAATCCGGACTATTGGTTGTATGTCTCCATCATCGTCAATACGATAATATTCGCCTTTTTCAGGTACAAAGAACGCTTCATGGTATAGAATAAAATTCTGCACCAATTCAAAAGTATTCGGAACAAAGTCGTGAAAATAACGATAAATTATAAAGGGCCTAAATTCGATGCCATCAATTTCAGTACTCATTCCTGAATCATAATGGGCTACTTTCTCATCCCCATGGCTATAAAAGTAAGGTTTTCCGAATTCTAGGTCGATATCCCAATCGGGCTTTGACAATAGTCTCTCAAGGTTACCCTTAGCCGCAGAGGCAAGTGCACTGAAGGTAAATAAGTTCGTAGCTCTTTCTTGCCATGAACGAGCAACAACAATCCAATCTTTAGCTTCGTTTTCTTTCTTTGCAAACCAGTCTTCAAAAGCCAAAAAGGATAAGACATTCCGCATTGCTGGCTGATCGGTAAACTCGCGGATGACACTTGGAATTCTATTATCCATATTCATGATTTTTACCCTCCTATTATTGAGGGCATTACGCATAACGGTTTGCGGATAAACGAAGTTGCCGAAGGCAATTTTGGAAAATCTATGATTTCCCTTTTATCCGCTGTTATCTGCTGTTGCGGCGACTTCTTCATTAGGTGTCTCATTTGTTTTATACTTGAGCCAATATTCCACAATAGGCCACAAGTCAAAGCCTATTCTTATGGAGAATGGTTGTATCATTCTGCGTGCCTGCGATAATGCTAGCTGCTCAACTATCTTTGGAATATCCTCTTGAATTTGTTTGGGACCTTCCAAATATTGTATTCTAATAGGATACTCCCGTCGGTGAGTTTCTTCTTCAAAAAATTTCTTGGCGTCAGTGGAAACCTTGTCCATAGTTGCAATTATCCCGCTAACCCCTCCATATCGGGTTGTCCTATAAACAAAAGGATATGCATCCCCCAATCCAAACTCTCTATCTTTGAGCTCAAAGAAAAGACGAGAGTCAAAATCCTCCACCATGATATCAAGTTCCTCACCACTTGCTTCCAATCCCCATTTAATACATTCTTCCTTTACCCCCGATTTCTTCAGAAGTTCTGTAACCCAAATGGACATCCATAAGCTCCCGTCAAGTAATTTTTTGCCTCTTTCTGAAAGGGTATAGATTACTTGTAAGTTTTCTTCAGGAAATGATCGACCACAAATACTACAACGCAGGGAAGCCATGGGGTCCGTAGTAAGATGTTTTTTAGAAGGAACAACACAAATAGTGTGCTGATCTTGTTTACATGTTAACAAATATTCTTCTGTTATCAAACCTAAAGAGAGAAGGCGTTCAAGAATGTCTGATTTCGCGAGTTCGACAGCATCCTTACTCGTCATTTTTCCTACTTGGGCTAACCTTAACATAAATCGTCTTATATCAGTATTCACTAAAAGCTCGGCTGCCTTAATATCTTCAAGGCTGTAATTTGGCGTAGTGCCTTTAAGTTCCTCCTCATGCTCAGATTCTTCTTCTTCAAAAAACTCTTCAAAAGGAAAATAACGGCGCCTAACATACATTGAAAAGCGGAATTTCGGAATTTTCCAATTAAACTTCATTCCCCTGACCCTTCTACCATCAAATCGAGATTTGATACCATCTTCAACGTCTGCACAAAACTTTCGCAAAGCTTCTTCTTGTTTCCTATATCCAATAACAGAAGCCTGTAGGGTATCTTGCCCCAGTGGGTTTACGAGATAAACAAACTCATTCGCGAAAAATAGATCACCCAAGATTTCACTAAATTCTGGTCTCCTAAACCGATACATGGGGGAAGTCTGAATAATTACCTTTGTAATTAGTTGTTCGCCAGGTTCTGGCAATTTAGCTAAGCTTAACACACCTGTAAACATGCCGCGTATTACCGGCAGATAACCTTTATCTCTTAGATGCGTTAAAAGGCTTTCCATTTCGGTTTGTTCACGGACACTTGCGTTTGCTACAAAGGTAATAACACGGAGCATATTATCCCTCCTTATTTGTATAGTACTCTATCTCATTAATGTATTGCAACGTCAAAGCCGCAATGGCAGATAACTCGTTCATATCCGAACTATTCGGATATACTACCAATTTTGGAAGATATGCAAACTGTTCGCATATACATCCCTCTAGACGAATATTATTTTTTCCTCCTTTGATGGTCATGTTTCACCTCCTGTAAATTTTCATGTAAAAATGACCCGGTTTTTATAAAAACTGACCCACCCTGAGATAAAATAATCTGAGTATCAAACATTATTTATACGTTTTAACGTTCCAAAGTTCTTAAGTTTCAACGTTTTCCCATTCAAATGAAACAATATTGCGATTTTTTTTGCTAAATTCTATGCCTATCAAGTAAATATCTGAATATCTGTTCTCATACTTTTCAAAATATCTCTTTTCTTTTATCTGTTTTAATGCTTTATTTTCCGCATCCTCATCAACCACTTTAAACTCAATTATGTAAACTTTCCCATTATGTATTATCGTTACGTCTATTTTTCCCCTGTTGGTGACATCTTCTGCTATCGTATATAATCCAGCACCATTAAATAACGCATAAACTACAGATGCATAAAAACCCTCATACTCTTCCAAATCATTCTTCCTATACCAATCATGAGATATCGATGAAAAAAAACTAACTAAACTCTTTTTCAATTTCTCTATATCTCCAACACGCAAAGCTTCCTCTAAAACTGTCTCCGTATCTTCTTTTATGTCCAACGTAGATAAAACATCTATTAAAAAGAAATTATTTAAACTCATCTTCACTTCTAAATTGGGATACGACAATACATACTTCGTCTTAAAACCTGAACTAACTGTACCCTTTATGGTTAAATACCCTGTCTGAAAAAGTATGTTCTCAGGTCTTATAAATCCCACATCCAAATTGGATAATATTTCATCACTTGCCCTTAAAGATTCTAATTTCGGTAGATAAAATTTATTATCCAATAACAGTTTTATCAAAAAGGTAGGTGTACCTGTCTCAAACCAGTAAGGTCTAAAACTCTTTTTATCAAACAAAAGTAAAATATCAAATGGATTGTAAACCTTCTCTCCAAGCCAGCTATAACCATTGTACCACTCTTTAACTTCTTTTCTGTCAAAATCTTTTATCCTATCTGCAAAAACACTCTCCAAATCTGATTGTGTATAGCCACAAATTGTGGCAAATCTTTCATCCAATGTGATATCATTCAATTGATTCAATCCACTAAATATCGATACCTTGGAAAACCTCGATACACCGGTCAAAAATACAATCTTTAAATAAGGGTCTGCATCCTTTAATACAGATTCAAAATCTTTCAATATCTCCCGGTTCTCCTTCGCAACCTCTATATCATCTATCCTATCCAGTATTGGCTTGTCATACTCATCAACAAGTACAACAACCTTTTCATCATATTTTGCTGCAAGATTTTCTATCAACTCTTTAAACTTCAGACTTATAATATCCTCTGTCAACGATATATCATAGTCCCTCGAAATCTTATCAAGATATGAATTTATGATTTTGATTAATTTATCGGCATTGTTTATAACTCCACTGCCGAAACTGATTTTTATTACCGGGTACTTTCTATCCCAATCCCAATTGTCATAAAGGTAAAGACCTTTGAATAATTCTCTATTTCCGCTAAAAGCCTCTTTCAATGTATCAAGAAAAAGGGATTTACCAAATCTGCGTGGACGACTGAGGAAGAAATATTTACCTACTCCGACCAATCTTTCAACAAAATGCGTTTTATCCACGTAATAATAATTTTCCGTTCTGATTTCTTTAAAACTCTGTATACCTATCGGCAACTTCTTCATCTAAATTTCTCCTCACTTACCACTATACCACTCACTACTCAATTACTTACAACTATACCACTCTACCACTCCCCTCATGTCTAAATTATACCTTACAAACCGAAATTTGCAAATAGATAATCCTTTCATAAACTACCAAAAAGAACTAAAACATTTTAAAGTACATTTCAATCTAACATAATCTTCAAATTTTTCCGGGTGCTGGACTTAGACATAGGAAGTACTTAAAGTGTCCGAATAGAGCGATACTGGCAAAGTGCTTATTCTTCCGTAAAGATTATAGATTCAATGATGTCTAAGATTTTTTCCATTTTACTGTCGGATAGCTTTTGTACAAATTGTACATTTCTTGCTTTAAAATCTATACTTCTCATTTGATCCACCATTGCAGCGCCATTTATTTTACCTTCCTCAATGATAACATGGGTTGGATAATTTTTAATTTTTGAAGTAATCGGTATCACAAAACTCATCCCTGTCTTTAAATTAAAATAAGAATGGCTGACCACAACAGCATATCTCTTTCCCTTTTGTTCATGCCCCAAAGTAGGATTAAAATCAAGGTGAACGATATCACCTTTTTCAGGAACATATCTTTTTACCATACTTCTTTTCCTTGAGGTTTTTGCCAGTCATATTCTTCAGTTTTGTAATCTTTGTCTTTTTCAAAAAGATCATAAATATTGATTTTAGGTTTTTTAATGGATTTTACTGGTTTGAGAATTAAATTGTTACCTTTTATTTCAATTTCAATTACATCTCCCACATCAAGCCCGATTTTTCTTAGATATCTTTTAGGTATTCTGATTCCTTGAGAATTTCCCCATTTTTGGATTATTGCCATATCATTACCTCTTTTTTATATATTGTATATACATAGTATATACTTAAATTTCTGGTTTTACAAGTAAAAGTATGTGATTATATTCTTCAATTAAATCAATAATCATTTTCACCCTGATTTTACTTTAAAACAACAAAAAATGCTTTTCTTTTTATTTTTACCACCATTGAATTTACTACATTAAAATTGTACCCTAATAATGACTTTATTCATTTTTATCAATGGATTTAAGCATTGGTTCAAACAAACTTTTTTTAAAGCTATCTATTTTATTATCAAATTTAGCCTGAGCTATCTTAACATAATTATTGGTAATATCAGGTTTACTATGATTCATATACTCTTGAATTTCTTTTTGGTAAAAATCTTTACTTAAAGCCAATAAAGTAGCTACCGTATGCCTAAAAACATACATTGTAACATTTTTATCAATTCCAGCATTTTTTGCCGCAGTTTTTAATGCTTTTGAGTTATTTCTTGTTTTAAACAATTGATCTGTTATATTATTTTTTGTAATGTATTCTCTTATTTCGTTTAAAGTAAATTCTGTAATCGGTTTAGAATCCAGTTTGTCACCAGTTTTACTTATTGTTGTTGTTATAATCTTATTTACAAAATCAATGTCTTTAACCGTTAATTTATTAATATCACCTCTACGCCATCCTGTCTCAATTGCTATGAGTGTTTTGAGATATACTTCTTCAGCCCCAGACAGCTTTAAGGATGCAATCAGCTTATGTATTTCATCTTCTTCTAAGAAAATGATACGAGGTTTATATTTATTTGACATTTTAATATTATCATAAACATGAGTATATAATTTTTCTTCTATGTAATTGTGCGTTTTTGCATTGTTTAAAAATGAGCGAATTACGTTAATATATTTATCAATAGTGTTCTTTGCCAACTGCTTTTTTCTCGGTTGATAAGATATATGATTTTTAATTAAAGTTATAAAGAAATTTTTATTGGAAGCATTTATAGGCTCTGAAACAAAAAATTCATTATTGATACGCCTGATGTTTAACAACTTTTCAAGTAATGATTCTTTATTTTTTCTTTCAATTTTAAACTCATAATTTTCTATAAAAGATAAGAAATCATCTATATCACTTTCCTTGAGTTCAGACATTAATAAATTTAATTTGTTTTTATACTTTACAGTAAGTAGATAATAGACAAAATGAGTTAACCTATAAAGATCAATATAATCGCCAGTTGGTTTTATAAGTGGAGCATGTTGAAAAAAGAAATCTATTAAAGTTATCTGCTGCTTTTCCTTCTTGTTTCTAAGTAGGTGGTTAATTTCTTTTAAAATTTGTTCACGTTTTACTTTAGTTTTTATATCAGAATAGTATATGTTGTACTCGCGAGATACGTTTAAAAACTTTTTATTGTTTTTAATATAAACTTTATCATTTAATACACTATTACAGTTAGGGCAGAATATCTGACCACTTTTTTTGCTTAATTTAACATTTTCTAAGACTACATATTTTTTGCATTTGGTACATCTAAGGTAAAATGTTTTAATCTCTCTTATCCCGCGCATATGGAAAATTTATATTCCTTCATTATAAAAGTCAATGAAAAAGTGATACTCTTAGTGATACTCTTATTTATGCAATAACGTATAAACAAGCTCATTTTTAATATATAATTAAAAACTTTAACATCGTAACATATTGCTATTTATTATTATTTACAACAAGATAGCATCTTTTGCAAAATAGCTAAAGGCCAGCAAACAGGATTCCTAATCCTGGTGTCAGAGGTTCGAGTCCTCTCGGGGGCGTTTTTATTTTACTTGTTTAACAAATAATTACTAATTTGTGTTTTTTATGTTCTGACAATTTTCTGACAGTTGTATGTCAAACTTAGGTCTTTGTTTCTCCGATTTTATATATTTAGCATACCTTTTAAATGTGAAGGAAAACCAAAACAGCAATCATATGTTGCTATTATTATAGCTAAGAAATTAGGTTGGAAGGCAGCAGTAACTGATAGTAAAGATAAAGAATTATTATTAAACTTATTGGAGTATAGTTTAAAATATGGTGTAAAAATAGAGTTAAATGAGGAGCAACAGGTAATTGTAGGTGTAACATTTTATGAAGATTATTTAAATGATTTTGAAAACCAATATAACCAAAAAGAAAATGACAAAAGTAATAAGAAAAAATCAAAACAAAATACAAAAAATAATAGATTAATAGAGGCAGATTTATGATATAATTTTGTAAAAGTAAGTAAATAATTTTAAAAATATAGGTATTGATAAACATTTACAAATATGTTAAAATATAAAATATTATAAAAATGATAAAATTAAATATGAATGAATTAAAAGTTTAAAAATATAAATTGGAATTTGTTACCCTGCTCGAAGGGATTGCGACCGACTGACACTTTCGTGCCAGCGAATCACGTATCACGGTTAACGTATCACGTGAAAACTTTTATTGAAACTTTTCTACTTCTTAATTAATTTTGTAATATGAAAATTGAGGAAATGGATGTTTATAAACTTTCTCACGATTTGACTAAAAGAATATATGAATTACAAAAAAAATTTCCTAAAGAAGAAATTTATGGTTTAGTTGCACAACTTCGAAGAAGTAGCTCATCTATAGTAGCAAATTTAATAGAAGGGAATTATAGATTTAGCAAAAAAGAGTTTAAACATTTTATAAGTATTTCGAGGGGTTCATGTGCAGAGTTACGATATTTAATTTTTTTGAGTTATGAGTTGGGTTATCTAAATGAGGATGAGTATCAGACTCTGTTAAGGGTGTGTGAACGAATAATATCAATGTTAACAAAGCTGTATAACTCTTTTTGAGACGTAACCTGTAAACCGTGTTACGTGAGGCGTTGACAGAGTCAGTTACCCTGTTCGAATGGATTGAGACCTTTATTTTGTTTTTAAGTTTTGTATACATCCGTCTAGTATGATTAATACAAATTTTATTTCATTTGATTATGGTAGTGTATAAGAAGTATATGAAAAAATTTATAGGTTAAATGAAAAAATTGCTTAACTTAGTGTCTACAAAAACATAGTGCAACTAATTTTGTGTAAATATTAAAAAGAGATAGATCTACTATTGTTTACAAAACCAATAAAAACCGAAAAAGTAGATTTCCTAATTAATAGTTATTATTTAGCTGAATTAAAAAAATATTTAAGTTTGTAATATTTAAAATTATTTTTATTTTACTTTTCCTAAAGGGAAGGATTGGCCTGTTGGGGAGGCTACCGGATATTGGGATCGTTTGAATATTTTATCTGCAAGAGTGGGAACTTCACTGTCCACATAGGTTGCAAGTTCAAGAGTTTTTATAAATCCATCTTTATCTAAATCAGCTTTCCCTTTAAGTCCTTCGGCAAGTACATAGGTAAATAGCCCGTGTCCCTGATATCCTTCAAGAGCTTCCTGCAAAGAAGTGGAGGCAGAAATTATCGTAGAACCTACAGCTTTTGAAAGTATCTTTACTGCAGTCTCTTCGCTCATACCACGGGTAAGTATTGCCATCTGAAGTGCTTCACCAAGTTTTCCCGCATTGCAGGTATCTATCACTATCATCTTCTTCGTTGATGGCACATTGGCTATAAGTTCTTTTAGTTCTGTTTGTGTAAGGGCATCTTTTTTTAATCTGAAAGTGCTAAGTGAACCGACATTGCTTGTTATAAGAAAATACTCCCCATCATCTACAGTACCGTGGCTTGCTACATAAAAGACAAAGACATCATCTGGATTGAGATGCTTATAGCTTTTAAGAGTCTTTTTTATGTATTCTTTAGTTGTTTTTTCTTTTGTTGTGAGAAGTTTTACCTCTACCTTTTCAAACAGAGGCTTTGCAACCTGACTGATTGTTTCGGCAAAAAGATTTGCATCTGCCACTGCGTATTTGAGTGTAAGCTTTGGATTTTTGTATTCATTTATCCCTATGACAACTGCATAAATAGAAGGCTTTTTAATGCTTATACTAGCCAATACAGTATGTATAGCAGGGTTGCTCTGCATAGTGTTGTCACCGTTAAAGGCAACAGCCTTGATAATATTTTCGCCATTTAAAAGTTTTACTGTATAGGTTTTAAAGATAGTTTTTTCACCAGCCTTTGGTGTAATCTTTATTCCCCTTGCACTGTCAACAATAACTGCAGTATCATTTAAATAAAGCCTTATATCACCAATGCCTCCGCCTGTGTCTGTTATTTTTAATGTAACAGTTATTTCATCTTTATCAGTCTTTGAAGGTGTATCTATAATCTCCACATCAGGAGGTGTGCCTGCATCTGCAAGGGTTTTGTATCCCTCAAGGGATTTACCAGAAAGGGCAAGCCTGACAAGGTCTGGTCTATAAAAAGCCTCACGGTAGTTTTCAATACCATAGACCTTATTGCCAATACGAACATTTAGATATTTATCACCATTAGGAGAGGCATTATAGTAACCTTCAGGGGTAATCACTATCCATTCACCATCTACGAAGGATAAAAACTGAGCAATTATTTTCTTTGTTTTAATATCTATTAGTTTTATATAACCATTAAATGTTTTCTGGGCCTCATATTTGCCAGTTACTGACTCTCCATATCCTCTTGTTATTAATAAATTCCCTTCTTCATCAAAAGATTCTTTAGGTGCAAATTTTTTAAAGTCTTTGATTTTTGTAAGTTGTTTAGCATTTTTAAGATCCCAAACTAAAAACTTCCATTTTTCATCTTCCAATCTATATACTGCAATTAAGTAGTTATTAAACTTTTTAGAAAGTGCATAAGGCATTAAATGTAGAGACCTATATTTTTTTACTTGTCGTTTAAGTGTTATATCTATTAAGCTAATATCTCCTTTTTTATCGCCAGTTAACAAGTAATCTTCCCAAAATGCTGCTGTAGTAAGCTGCACATCTTGAAGCTTTATTACTTTTTCAAGACTAAATGTTCTGTATATGGTGCCTGAGGAAGTTATAAAGTATTTCATATCTGGCGAAACTGATATAATCTTATCATTTAAAACCATTTCATTTATTTTAGCACCACTCTTTATTTCAACTAAACTTAAACTTTGATGCTTTTCATTTCCCATTAAGATAAATTTTCCATTAGATGCTATTATTTTCTTATCTGCTCCAATTTTTTTTATGCTATATTTTTGTATAATTCTTCCACTAAATAAATTCACAACATAGATATTGAGATTTGTTTGTATTATTAAGTAAGAGTTATCTGAAGAGATAATAATATAAAAAGGTGTTTCATATTTTTGTTTTCTATCGAAGAATGACTTTTTCCATATTGAGTTACCTGTTGTTGCTTCAATTAACTCGAAGAGCCAGGGCTCATTTTCTCGATTTATAAATACTGCGAATCTGCCATCATTTGAAACTGCGATATTTTGTAGATTGTCATATTTATAATATATTATTTTACTTTCTCTGATATCTAATGATGATATATCTAAAAAACTGTTGTAATTATATAAAGGACCAAAATTATTGTTCATCATCTCATCAATAAATTCTGCCAAAAGTATTGTGTTTGTACCTGGATAGACAGAAATTTTATTGGGTCTTATATTTTTATTTAGTTTGATTGTTTTGACCTTTTTGCCAGTTGACAAATCGTATAAACTAATCCCTTCATAATTTGAAACGATTAGAATTTTGCCATCATTAGATAGTGTTGCGGCTTTCACCCCATTAATATTTTTTATGGTTTGAATTAATTTTTCCGACTGAACATTCCATACCTTTAGTGAAAAATCCATATCTGCAGCAGAAATTATATACCTACCGTCGTATGAAAAATTTAAATAAGTAATTGGTGCACTATGTCCCAACTGAACAAAAACCTCTGGTTTTTCGATGGCATAAAGATTAACTGTTAAGCCTGATAATAAAAATATTATTATAACTATTCTCATCGTTATATTAACTCTATTCATTTGATTCTAATTTTTACTTTTTCTTCTGCAAATTCTCCAGCCTTAGTATTTTTTTTGCTTATTATCTTGATCCCACGTGTTTTTTCCCCTATTTCTTTTGATGAAGATTTTACGAAATAAACACCACCAACTTTTTTTAGATTAATATCTCCCAATTTTTCTGTACTTGCATAGACTATTATTTCTTCATCACCAAATGGTGGGGTAACTTCTAGTTCAAATCTATCAGGGCCTGATGGTATTTCATAGATTACTCCACCTTGGAAATAATTATTTGTTCTATATGGGTTAGGCAATAGTTGTATTAAACTTCCATCGGATTGTTTGTATAAGATTCTTGCATAAAAAGGTTTATTTCCTTTTATATAAAGTTTTATTTTTTCCCCTTCTTTATATACCTTTTTATCAGTCCATACTGAAACTTTTAAAGGAGCAGTAGGTTCATCAAAAACAACTTTTTGAGATATTTTTTTCATAGCTTCTTTATCTGGCATTATTTCTGCTTTTACATTTACTTTATAACAATCACCAATTCGTGGTGGGTTGTGATCCCATATCCCATTTGATTCTATTATCCTAACTTTTGCATTTGAGTAAGCATTTATAATATCTTTTTGGAGTTTGCCGTTTTTTATCTTTGTTTCAGATTGAATATAAGTACTAGCTTGCTCAATTGCATTCCTTTTAGCATCTTCAAGAGCAATTTTTTCTGTCTGACGCTTTGTTCTGTCTTCTCCAAGACAAGCATAACCATTGGAATCTACTATTATAGATTGTAAAGCATACGATGGTTTAATTGATGATATTATTAGGATAATAAATATAATTAAAAGATTTCTTAATTTGATATGCATAAGATTTTTATCTCCATTTTTTCTTTTATTATATCATAAATAGGTTTGGAATGCTAATGATTGAATAAAAATTTTTCATAAATGAAGCCCATATTATCAAATGAAGACAATATATTTATGCATTATTTATTAATAACAAACAATACTTTTAACTTACTATTTTTACTTTTACAATTATAATTTAGGGATATTATGCTTATTTGACTAGCAGATTCAAAAATTATGTCCTATGTAGTATAGAAAATAGTGTTCTTTAGATACTTATGTTAGTATTCAATATTTTTTCATAATTTAATATCATAGTCTCATAAAATTCTTCTTGTTTTTATAGTTGACAAACTTTTTAAAAAAACTACATTAAGTAGAAACAAACCGACTGGTCGGTATTAGGGGTTTAATATGGTGAAAACAGAAAAAAATACAAAAGAGCTTATTTTAGAAAAAACCATTGAGATGATTCATTTAAAAGGTGTTCAGGACACAAGCATAAATGAATTATGTCAAGTAACAGGTATATCAAAAGGTGGGATATTCTTTTATTTTAAGAATAAACAAGAATTAGTTATGGAAGCGCTGAAATATTATGAGAATAAATTTTTAAAATTTATAGAAGATAATTTAGTGGGAGATACTGCGTTTGATAAATTGTATAGTCTCTTTAATCAAATTATTTTGTTACATCATTCAAGGAACTTTAAAGGTGGATGCGTCTTAGGTAATAGTGCGTTGGAATTGGCTGATAAAGATG